>JALYWB010000130.1 GCA_030852935.1 Actinomycetota bacterium | reverse complement strand
GTGCCGCTCATCGCGATCGCGTGGTTGATCGAGCGCCCGAATTGGCGGCTGGCACTGCGGGAGTGGAAGCTGCATCTGCTGCAATCCCTGCTCGGCCTGGTTGCGTACACCCTGCTGCTCTACGCGGCCCTCGGTCTCACCGGCGCCGTGAACGCGGCGGTGATCAGCGCCATCAATCCGGCGACGATTGCGCTCGGCGCGGCGATCTTCCTGCATGAGCGGCTGAATCGCGTGCAGGTGCTCGGCCTCCTCGTCGCGTTCATCGGCGTCACGGTCGTGCTGACGGGTGGCGATGTCGGGCTGCTGGTCGAGCAGGGCTTCGGGATCGGCGACCTGCTCGTCCTCGGGTCGGTGCTCGCGTGGACGGCGTACTCCCTCATCTCGCGCCGTCTCGTGACACCGCCGATCACCGCCACCTCGGTGCAGGCCGTATTCGCGGTCGTCACGATGCTGCCACTCGTTGCGGTGACGGGTGTCTCGCTGCCGACGTCGACCGCCGGCGTACTCGGCCTCGTCTACATCGTCGTGTTCCCTTCGATGGCCGGGTACGTGTTCTGGAACATCGGCGCGTCGAAGGTGGGTCCGGCGCGTGCCGGCATCTTCCTCAACCTGCTCCCGGTGTTCACCGTCGCCATCGCGCTGGCGTTCGGCTCAACGCTCGAGCTCTCCGCAGCCATCGGCGGCACCTTGGTGATCGCGGGCGTCTATCTGACCCTGCGACGACGGCGCTCGCGCACCGGCCCGACGGATGACGCGACGGATACCCCGACCGGGCTGCCGGTACGATAGACCCCCGTGGCTCTCACTATCGGCATCGTCGGCCTGCCCAACGTCGGCAAGTCCACCCTGTTCAACGCACTCACCAAGAACCAGGTGCTCGCGGCGAACTATCCCTTCGCGACGATCGAGCCGAACATCGGCGTCGTGAACCTGCCCGACCCGCGGCTCGAGACCCTCGCCGGCATCTTCGGCTCGGAGCGCATCCTGCCCGCCGCCGTGTCGTTCGTCGACATCGCGGGCATCGTGCGGGGGGCGTCAGAGGGGGAGGGGCTCGGCAACAAGTTCCTCGCGAACATCCGCGAGGCCGACGCGATCGCCCAGGTCGTGCGCGGCTTCGACGACTCCGATGTGGTGCACGTCGAGGGAACGGTCGACCCCAAGGCCGACATGGAGACCATCAACACCGAGCTGATCCTCGCCGACCTCGAGACGCTCGAGCGCGCCATCACGCGCTACGAGAAGGAGGTCAAGGGCCGCAAGCTCGACCCGTCGGTGCTCGCCGCTGCGAACGAGGCGCGCGAGGCCCTGCAGAAGGGGACGCCGCTGTCTGCGGCATCCGTCGATCTCGAGCCCATCGCCGAACTCGGCCTGCTCACGGCGAAGCCCTTCATCTACGTCTTCAACGTCGACGAGGCAGTACTGACGGATGCCGCGCGCAAGGCCGAGCTCGCGGCGCTGGTGGCGCCCGCCGAGGCCGTCTTCCTGGACGCCAAGATCGAGTCGGAGCTCATCGATCTCGACCCCGCGGATGCCGCGGAACTGCTCGCGTCGACCGGTCAGGACGAGTCGGGCCTCGACCAGCTCGCGCGCGTGGGCTTCAACACGCTCGGACTGCAGACCTACCTCACCGCGGGACCCAAGGAGTCGCGCGCGTGGACGATCCACAAGGGTTGGAAGGCCCCGCAGGCGGCGGGTGTCATCCACACCGATTTCGAGCGCGGTTTCATCAAGGCCGAGGTCATCTCATTCGCCGACCTCGTCGACGCCGGCTCGGTCGCCGAGGCCCGCGCGCGTGGCAGGGCCCGCATGGAGGGCAAGGACTACGTCATGCAGGACGGCGACGTGGTCGAGTTCCGCTTCAACGTCTAACGGTTATTGACGGACTTCATTCGACACTGGTCGCGTGACCATCGTTCTGGAGCAAGGACACCCGAGCGCGTCGTCTCAGCGCCGCAGAGCCTGGAACGTCTCGAGAATGAGCTCGACGCTGACCGGTGACGGCACCTCGGGAGCGTCGTACTCGAACTCGGCGAGTTCCACCCCCTTGATGTGATCCACCGGGAGCGCCGCGAAGATGTCAGCGACCTGATGCGGCAGTAGCCCGCCCGGCACACGGTAGGCCGCGGGGATGTATCCCGGCTCGAGCACGTCCCAGTCCACATGGATCCATACGTCACGGCCGGCCACGAGTTCCGCCACGCGTGCGGGTGTGCTTTCGTTCGGGGGCAGCACGCGAACGCCGGCTTCTGTCAGTAGGTCGGCTTCAGCCGGGTCGATGTCGCGTCCGCCCACGACGATGACCTGCTCGGGATCCAGACCTCCGCCGTGGCCGCTGTCCCACAGCCCGCATGCGGCTGCGAGCACCATTCCGCCGAGATATCCGGAGTCAGTGCTCTCAGGTGTGTTGAAGTCTCCGTGGGCATCGATCCACAGCACGACCGCATCGGGGTAACGGGCCGCGGCGGTCGGCAGTGTTCCCAAGCTCGCTGCGCAGGTGTTGGTCAGAAGAAGCGGTACTTGAGCGGCGTCGAGGGTCGTGGTGACGGCATCCCGAAGGCCCTCCAACGTCTGCCGGGCGGCGGGAAGCGCGACACTCCAGTCGTCCACCGTGCATGGAGACGGCGTCCCGACGATGACCGGGGCGCGATCGAGATACGCGCTCAGCGCCTCCCCTGCTGCGCGAGCACCTCTCAACGCGCCGTCCGTGCGGTCGGCAACGCGGCCCTGCGAGATGATGATGCTGAAGTCCTGTGCCATATTCGTTCCTTCCGAGAATTGCCGCCGATGACGACCGACCTGCGGCTGCTTCAGTGAGTCGCCCGTGGCGGCACTCGCTGGGCGAGCCTGTCAGCAAGCGCCGCTTCGTCGTCGACGAACCAGACGTGGTCGCCGCGGTTCGACTCCCAGACGAAGTCGCGCAGGGCGTCGCTTGCGGCCACGTGCTCCGCGATGTCGCCGACCACGGCGAGCCGGATGCGGTAGTTCACGAGCTTCTGCGTGATCTCTCCCGCGATGCCCGAGCGCAGGTCGAAGAACGCGGAATCGAGTCGCCCGACCGGCACGGCGACCATGGCCGCGTCGTGCGACCAGGCACTGCCCACGAGATCAGATGCGTCATCCGAGGTCGAGAGCGTCTCGCCCGCTGGTTCGAGATGGAGCACGCGGATGCCGCTGCGGTCGTCGATGCGCATGAGTCGACGATAGCGGTGCGCGTCAGCGGGTCTGGACGTCGGCTCCCGGCATCCGTTCCCGACTCGTAGGGAGCCGGCCACGCGACGAGAACGCGCTCGACGAGTCTCTGCCGATCGTCGCCACGAGTTGACGGCGCTCACGCCGATCAGGCCCCGAATGTCGGCGTGCGGTGAGACGATGGGCTGGTGCCCGAGTTGCCGGAGGTCGATGCGCTCGTGGGGTTCCTCCGCGAGCGCGCGAGGGGGCATGCGATCAGTTCGGCGACCGTCGCGGCGATCTCGGCGTTGAAGACCTTCGATCCGCCGCTCTCCGCGCTCACCGGCGAGACGATCGACGGGGCGACTCGGCACGGCAAGTTCGTCGACCTCGAAGCCGGTGGCCTGCACCTCGTGTTCCACCTCGCCCGGGCCGGGTGGCTGCGCTGGTACGACGAACTGCCGAAGACGCTCATCAGGCCGGGCAAGTCGCCCATCGCGCTGCGCGTTCGCCTCGACGACGGTGCTGGTTTCGACCTGACTGAGGCCGGCACCAAGAAATCGCTCGCCGTGTATGTCGTGCGTGACCCCGCCCAGGTGCCCGGTATCGCGCGCCTCGGGCCCGATCCGACCGCGGCCGACTTCACCCTCGACGACTTCTCGGCGATCCTCGCCGGGCGACGAACGCAGATCAAGGGCCTCCTTCGCGACCAGTCGGTGTTCGCGGGGGTCGGCAACGCGTACTCCGACGAGATCCTGCACAACGCTCGTATGTCGCCCTACGCGCTCGCCGCGAAGCTCGAGCCCGACGAGGTCGAGCGGCTGTACCACGCGCTACGGGACACCCTCGCCGACGCGATGGCCGCGGCATCCGGCCGACGGCCAGAAGAACTCAAGGACTCGAAGCGCTCCCACATGCAGGTGCACGGCCGCACGGGTCAGGCGTGCCCGGTCTGCGGCGACACCGTGCGCGAGGTCATCTTCGCCGACTCGACGTTCCAGTACTGTCCCACCTGCCAGACCGGCGGAAAACCACTGGCCGATCGCGTGCTCTCGCGGTTGCTCAAGTAGGAAGGTTCCACGTGGCCATCACTGAGACGGATCTGCGGCACCTTCGCCGAGCGGTCCAACTCGCACGCGAGGCCGCGGATGCCGGCGACGGACCGTTCGGGTCGGTGCTCGTCGACGCTGCAGGCCTCGAGCGGTTCGCAGACCGCAACCGCGAGGCGACGACCGGTGATCCAACCCGCCATCCCGAGTTCGAGATTGCGAAGTGGGCGGTCACGCATCTGACGCCAGATGAACGCGCACGGGCGACGGTGTACACGTCGGGCGAGCACTGTCCGATGTGCGCGGCGGCCCACGCGTGGGTCGGTCTCGGCCGGATCGTGTATGTGGCCTCAGCGAAGCAGATCACCGCGTGGCGTGCGGCGCTCGGGGTCGAGGCGGCTGCGGTGGCGGCCATGCCGATCACGGTCGTGGCGCCGCGACTCGTCGTCGACGGCCCGGTGCCCGACCTCGTCGACGAAGTGCGCGTACTCATCGAGCGCCGGCCCCCGGCACGCTGACAGCGGGCGGGGGG
>JALYWB010000078.1 GCA_030852935.1 Actinomycetota bacterium | reverse complement strand
GCGGATTCGTACGCATCGACGACGGCCTGCGCGACCTCGGGCTTGGAGGTGAGGAACGACTCGGTCGCGTTCAGGAAGCCGTAGCTGTTGAAGTCGACGTTGCGGAAGAACAGCGTCGCGCCCTCCTCCTCGGCGCCGGCCATGATCGGGTCGAGGCCCGACCACGCGTCGACCGACCCGTTCTGCAGGGCGGCCCAACCGTCGGCGTGCTGGAGGTTCTGCAGCACGATGTCGTCGGGCGAGAGTCCGCCGGCTTCGAGCGACTGCAGCAGGAAGAAGTACGGGTCGGTGCCCTTCGTGGCGGCCACCTGCTTGCCCTTGAGATCTTCGACCGAGGCGATCGACGAGCCCGCGGGAGCGACGAGCGCCGACCACTCGGGCTGCGAATAGATGTCGATGACCTGGATCGGCGAGCCGTTCGACCGCGCGAGCAGTGCCGCCGAGCCGGCGGTCGAGCCGACGTCGACCGCGCCTGCCCGTAGCGCCTCGTTGGCCTTGTTCGACCCGGCCGACTGCACCCAGGTGACCTCGAGGCCCGTCTCTTCGAGCCAGCCCTGGTCCTTGATGATGAGGCTGAGCGGGTTGTAGGTCGCGAAGTCGATGTTGAGCGTCTGGCCTTCGAGCGAACCCGATGCGCCGGATGCCGCGGCCTCGGGCTCTGCGGCCTGGCCCTCGCCCGCGACGCAGCCCGAGAGCAGCAGTGCGGCAGCGGCGGCGCCCGCGACGAACGCGGAACGGAGGAACGGGGTGCTGGTACTGGGGCGGGGCATGGGACTCCTCGGTGGTTCGTCAGTAGGGGTAGTGCGGGATGGTGGTCGTCGTCTCGACACCGCGTGCTGCGCCGTGGCGATCGATGCCGAGGCCGTCGAGCAGCCGCCCACGGAGCTCGGCCAACTCGGCCGACCCCCGGTCGCGCGGCCTGCGACCCGGCACCGTCACGGTCTGGCGGATGACGGCACCGGGCGCGTCGTCCTCCTGGCCGAGCAGGATGATGCGATCTGCGAGTTGCAGCGCCTCATCGACGTCGTGGGTGACGAGGAGCACCGTGGTGGGCTCAGCGGCGTGCACGTCGAGGAGGAGGTCCTGCATCTTCAGCCGGGTCAGCGCATCGAGGGCGCCGAACGGTTCGTCGAGAAGGAGCACCGCCGGATTGCGTGCGAGCGCGCGGGCCAGCGAGGTGCGTTGGGCCATGCCGCCCGAGATCTCGTGCGGACGGTGATCGGCGAACTCGGCGAGGCCGACAAGCTCGAGCAGCCGCGCGACCTGTGCGCGGCCGGCGTCGCGAGCGGTTCCACGGGGCAGGCCGAGCGCGACGTTCTTCGCGACCGTGCGCCACGGCAGCAGCCGCGGCTCCTGGAACCCGACCGCCGAGCGCCGGTCGTACGGCGCGACGGTCGTGCCGTCGATCGCGACGTCGCCGTAGGTGGGTCGGTCGAGACCCGCGCCGATGCGAAGCAGCGTTGACTTGCCGCATCCGCTCGGCCCGAGGATGGCGACGATCTCACCGGCCGCGACGTCGAGGTCGATGTCGCGCAGCACGGCACGTGCACCGCCAGCGGTGCCGAACGTGCGGCCGACGTCGCGGAACGCGATGGGCGCAGCGGCGGCGACGCCATCGGGTTCGGCGCGCGCGACGACCGGGACGGTCGAGCTGGTCGCGGTCGCGGTCGCGTCGATGGTCGTCATCGGAACTCCTCGTGGACGAGGCGGGCGGGTGGTGAATGCCCCGACGCTATCCAGACGACACCGTGCGCGTCAGCCCGGTGCGACCCGCGACGTAATACGCCGCGACGCACGGCGTAACAGTGTGCGGATGCCGCTCAGAGGCGCTTGTGCTTGTGCATCGCCGCCGTCTCGTACCCGAGTCCGTCGTAGAGTCGGATGGCCGCGGTGTTGCCCGCGAAGACGTTCAGTCGCATGGCCGATGCGCCCTGGGAGCGAGCGAACTCCTCGGCCATGAGCATCGTCGCGCGTGCGATGCCGCGGCCGCGGTGCGACTCGTGCACCGCGATGTCCCAGATCCACCAGCTGCCGCCGTCGGGCGAAGGGCCGAGCCACAGCCACCCCGCGTCCTCGCCGTCGGCCTCGACCGTGAAGAGGAAGTGACCCTCGATCAGGCGGCCGTCGGGGAAGAACTGCCCCTCCGACGTGCGCCGCGCGGCAACGGCCTGCTCGGGAGTGTCGCCCGCCGCGATCCGGGCCTGCTCGTAGGCCGCCATCGCCACCGGAAGCCACTGCGCGGTCTCCTCGTCGGATTTCGGTACGAGTCGGATGTCGGGCGTCGCCATCCGCCCATCGTGACATGCCGGCGGCATCCATCGTTGAACTGATCGGTTCAGTGTCATAGACTGCGTCCATGGCCGCCGCCCCGGTGAACGTCGATGAGTACATCGACTCCTTCGACCCCGAGGTGCAACCCGTGCTCCAGTCGGTGCGGGAGGCGATCCACGCGGGCGTGCCCGATGGCGACGAGAAGATCCGCTACGGCATGGCCGCCGTCATGCTCGGCGGGCGGTACGCGATCCACTTCGCGGGGTGGAAGCACCACGTCGGCCTCTACCCGATTCCCGAGTTCGAGGGCGAACTCGAGGCCCAGGTGGCGCCATACCGGGCCGCGAAGGACTCGGTCAACTTCCCGTACGCCAAGCCGGTGCCGTACGACCTCATCACGCGCATGGCTGCAGAGATCGTACGGCTGCGCGGCTAACGGAAGCTCGGCCGGTGGAGCAGGGAGATCGCCCATGCGGTGATCCACCCGAAGCCGACGGCGATCGCCAGGAAGAGGCGCACGCTGAACCCCGGACCCACCGGAATGGAGAGCAGGAAGCACGCGACCGCCGCGACCCGGGTCCATGTCGCGGCGGAGCGCCGGCTTTCCCATGAGAACCGGTGCGCGACGACGAACATCGCGATGACCAGGGCGGTGAACGAGAGCGGTGGGGCGATCGCGTGCACCATCGCGTGGAAGCTCATCGTCTCAGGGATGCCTTCGGGCGCGCCGGCCGGAAAGCCGAGCGCGGGATCCGCCGTGAACGCACCGCCGATGACCAGCCCGAATCCGTACACGCCGAAGAGCAACGGCGCCCACCTGCGCGCCGGCCCGCCGCGCAGTGCGCGAGCGACGCCAATGGCGAAGCCGAGCATGAGCACGCCCGCGAGGATGAAGTTCGTGATCTGCACCCAGCCGGCGTCGCCGAGCGAGAGCATGCTGAGCGGCTGCCGCGTGAGGTCGAATCCGTCACGCGTCGCCGCCTGCACCCCCGCGGTGAGCACGAAGACGGGTCCGGCGACGGCACCGGCCGTCACGAGGGTTCGAGCGGCGTCGTCATCTGCGCGGGCGATCCGGCGCGAGGCATCCGTCGCTCGCGGTGTAGTGGTGGTCATGGTGGTGTCCTTCCATCGGTGCGACCTCGACTCGGTCGCTCACCAAGTCGTCGCGGCCGTGCGGCGATTCTCGACATCCATCTGAAAGATCTTCGTCCCGATGTCGAGAACCGAGGCGAGCCGCCGACGCTATGGTGAGGGCACGCCGACGGGGTGTGCCAGTTGACGGAAGGAGAGCCGTGATGCGGTTCCTCACGATGATCAAGATGGACGAAGTGGGAGTCGGCGACACGCCTCCCGCGGTGTACGAGGCGATGGCGGCGTTCGATGCGGAGGGGCGTCGGAACGGCACGCTCATCGACTCCGTCGGACTCCTGCCGAGCGCCGCCGGCGCGGTCGTGTCGCTCACGAACGGCAAGATCAAGGCGGTCGACGGACCGTTCGCCGAGGCGAAGGAGCTCGTCGGCGGCTACGCCATCATCGACGTGCGTTCGCGTGACGAGGCGGTCGAACTCGGGCGGCGGCTCATGCAGATCCACCTCGAGAACTGGCCGGGCTGGGAGGGCACCTGCGAGATCCGCCAGATCGCGGAGTTCTAGCCGCGAGCGGAGCCTCGGTTCCTGAGCTTGTCGAAGGGCCGCGCTCCTCGACCAGCCCTCCTTGCGGGGCGGCGGCGCGTGTGGTCGGATCGCTCCCGTGGGAGACGAGACCACGCGCGCCGCGATCGAGGCGGTCTGGCGACTGGAGTCGACGCGGCTCATCGCCGCACTCGTGCGCATCGTGCGCGACGTGGCGCTCGCCGAGGACGTCGCGCAGGACGCGATCGTCGCCGCCCTGGCGCAGTGGCCCAGCTCGGGCATCCCCGACAACCCGGCCGCGTGGCTCATGACCACGGCCAAACGCCGCGCCATCGACACATTCCGTGAGCGCGCCAAGCACGACCGGACGGCCGCGATGATCGCCCATGACCTCGGCGAGGCCGTTGAAGACGACCTCGCGGCCGGCATCGATCACGTCGAGGACGATGTGCTGCGGCTCATGTTCATCTGCTGCCATCCCGCGTTGACCCCCGAGGCGCAGAGCACGCTCACCCTCAAGCTCGTCGCCGGTCTCTCGGCTCGTGAGATCGCACGGGCCCACCTCGCACCCGAGGCCACGATCGCGCAGCGGATCTCGCGGGCGAAGCGCACCCTCGCGGAGGCGGGCGCCGCGATCGAGGAACCGAGCGCTCCAGAGCGCGCCGAACGGCTCACGACCGTGCTCGGCGTCGTCTACCTGCTCTTCAACGAGGGCTACTCGGCCACCGAGGGTGCCGACTGGATGCGACCGCAGCTCTGCGAGGAGGCCGTGCGGCTCGGCCGCATCCTCACCGCGCTCGTTCCCGCCGATCCCGAAGTGCACGGACTCACGGCGCTCATGGAACTCCAGTCCTCACGGCTCGCCGCACGCGCCGGCGCCGATGGTGAGCCGATCCTCCTCGACGACCAGGAACGAGGGCAGTGGGATGCCTCGCGCATCCACCGTGGGCGGGGCGCCCTCAACCGTGCCGACGCGCTCATATCGGCGTCCGGCCCGGACGCCGCGCGCGGGCCGTATGTCCTGCAGGCGGCCATCGCCGCGGAGCATGCCCGCGCGGCGTCCGTCGACGACACCGACTGGCCGCGCGTCGCCGAACTCTACGAGGAGCTGGCCCGCCTGACGGGGTCGCCGGTGGTCGAGCTCAATCGCGCCGTCGCGCTCGGCCGAGCGTACGGCCCAGTGGTGGGACTCGCGCTGCTCGAGCAGCTCGCCGATCTGCCGTCGCTGCGCGACTACCATCTGGTGCCGGCCGTGCGCGGCGACCTGTACGTTCGGCTCGGCAGGACGCAAGAGGCGGCGGTCGAGTTCGAGCGCGCCGCCGGCATGACGTCGAACGAGCGGGAACGAGGGCTGCTGAATCGCCGGGCGGGCATCGCCCGGGCGAGCGGCACGCGACCCGGCTGAGCTGTGGGTGCCGCACGCGTCCGGCGGCCCGGCGACGTCGGGCGGATGCCGCGTGCGCGAGGATGGAACGATGACGAGAACGGTGCACGGCGCGAACGTGCTGATCACAGGGGCCGCAGGTGGCATGGGCCGCATGTACGCCGAGCGGGCGGTGGCCGAGCGCGCGGCATCCGTCATCCTCTGGGACCGCGACGCGGCTGCGCTCGGGCGCACCGCGGACGAGCTGGGCTCCATGTCACGGGGTCGCACTCGGGTGCAGTCGTTCGTCGTCGACGTCGGAGAGTTGGGTGCGATCGCGAAGACCGCGCAGAAGGTGCGCAGGGACGCGGGTAATCCCGATGTGCTCATCAACAACGCCGGGATCGTGCGCGGCAATCGCTACTTCTGGGAGACCGACAACGGCGAAGACACCCGCCCCACCATGCAGGTCAACGCGCTCGCGCCGATGTACATCACCCGTGAGTTCCTGCCCGGCATGATCGCCGACGCGTACCGGCCGTCGCGAATCGTGAACATCGCATCGGCGGCGGGCACGCTCGCGAACCCGCGGATGGCGGTCTACGCGGCGTCGAAGGCGGCGCTGATCGGCTGGAGCGAGTCGCTGCGCCTCGAGCTCGAGCAGGCCGACCACTCGAATGTGAAGGTCACCACGGTGACGCCGAGCTACGTCGCGACGGGCATGTTCACCGGTGCGCAAGGGCCCGCGCTGACGCCCGTGCTCGAACCCGACTACGTCGTCGACCGGGTCTGGCGGGCGATGCTCGCCGGGCGGCCACTGCTCGAGCTGCCATGGAGCGTCGGGCTCTCGCGGGCGCTGCGCGGCGTGCTGCCGACGCGCGTGTTCGACCGGGTGGTCGGCGACGGCCTGGGCGTCTACCGTTCGATGGAGCGGTTCACCGGCAGGCGCTGAGCGCCGCACGCATCTCCCCCGACCCGCCTCGAGCTCACTGGTGAGTTTCGTTCGGATCGGGCGTAGAGTACGGAGCGTACTCTAAGCGAGAGGCGCTCCGATGACGAATCCGCGCCGGCTGTGGCCGGTGCTCACCTGCCTCATGGTCGTCATGCTGCTCGGCGCGATCGACCAGACGGCATCGGCGCCCGCGTTGCCGGGGATCGCCGGGGAGTTCGGCGGAGTCGAACTGATGCCGGTGATCGTCGTCGCCTATCTCGGTGCCGCGACCGCGGTCATGCCCGCGTACGGCAAGCTCGGTGACCGCGTCGGTCGCCGGCCGATGCTGCTCATCGCCATCGCACTGTTCGCGGCCGGTGCGGTCGTGGCGTCGTTGGCTGCGAGCCTGCCGCTGTTCATCGGCGCTCGCGTTCTGCAAGGTCTCGGGGGCGGTGGCCTGATGCTCGGCGCGCAGGCCATCATCGGCGAGCTCGTGAGTCCCCGGGAACGAGGCCGCTACCTCGGCTGGATCGGCATCGTCTACGTCGTCGCCGCGGTCGGCGGCCCGTTGATCGGCGGGCTGGTGATCCAGACGGTCGGCTGGCGCTGGATCTTCATCGGCTACCTGCCGCTCGCCGTGCTCGCGTTCGTGCTCGCGGTGCGCACCATCCCGCCGTCGGTGCCCGGCGAACGGCGGCCGTTCGACCTGATCGGGGTGCTCTCGCTGACCACGCTCATCGCCACCGTCGTCGTCACCGCGAGCCTCGGCGAGTACGCGTGGTCATGGCCTGCCGCGGTCGTGCCGATCACCGTGATGGTGCTCGCAGCAACCTGCTGGATCGTCACCGCGGTGCGCGCAGCGGACCCCGTGATCCCGCTCGGCCTGTTCCGAGACGCCGCGTTCAGTGTGCCGGTCGCGGTGAGCTTCCTCATCGGCATCGCGCTGTTCGGCACGATCAGCTTCCTGCCCGCGGTGCTGCAACTCGGCCTCGGCGTCTCGCCCGTGGTGGCGGGCTCGGCGGTGACCATCGCGATGGCCGGCGTCATCGCGACGATGACCATCTCGGGCCGGCGCATCGCACGCACCGGAAGGTATCGCGCATTCCCGATCGCAGGCACCGCGATCGCGGCCGTCGGGCTCGGGTTGTTCGGCATGCTGCGAGCCGACACCCCGCTCTGGGCGATCGCCATCGCCCTGCTGATTCTGGGCGCCGGCATCGGTCTCGTCATGCAGGTGATGCTCCTCGCGGCCCAGAACGCCGTGGCACACGCGAACCTCGGCGTGGCGACGTCGACCGTGGTGTTCCTGAGGCAGGTCGGCGCGACCGTGGGCGTGTCGGTCACGGGGGCCCTGATCACCCTCAGAACCACCGGGGTGCCGCCCGACGAGTACGCGCGAGCGGTCGCGCCGGTGTTCGGCTACGGGGCGATCATCCTCGCGCTCGCATTCACGCTCACGCTCGTGCTCCCGGCGCGCGCGCTTCGCACTACGGCGCATCGCGACGCGGAGTCGCCGGCGCAGACGATGACGCAGATGGATGCCGCGCACGGCCGCCGCGCATCACCGCACGATCGAGAAGGAGAACGGACGCAATGATCGAACACCACACCGCGTTGGTCGTCGGAATCGAAGACCTGAATCGAGACGACCTCCACTCGGCGGGCGGCAAGGGCGCGAACCTGGGTGAGCTGCTGCGTGCCGGGTTTCCCGTGCCTCCGGGGTTCGTCGTCACCACCCGGGCCTATCGCGAGGCTTTCGAGGTGGCAGGGATCGCATCCGCCCTCGCCGAGACGATGAGCCAGGTGGACGCCGATGAGGTCCGCCATGCGGTCGGTGCGATGGACGTGCCCGACGCGGTCGAGTCCGCGATCATCGACGCGTACCGACGGCTCGGCGGAGGGGCGGTCGCGGTGCGTTCCAGCGCAACCGCCGAAGACCTGCCGGGCGCGACGTTCGCAGGGCAACAGGACACCTACCTGAACATCGACGGCGAGCAGGCCGTGATCGACGCGGTGCGCCGGTGCTGGGCTTCGCTCTGGACCCGACGTGCCGTCGCGTATCGATCCAAGGCGGGAATCGACCACCGAGCGGTGCAGATCGCAGTCGTCGTGCAACGGCTCGTCGACGCCGACACGGCCGGTGTCATGTTCACCGCGAACCCGGTCACCGGTGTGCGCGACGAGACCGTCATCGACGCGAGCCCGGGCCTCGGAGAGGCGGTGGTGTCGGGTCGCGTGACGCCTGACCACTTCGTGGTCGGAGCCGACGGCCGGATGCTGCAGCGCCGACTCGGACGCCGCGAGGTCGTGATCCGGGCGGCTGCCGAGGGTGGTGTGCGCGAAGAGGCAGGCGACGACGGAACCGAACACCTGGGTGATGCAGTGCTCCGCTCGGTGGCCGAGGTCGGAACGCGCATCGAGCGCCACTTCGCCACGTCCCAGGACATCGAATGGGTGTTGGCAGGCGGTGTGCTCTGGATCGTGCAGGCACGTCCGCTGACGGCACTGCCGCCCGAGCCGGTGCGCGTCAACCCGCTGCGAAGGGTGATGACGAATATCGTCGCGGAGCTGCTGCCCGTGCGCCCCTACCCGCTCGACATGACGACGTGGACCGTGCACGGTCATGGGCGGATTCTCACACGCATGCTGGGCGAGATCCCCGCCATCCGCCTCTCGCTCACCGCGATGCTGCCCGAGGTCGACGGCGTCGTCGATCGCCTGGTGCCACCCGATCCGCGACCCTCGTTGCGCACGCTCGCTACGCCGTTCCGGATGGCGCCCCGGATCCGGCGCTTCCGCACCGACGGCTGGACGGAGGATCGTCGCTTCATCGCGTTCGACCGCGACGTTCGAGCGCTGCACGCGGTCGATCCGGCCACCCTCGACTGGGCCGAGCTGGTGCGCATTCCGCGTCGCGCACTCGACATCCTCGACGGGCTGATCGACCTGCGCATCGACTACCTTCCGCGGGTGGGCTTCAGTCTCCTGCGGCTCCGGTTGCTCCTTGCCATCCTCGGCCTCGGCCGAGAGTCCTCGCCGCTCCTCCGGGGCGTGCACACGCGCACCGGCGACGCCAACGCGGCACTCTCGGATCTCGCGCACGCCGTGGCGGGCCAAGAGACCTGGCGCGTCGCGTTCGAGTCCCACGCCGACGACGCACTCGCCACGCTCATCGAGACCTCGAGCGCGCTCGCCGGGCTGCGCGAACGCTTCGCCGCGTTCCTGGACGAGTACGGCCACCGTGAGACCACGAGCGCGTTCCTCGCCTCCGCGCCGACCTGGGGCGACGACCCCGCCATCCTCCTCAGCTCGGTGCGCTCGCTCATCGCCCGACCCGCGAGTGCGTCGACCGATGCGTCGAGCGCAGCAGCAGGCGAGCGCGACGCCGCCGAAGCCGAACACCGCATCCTCCGCCGCCGTCGCGTGCGCCTACTTCGCACCGGAGCGGCGATCGTCGACTCCGCACGCCAGGCCCGTGCGGGCATCGCGTTCCGTGAAGACACGCACTTCCACGCCATGCGACCGCTGCCGCCGCTTCGTCGCGCGCTCCTCGAGGCGGGGGCCCGTCTCGCATCGGCCGGACTCCTCTCCGAGGCGACCGACGTGTTCCACCTCCGGTACGAGGAGCTCCTCGCCATCGATGACCCTCGGCTGGTTCGCGAGCGGCAGCGGTCGAAGCTCGTCTCGGCCGTCGAGCGCCGAGCGTTGCGACGCGCCCAATACGGCGGGGCACCACTCATCTCACCGCTCACGCTCACTGCGCGAGCATCCGACGACGACGCGCTCGTCAGCGGCATTCCGGCGGGCGGCGGCCGAGTGACGGGTCCGGTTCGCGTCATCCGCGAGCCCGCTGAGTTCGCTCGGCTGCAGCCCGGCGACATCCTCGTCTGCCCCTACACCAACCCGAGCTGGACCCCCCTGTTCCAGATCGCGGCGGGGGTCGTCGTCGACTCGGGCGGGATCGCCTCGCACGCCGCGATCGTCGCCCGCGAATACGGACTGCCGAGCATCATGGGCACGGGCAGCGGCACGTCGCTCCTGCGCGATGGCCAGGTCGTCACGATCGACGGCGGCACCGGCCACGTCGAACTCGAGGAGTCGGCATGACCGCCATCGATGCCGCCGCCACGCCTGCCCCCGACCATCGATCCGGCCCACGCCGGCGGGGCGACGAACTGCGCCTCGCCATCTTCGAGGCCGTGCTCGCCGAACTCGCCGAGACCGGCTACGCGCGGCTCAGCCTCGACGCCGTCGCGGCGCGGGCCCGGGTGAGCAAGGCCTCGCTCTACCGCAGGTGGCCCGGCAAGCCCGAACTCGTCATCGACGCCGTGTACACCACCCTTCCCGTGCCATCCGAGCTGGCGGATACCGGGTCGCTCCGTGGTGACCTGTTCGCCACGTTCCAACTGGTCGCTGACGCGCTGCATGGGCCGTCGGGTCACGCATTGAAGGGGCTCCTCAGCGAGACGCTGCGCGACCCGGAGGTCGCTGAGCGGTTCCGGGCACGGAGCCGCGGGCGCGGCATCCGGATGATGCGCACGCTCGTCGAGCGTGCCGTCGGGCGCGGTGAACTCGCGCGCACCGAGGTGCCCGAACGCCGGCTCGAGGTCGGGCACAACCTGATCCGGCACGAGTTCCTGCTCAACGGTGACGTGACGCCCGAATTCCTCGCGTCGCTCATCGACGATGTGGTGTTGCCACTCCTCCGCGCTTCACCCGATCGCTGACTTCCGTTCAGCCGCCCGTGCCCGCATCGGGAGTGGCGGGCGGCGTCGCGGTGCTCGGCGGCTCGGTCGCGGGCGGCTCCGTGCTGTCGCCTGAGCCGTCGCCGGTGTCGCCTCCGCCGTCTTCACCTGTCCCGGTGCCGTCGTCGCCGTTCCCGCTGTTGCCGTTCCCGTTGTTGCCGTTCCCGCTGTTGCCGTTCTCGTTCCCGTTGTTTCCGTTGTTTCCGTTTCCGTTGTTGCCGTCGCCGTTGTTGCCGTCGCCGTCGTTGCCATCGCCCCCGTCATCGGCGGGCGGCGGGGCCGGCGCAGGAGTCGCGGCGCTGGCGGCGGCCTCGAGGTCGGCACGCACCAGTTCGATCGCAGCACTGATCTCCTGCTCGCGCGCCGCATCGATGCGGCCGCTCTCGAGCGCTTCTGCGACGTCCCCGTCGAGCAGGGCGAGCGCGGCGAGTGCACCGGCGTAGTCGCCGGCCACGGCGCGTTCTGCGATCTGCACGACCGATGCATGCATGTCCGCGGCGACGTCATCGGCGGATGCCACGCACCCTGACATTCCGAATGCGAGTGAGACCGAGATGGCGGCCGCCGCGAGCAGACCCGATCGGCGACGCGCTTTCTGAGGAGTGCGACCCATGATGTGGTGTGTCATCCGTCGGTCACCGCCTCGTCGAGCTCCTGCAGGTGCACGCCGAGTTCGCCCGGCACGGGTGGCAGCGGCGTGGGCGTGGGCGTTGCCTCGGGCGCAGTGAACGTCGAGAACAGCAGAGCCGCGACCACGCCCGCGAGCACGACGATGAGCGTGATCGCGATGGCCGGTCGCATCCAGGGGCGCAGGCGGTCGCCGGATGCCGCAGCCGTGCGCCGTGGCCTCAACGACGGCGTGTCGGGTGTCGGCGCTGTGTCGGGTGTTGCCGGCGTATCGGCGCGCGCCGGCACGCCGAAGAACGAGCGATCGGGAGCCGGCAGCACCCGGGTGTCGGCGGTGGCTGCGCCGTCATCGGACGCAGTTGCAGCATCCGACGATTGGGTGCCATCCTCCAGTTCGCCGACGCCCGGTGTGACGGCGTCGAGCTGCGTGGGTGCACCGGCGACATCGGCGAACGCGATCGTCGGTGCAGTCGCGTCCGATTCGACGGCCCCGGCGGTGTCGAGCGCGGTCGCTGCCATGGCGACGTCGAGGGCGCTCGGCCGGTCGCCGGGCTCGCGCGCCGTCATCGCGCGCAGGAGCGACACCCAGTCGGACCCGAGCGAATCGGGGATGTCGGGATCCCGCACGAGCCGCGCGCTCGCCGACTCGACCGCAGGACCGGGGAACGCGGTCTCACCGGTGCGAGCCTCGAGCACGA
>JALYWB010000071.1 GCA_030852935.1 Actinomycetota bacterium | reverse complement strand
TGGCAGTCCTCGACGACCTCATCGCGATCCTCATCATCGCGTTCTTCTTCACCGCAGACGCCGACCTCGCCGCGCTCGGCTTCGCGGGCATCGCGATCGCGCTGTTCGGCGCGGTCAGCCGTGTCATGAAGCCGCGCTCCGCGTGGATCTTGTCGCGACGCCCGCAGTGGCCGATCGTCGTCGTGCTGGTGGTGCTCTGGGTTGCGGCCTGGTACTTCGTGTACCAATCGGGCGTGCACGCGACGATCGCCGGTGTCGCCCTGGGGCTCGTCATGGCGCGTCGTCCGGCGGGTCGCGCCGCCCACGTGCTCGAACCGTGGTCGAACGGCATCATCCTGCCGCTCTTCGCGTTCTCGGCCGCAATGGTCGCCGTCCCCCAGGTGCGCCCGAGCGAGCTCGACCCGGCGTTCTGGGGCATCCTCGTCGCCCTTCCGGTCGGCAAGATGATCGGCATCATGCTCGCGGGCGGGCTCGGCGGTCTCGTCTCCAGGCGCAGGTCGGGCACGCCGCTCACGCTCACCGACCTTGCCGTCGTCGGTGCCCTCGGCGGCATCGGCTTCACGGTGTCGCTGCTCATGAACGAGCTCGCGTTCGCCGAGCTGCCCGACGTCGCCGACGAGGGCACGCTCGCGGTGCTGCTCGGCTCGGGCACGGCGATGGCCGTGTCCGCGGTCGTCGTCACCCTGAGGTCGCGGCACTACCGCCGACGTGGCGAGCGCGCGGGCGTCGGCGGCGCGTTCTCCAGGTAGCCGCGCCATATCTCAGGCGGTGGTGGATGCCTCCCGCGGGCTCTGGCACCGGAAGGATCGGGCGCATTCTCCAGGCAGCCGCGCCGTATCTCAGGCGGTGGCGGATGCCTCGTGCGCGGGCTCTGGCACGGGGAAGATCGCCGTGACGAGCTTCGACACCCAGTCGATCAGGTCGGCGTCGCCGGGTAGTTCGCCGCCCGGCATGGGGAAGGGCACGAGGATCACATCGTTCTGCGTGAAGGTCTTCGCGCCCGGGTAGAGGCGTTCAAGTCGCACGCGGCGCGAGTCGGGGATCGTCGCGGGGGCGATACGCAGCTTCGAGCCGGTGGCGATGACATCGGAGAGCCCCGCGAGCTGGGCCTGTCGGCGCAGGCGAGAGATCGCCACCAGGTTCTGCACCGCCTCGGGCGGGGTGCCGTATCGGTCGACGAGCTCCTCGAGCACCGCGTCGATCTGGCCGTCTTTCGCGGCGGGGCCACTCGCCGCCGAGAGCTTCTGGTACGCCTCGAGCCGCAGCCGCTCGCTGTCGACGTAGTCCTCGGGGATGTGCGCGTCGACGGGCAGTTCCAGCCGAAGCTCGGTCTGGCCTTCGGCGACGTCGCCGCGGAAGGCCGACACCGCCTCGCCGATCATCCGCAGGTAGAGGTCGAAGCCGACGCCCGCGATGTGCCCGGCTTGCTCGGCGCCCAGGAGGTTTCCCGCACCGCGGATCTCCAGGTCTTTCAGGGCCACCTGCATGCCGCTGCCGAGCTCGTTGTTCGCGGCGATCGTGGAGAGGCGGTCATGCGCAGTTTCGGAGAGCGGCTTCAGCGGATCCCAGAGGAAGTACGCGTACGCCCGCTCCCTGCCGCGACCGACGCGACCGCGCAGCTGGTGCAGCTGCGAGAGCCCGTACTTGTCGGCGCGGTCGATGATGATGGTGTTCGCGTTGGAGATGTCGAGGCCGGTCTCGATGATGGTCGTCGAGACGAGCACGTCGAACTTGCGCTCCCAGAAGTCGACGACGATCTGCTCGAGGACGTGCTCGTTGAGCTGGCCGTGGGCGACGGCGATGCGGGCTTCGGGCACGAGCTCCGCGAGCTTGGCCGCCGCGCGGTTGATCGACGAGACGCGGTTGTGCACGAAGAAGACCTGCCCCTCGCGGAGCATCTCGCGACGGATCGCCGCGGCCACCTGCTGCTCGGAGTACGGCCCCACGAACGTGAGGATCGGGTGCCGATCTTCGGGAGGCGTGGCGAGCGTCGACATCTCGCGAATGCCGGTGACCGCCATCTCGAGCGTGCGCGGAATGGGAGTCGCGCTCATCGCGAGGATGTCGACATTGGTCTTGAGCTTCTTGAGCTGGTCTTTGTGCTCGACGCCGAACCGTTGCTCTTCGTCGATGATCAGGAGGCCCACGTCCTTGAACTTCACCTTCTCGGTGAGGATGCGGTGCGTGCCGATCACCAGGTCGACACTGCCGTCGGCGAGGCCCGCGACGGTCTCGCGCACCTCCTTGTCGCTCTGGAAGCGCGACAACGCGCGCACATGCACCGGGAAGCCGGCGAACCGCTCGTTGAACGTCTCGAGGTGCTGCTTGACGAGCAGTGTGGTCGGCACGAGCATGGCGACCTGCTTGCCGTCTTGGATGGCCTTGAACGCGGCGCGCACGGCAACCTCGGTCTTGCCGAAACCGACGTCGCCGGCGAGGAGCCGGTCCATCGGGATCGGACGCTGCATGTCGGCCTTGACCTCGTCGATGGTCTGCAACTGATCGGGTGTCTCAGCGAACGGGAATGCCTCTTCGAGCTCATGCTGCCACGGGGTGTCGGGACCGAACGCGTGGCCCTTCGCCGCCATGCGGGCGGAGTAGAGCTTCACGAGCTCGACCGCGATCTCGCGCACTGCCTTGCGGGCACGCCCCTTCGCCTGCGCCCAATCGCTGCCACCCATCTTCGAGAGGGACGGCGCCTCACCGCCGACGTAACGGCTGAGCAGGTCGAGCTGGTCGGTCGGCACGAAGAGCTTGTCGCCCGCATGGCCGCGCTTCGAGGGTGCGTACTCGAGCACGAGGTACTCGCGTACGGCGGTCGGCTGCTGCTGGATGCCTGCGGTGCGGCTCGGACCGGTGGGGCGGGAGCCTGTGGCGACCTCGCGCTGCACCATCTCGACGAAGCGCCCGATGCCGTGCGTCTGGTGCACGACGTAGTCGCCCGCCTTGAGTTGGAGCGGGTCGACGACGTTGCGGCGCCGGGTGGCGAGTTTCTTGCCCTGGCGTGCGTCGTAGCCGGCGGCACGCCCGTAGAACTCAGCCTCGGCGATCAGGCCGAGCTTCGCCTCGGGCACCTCGAACCCGCGCGCGGCCTCGGCCTGCACGAGATACGCCACGCCGGGCTCGAGGTCGGAAGGCACGGCGTCGACGATGCGCGCGGCCAGCCCCGCCTCGGAGAGCACGTCGCGTGCTCGCTCGACGAGGCCGTGTCCGGCGGAGGCCACGACCAGGCTCCACCCATCGCGCAGGCGCCCCGCGATGTGATCGACGGCGCCAGAGACGTTGCCGGCGAAGCTCGGCATCGCGTTGGCCGCTACCCGCACGTACTCGGATGCGACCCCGGCCGCGGCTTCTGCCGCCGCGGCTTCGG
This sequence comes from Actinomycetota bacterium, assembly GCA_030852935.1. Classification (GTDB taxonomy): domain Bacteria; phylum Actinomycetota; class Actinomycetes; order Actinomycetales; family Microbacteriaceae; genus Agromyces. The sequence goes on along the minus strand of JALYWB010000071.1, from coordinate 6,879 downwards.
ACGACGCCGCGACGACCTGCGCGGCATCGCCGATGTCGAAGCTCGAGAACGTCCACCACACGCGATGTGCATCGGGCTCGCCCGGCGTGCTGAAGAGCACCGCCTCGCGGAACTCGCGCACGGTGAGGAAGTCACCCGCGGCGAGGTCGATCGGGGCGTCGGCGCCCGCGGTCGCGGCACTCCACGCCGCACCGAGGAACTCGCGGTTCGTCTCGGCGAGGCTCACGGCACGACCCGTCACGCGCTCGGGCTGCAACACCGCGACAGCAGTGCCCGACGGGAGGTAGTGCGCAAGCGAAACGAAGCGTTCGAGCAGCGCGGGTGCGAGCGACTCCATGCCCTCGACGGGGATGCCCTCTGCGATCTTCTCGAGCAGGTTGGCGAGACTTGGGAATTCGTGCACCATCTCACGTGCGCGCTGGCGCACGGCCGGCGTCAACAGCAGCTCACGGCTCGGTGCGAGCGAGACCTTCTCGACGACCTCGGGAAGCGAGCGCTGATCGGCGACCGAGAAGGCCCGCAGCTCTTCGACCTCGTCACCGAAGAACTCGACCCGAACGGGATGATCGGCGGTCGGCGGGAACACGTCGAGGATGCCGCCGCGCACCGCGAACTCGCCTCGTCGACCGACCATGTCGACGCGCGCGTATGCCAGGTCGACGAGAGTGGACGAGATTCTGTCGAGGTCGTAGCCGCGCCCACCCGCGACGAGCTCGACGGGTTCGAGGTTCGCCAGGTTGTCGGCGAGTGGCTGCAACGCCGCGCGCACGGAGGCGACGACGATCAGCGGATGCTGCTCGCTCGACTGTTCCCAATCCCGCATGCGTCGCAGTGCATGCAATCGCCGGCCGACCGTCTCGGCCGACGGGCTGAGGCGCTCGTGCGGAAGGGTCTCCCATGCGGGGAACTCGAGGGTCTCGGCATCGGGCAGGTACGGCGCGATCGACGACCGCAGGGATTCGCCCTCACGACTCGTGGCGGTGATCACGAGCAGTGCCGGCGCGAGGCCGGCGGCTGCCCTGCGGTGCAGGAGGCCGGCCAGCAGCGGCGCATCGATGCCGGCGGGGGCCGAGAAGTCGGCGTTCCGCAGGGCTTCGGCGAGTGCGTCGTCGATGGTGGAGGCGCGCGAAAGCGCCGTGTTCAAGCCCTGCAGGTTCACCGTACGAGTCTACGCGGCACCGCCGACACCCCTCGCGTGTTGAGGAGTGACCGTAGCGAGCGTCTCGAAACCGCGGATGCCGACGGACGGGTTTCGAGACGGCTCCTTCGTCGCCTCCTCAACCCGCGGAGGGAGGGCCCCGCCGAATACGATGGGCGACTGACGCACACCTTTGGAGGCAACACCGTGATCATCGCCGCAGCCGACGGATCCGCACTCGGCAATCCGGGTCCCGCCGGGTGGGCGTGGTACGTCGACGACGACTGCTGGGCGGCCGGCGGCTGGCCGCACGCCACCAACAACCAGGGCGAACTGAAGGCGGTGCTCGAGCTCTTCAGGGCCACGGCGCACCTCGACGACGAGTTGCTCGTGCTGTGCGACAGCCAGTACGTCATCAACGCCGTCACGAAATGGATCGCGGGTTGGAAGCGCAAGGGCTGGCGCAAGGCGGATGGCAAGCCCGTGTTGAACGTCGAACTGCTGCAGGAGCTCGACGATGCGCTCGCCGGTCGCCGGTTCCGCTTCGAGTGGGTGCGAGGCCATGTGGGGCATCCGCTCAATGAGGCGGCCGATGAGCGCGCCCGAGCCGTGGCGACGGCCTACCAGCGCGGCACCGAGATCCCGAGCGGACCGGGTTGGACCCACGCCGGCGTCGACCTCGAGGTCGTGTCGCCACTGTCGGAGCCGTCGGGGCCCGGCATCGCAGTCACGGCCGAGCCCGAGTCCGAACCCGACGAGGCCACCACCGGTGTCAAACTCGAGGCCGACATCGGCGACGACGATGCGCTGTTCGCGCTCGACGAGGTGGCCGAGGCGTGGCACACGCTCACGCTCGACCTCTCGGTCGAAGAGCACGCGAGGCTCGTGCGGCGTGCCCGCGATGCGGGCGTCTCGCCCGAGGAGTTCCTGCGCAACCTGATCTGAGCCCGTGCTCGCCTCCACCCGCACGGGGCATTCCGGCGCTGGCGCAGCACCGGTCAGGCGGGCGAGTGGAATTTCTGCTGCGCGGCGACGATGCCGTCGGAGACGACCGCCTCGACGGCGTCCGCGGCATCCGACACCAGGTTCGGAAGCGCTTGCCGCTCGGCGCCGGCGAAGTCCTTCAACACGAAATCGGCCGCGTCTTGTCGGCCCGGCGGGCGCCCGATACCGACTCGAATGCGCGTGAATGGGCCGGCGTCGGTCGCCTTCGACACGTCACGGATTCCATTGTGGCCGCCGTGTCCCCCACCCTGCTTCAGGCGGACGGTGTCGAATGGGATGTCGAGTTCGTCGTGGATGACGATGAGCCGGTCGACCGGCAGGTTGTAGTACTTCAGCAGCGCCGAGACCGGCCCGCCAGAGGTGTTCATGTAGCCGTTCGGCTTTGCGATGACGAGCTTCGGGCCGCCAGGCGAGAGGAATCCCTCGGCCACGCGCGACGGCGTCTTGTGCGTCTTGAATGTGATCCCCAGGCGCGCGGCAAGCTCGTCGGCCACCATATGGCCGATGTTGTGGCGGTTCCCGGAGTACTGCGGGCCGGGATTGCCGAGCCCGACCACGAGCCAGGTGTTCTCGGCCACGGTGTCGTCCTTCCGGCGGTGGCGCAGCCGGTCGAGGAGCCCCATGACGACGGCTCCTTTCGTCTGCGCGGCCGCGAATCACGCGATGAACGGCAAATGGAACGGGGCCCGTGGCCCGCACTCCGAGCGTACCCGGTGCGGCGCCACGGGCCCCCTGCGGTGGTGGAACCGAGTGACTACTCGGCCGACTCGCCCTCGGGCGCGGCCGCCTCGGCAGCCTCGCCCTCTGCGGGTGCCTCTGCGGCGGCCGCCTCGGCAGCGGCCTCCTCGCCGAGGTCGACCTTCTGCGGCACGTGCACATTCACGATGAGCAGGTCGGGCTCGTCGAGGAGCGCAGCGCCCTTCGGCAGCTCGACGTCCTTCGCGTGGATTTGCCTGCCCTCCTCGAGGCCCTCGACGGAGACGACGACGTTCTCAGGGATGTTCGTGGCCTCGACCTCGAGGCGCAGGGTCTTGGCGTCGAGGTCGGCGATGGTGCCGGGGAACGGCTCGCCGGCGAGGTGCACGGGCACCTCGACCTGCACCTTCTCGCCCTTCGTGATGACGATGAGGTCGAGGTGCTCGATGATCTGGCGCACCGGATCCTTCTGCACGTCCTTCACGAGGGCGAGCTGGCCCTTGCCCTCGATCTGCAGGTCGAGCAGGGCATTCGCCTTGCGGATGATGAGGCCCACCTGGTGAGCGGGCAGCGTCAGGTGCTTCGGGTCGGTGCCGTGGCCGTAGAGCACGGCGGGGATCTTGCCGGCTGCGCGGAGCTTGCGCGCCGCGCCCTTGCCGAACGACTCGCGCGTGTCTGCGACGACCTTGTTGTCTTCGTCCATGGTGGTTCTCCTTGCGGGCTCACTCGGCCCAGATCGTGTGTCTGTCGTTTCGACTCGAACGCGCGCACATCACGTGCGCAGTGCGTGAGGAACAGCCGTGAAGCCTGGTTTCCACCGCGTCGATCACGGATGTCGCGACCGGCCCTGAGGCCGGCTGCGAGGCATCCCTCGCCGAAGTACAATCGCCAAGTCTAGCGGATGCCGCGCAGCGCCGTGACCGTCACAGCGACGACCTCATCGACCGGGCCGGTGTTGTCGATGCGGACACCGCGTTCGTCGCTCGCCAGCGGTTCGAGCGTGCCGAGCTGCGAAGCGAGCAGTGTCGCGGGCATGAAGTGGCCAGCGCGGTGACCCACCCGCTCCCCCAGCTCCTCTGGACCGACGACGAGCTCGACGAACACCACATCGGGACATGCTTCGCGGATCAGGTCACGGTACACACGCCGGAGTGCCGAACACGCGACCACACGACCGCCCTCGGCGTCGGCGAGGGCCGCCCCGATCAACCCGAGCCAGGGCGCTCGATCCGAGTCCTGCAGCGGAATGCCGGCCCGCATCTTCTCTACATTCCCTGCGGGATGCAGGTCGTCGCCGTCGATGAAGTCGAGCCGCGGGAACTCTTGCGAGAGCCGCTCGGCCAATGCCTCGCCGATCACCGACTTCCCGGCGCCACTCGGCCCCATCACGACGACGCGTGGCGGAGCTGTGGTCTCGGTCATGACCTGCAGGCTACTGCAGCGCGTTGAGTCCCTGGCACTTGAGCGTCTCCGCCATGACCGCAACGGCGCGCAACGGTGAGCGGCGCTCACACTACGCTGGAGACGACCCCACACCTGCTCGGAGGAGAAGTTCGTGCCTGAAACCGGATCAGCAAACATCGGCGTCGTCGGACTCGCGGTGATGGGGTCGAACCTCGCCCGCAACCTCGCCAGCCGCGAGGGCAACACGGTCGCGGTGTTCAATCGCTCCCCCGCGCGCACGCACACGCTCACCTCCGAGCACCCAGAGGCCGGCTTCGTGGCATCCGAGGGCTACGACGACTTCGTCGCCTCGCTGTCGAAGCCGCGCACGGCGATCATCATGGTGCAGGCCGGCAAGGGCACCGACGCGGTGATCTCCGAGCTCGTGTCGCGCTTCGAGCCGGGCGACATCATCGTCGACGGCGGCAACGCCAACTTCCACGACACCATCCGTCGCGAGAAGGAGATCAGCCCGACCGGCATCCACTTCGTCGGCGCCGGCATCTCTGGCGGCGAGGAGGGCGCGCTGCACGGGCCCTCGATCATGCCCGGCGGCTCGGTGGAGTCGTACAAGACCCTCGGCCCGATCCTCGAGACCATCGCGGCGGTCGCGCCCGACGGCGAGCCGTGCGTGACGCATATCGGCACCGACGGCGCCGGCCACTTCGTGAAGATGGTGCACAACGGCATCGAGTACGCCGACATGCAGCTCATCGCCGAAGCGTATGACCTGATCCGCCGTGGCACCGGCAAGTCCCCCGCCGAGATCGCCGACATCTTCGCGGAGTGGAACACGGGCGAGCTCGAGAGCTACCTCATCGAGATCACGGCGGAGGTGCTGCGCCAGACGGATGCCGCCACCGGCTCGCCGCTCGTCGACGTCATCCTCGATGAGGCGGGCGCAAAGGGCACCGGCGCCTGGACCGTGCAGAACGCCCTCGACCTCGGCGTGCCGACCTCGGGCATCGCAGAGGCCGTGTTCGCGCGCAGCCTCTCCTCCAAGCGCAAGCAGCGGGATGCCGCATCCGACCTGCCCGGCCCTTCGACCGAGTGGAAGGTGGCCGACTCCGACATCGATGCGTTTGTCGAAGACGTGCGTCGTGCCCTGTACGCGTCGAAGATCATCGCCTACTCCCAGGGCTTCGATGAGATCGTCGCCGGTGCCGAGCAATACGGGTGGGACGTCCACAAGGGCGACATCGCGAAGATCTGGCGTGCCGGATGCATCATCCGCGCCCGATTCCTGAACCGTATTGCCGAGGCGTATGCCGACGACCCCTCGCTCGTCGCCCTGGTCGTGGCACCGTACTTCCGCGAGGCAGTGGCCGGAACCCAGGAGAGCTGGCGCCGGGTCGTCGCGACCGCCGCTCAGGCCGGCGTGCCGACCCCGGCATTCTCCTCGTCGCTCGCGTACTACGACGGCCTGCGTGCCAAGCGACTCCCGGCGGCGCTCGTGCAGGGTCAGCGCGACTTCTTCGGCGCGCACACGTACCAGCGCGTCGACAAGCCTGGCGTCTTCCACACGCTCTGGTCAGGCGACCGCTCCGAGATCGAGACCACGCCCTCCTCGCACTGATCGAGGGCGATCCGCCGAGAGCGAAGGACGCACGGATGCCGGAACCGGCCTGGCGACGTGAGGGCACCGACCCCGACTACCGCTTCACGCTCGCGAACGAGCGCACGTTCCTCGCGTGGATCCGCACGGCGCTCGCGCTGCTGGCCGGCGGCGTGTTGTTGCACCAGTTCGCGACCGAGCTCGGCCCGCGGGTCGCGGTCACCCTCCTCTCGGTCGGGCTCGGCGTCGTGGCCGCCGTGCTCAGCATCCTGTCGTATACACGGTGGCGGGCGAACGAGATCGCGATCCGGCAGGGCCGGCCACTACCCTTCAGCTGGGTGCTCCCGGCACTGGCGGTGGTCTGTCTGCTGACCAGCGCGGTGCTGGTCGTACTCCTCATCGTGACATGACCAGGCCTGCGAGATCATGAGACGCCACATCATCGAGGCGACCGGCGATCCAGGTCTCCAGCCTGAGCGCACGTCCCTCTCGTGGTCGCGTACGGCGCTGGCGATCGCGGTGAACGCCCTGCTCTCGATCCGGGCGGGGTTCGTGGCCGGCGAGCCATGGCTCGTGGCGATCGGGGTGCTGCTGTTCGCGGCATCCGGTGCAGCCGTCGCCATCGGCACCGTACGGCGACGCCAGCTCTCGGGCGACCACCTCGTGATCACGCCTCCGACGGGAGCGCTGCTCGGCGTCGCGGCCGCGACGCTCATCGCGAGTGCCGGCGGCGTGGCATCCGTCGTCGTGGGCGGTTCGGCATGAGCGACCGGCATCCAGAGCTCGAGCCCGAGCCCGAACCGGACGACGACACGCCGATGCCGGGCGCGCGACGCCGGCGGATGCTGCGGATCGTCGTGCTCATCTCGCTCGGTGCCCTCGTACTGCCCCTGGTGCTCTCCGCGTTCTCGGTGGCGAAGTCGGCGGCCGACCGGGTCTGCGTCATCTACGTCTCGGCCTACGATGCGGATGCCGCGGGCTTCCGTACGTCGTTCGAGCTCTTTGCACCCGGCGGGCCGAGCTGGGAGTGCGTCGCGATCTC
>JALYWB010000032.1 GCA_030852935.1 Actinomycetota bacterium | reverse complement strand
TCGATGGGCTACGCGTTCCAGTTCATCACCCTCGCGGGCTTCCACGCCCTCAACCACTCCATGTTCACGCTCGCGAAGGACTACAGCGAGCGGCACATGAGCGCCTACGTCGAACTCCAGGAGGCGGAATTCGCCTCGGAGGCATCCGGATACACCGCCACGCGCCACCAGCGCGAGGTCGGCACCGGCTACTTCGACCAGATCGCCACCGCGCTGAACCCCGCCAGCGCGACCCTCGCCCTCGTCGGATCGACCGAGGAAGAACAGTTCAGCCACTGACACCCGCTCGCTGAGCCTGTCGAAGCGAGGACCCGCCTCGCCGCGTCCCTTCGACAGGCTCAGGGAACGACGCACCGAAGGAGACACGACCATGAACACCACGCCCAGCATGACGCTCGAGCGAGAGCGAACGGATGCCGCGGCATCCGCCCCCCGCTTCGAACCCCGCCCGACCACCGGCAGCTTCCAGACCGTCGAGCCCCGCATCGAGGTCACTGCGCCGCTCGGCGAGCGATACGACGAGATCCTCACGCCCGAGGCACTCGCGTTCCTCGCCGAACTGCACGACCGATTCGCGCACACGCGCCACGAGTTGCTCGCCGCGCGCCTGCAGACCCGAGTCGACGCGGCCAACGGCCGAGACCCGAAGTTCCTGCCCGAGACGGAGTGGATTCGGAACGACCCGACGTGGCGGGTCGCCGGCGCCGCGCCGGGCCTGCACGACCGCCGGGTGGAGATCACCGGACCCACCGACCGCAAGATGGCCATCAACGCCCTCAACTCGGGCGCGAAGGTGTGGCTCGCCGACCAGGAGGACGCCACGAGCCCCACGTGGGCGAACGTCATCGAGGGTCAGCTGTCGCTCTTCGACTTCGTACGCGGCAACCTCGAGTTCACGAGCCCCGAGGGCAAGGAGTACCGCGTCACCGCGGCTGAGACCCCCACCATCGTGTTGCGCCCGCGCGGCTGGCACCTGGTCGAGAAGCACCTGCGGTTCCACGACCGCGCGGGGCGCGCGATGCATGCCTCGGGTTCGCTCGTCGACTTCGGACTGTACTTCTTCCACAACGCCAAGGCGCTCATCGCGGCGGGGCGCGGGCCGTACTTCTACCTGCCCAAGCTCGAGTCGCACCGTGAGGCGAAGCTCTGGAACGACATCTTCGTGTACGCCCAGCAGGCCATCGGCATCCCGCACGGCACGGTCCGCGCCACGGTGCTCATCGAGACCATCCAAGCGGCGTTCCAGATGGACGAGATCCTCTACGAGCTGCGCGACCACTGCGCCGGGCTCAACGCCGGCCGCTGGGACTACATCTTCTCCATCGTGAAGACGTTCCGCTGCCGCGGCCGCCGGTGGGTCATGCCCGACCGCAGCACGATCACCATGACGGTGCCGTTCATGCGCGCCTACACCGAGATGCTCGTCGCGACCTGCCACAAGCGGGGCGCACATGCCATCGGCGGCATGAGTGCGTTCATCCCGAACCGGCACGACCCCGACGTCACCGAGCGGGCGCTCGCCGCGGTTGCCGAGGACAAGCGCCGCGAGGCATCCGACGGCTTCGACGGCACCTGGGTGGCGCACCCCGACCTCATTCCCACGGCCCGCGCGGAGTTCGACGCCGTACTCGGCGACCGGCCCAACCAGGTCGACCGCTTGCGCGACGACGTCGACGTGACGGCGGCGCAGCTGCTCGACATCCCATCGATCGGCGGGCAGGTCACCGAGGCGGGCGTGAAGGACAACATCTCGATCGCGATCCGCTACATCGAGTCGTGGCTGCGAGGCATCGGTGCCGCCGCGATCGACAACCTGATGGAGGATGCCGCGACCGCCGAGATCTCGCGCTCGCAGCTCTGGCAGTGGCTGCATGAGAACACCGTCACGGCAGAGGGCACGCGCATCGACCAGACGTCGATCGTGCGCATCATGGCGGCGGCCGTGGCCGAGCTGCCGCGCTTCGAGGGAGATCGCTTCGACGAAGCGATCTCGGTGTTCCGCAGCGTCGCACTCGAGCCCGAGTTTCCGACGTTCCTGACGGTGGGGGCGTACGCGCGGTTCCTTTGAGCGCAGAACGGCGAGCGGATGCCTCGGGGCCGACCCCGTGGCATCCGCTTCGCCTCGCAACCCGGGGGTTGAGGAGGCGACGAAGGAGCCGTCTCGAAACCCGCTTGCCCGCCGTGGGGTTTCGAGACGGTCGCTGCGCGACCTCCTCAACCCGCGGGAACAGGCTCAGCGGAGCGGCACGCCCACGTCGGTGCCGCCCTCGGGCGTGAGCCGCGCGTTCATCTTCACGAGTGACGGCGTCGGCACGAACCCGCCGGCGAACAGCGCCTCGCCCTGCCGGAACCAGGGGGAGCGTGCGATGAGCGCCGCCGGTGCGTATCCGAAGTACGTGCCGAGCTCGATGAGATCGAGCGGTGAGGTCATCTTCATGAGCGCGAGGTTGTCGCACTGGCTCAGGATGCCGGGATGCACCTTCGAGGGGCGCTGGGTCGAGAGCAGCAGCCAGAGCCCGAACTTGCGCCCCTCTGCGGCGATCTGGATGAGCCGCTCGCGCACGGCCACGGCGAGCGGCGAGTCGAGCGTGGGCGACGCGAGGTTGTGCGCCTCGTCGATGACGAGGAGCACCGGGCGTCGTTCCTCGCGCTTCGCCCAGAGGTCGTCGAGCAGCGCGAGCGCGACGACGAGCTGCTGCTCGGGCGTCGAGAATCCGCCCAGGTCGAGCACCGTGGCATCCGGCCGCTCATCGACGATGTCGGTGACCGCCTTGGCGTCGCCGGCCCAGACCTCCCAGTCGAGCACGCCGAGGTTCTCGATGCGCTGCGCGAGCGGGTGGGGATCATCGTCGGCAGTGGCTGCCTGCAGCCTCGGAAGGAGGTCTTCGAGCTCGCTGCGACGCAGCACGTCCTGGAGCCGCACGAGCGAGTTGTACTCGGTGCGGTCGGTGATCGGGTCGAGTCGAAGCACGGCGGCCTTCGACGGCAGCGGCATGTCGAGGAATCGCGCGCGTGGCACCGAGTCGCCACGTGCCCGCAGCACTCGGATGTCGCGCTTCGCGAGCGCGTCTGCGGTCGGCCCGCTTGCATCCTCGTTGAGCTCACCGAGCCGCACGAAGTCGGAGTTGGGGTCGAAGATCACGACCGGCAGCGCGGTGTGGGCGATGATCTGCTCGAGCACCACGCCGAGCGCGTAGGTCTTTCCCGAGCCGCTCTGGCCGCACCAGAACGTGTGTCGGTTGAATCGCGTCGGCAGCAGGCGCGCCGGGCCACCGGGCGGGGTGAGGTTGACCCCCACCTCGAGCTCTGCGCCCGTGGTCGCGTGCAGCCGCTCGACCGTGGCCTCGTCGACCGGCTCGAGCGACGCCGACTCGAACGCATGGCTCGCGCGCGTGTCGATGCCCTCATCGGCGAGCTCGCCGATGAGGCGCCCACGCAGGCGAACCGGTGAGGTCTCGCTGCGTTCCTCGACCAGTCCGAGCTGGCGGCGGTGCGTGCCCTTCACGACGACGAGCGATCCGGCGACGAAGGCACTCCCCGTGGCATCCGCGACGATGAACGAGCGCCCGTCGTCTGAGCGCGCGGTGACCTGGGCTGGTGTGGCATCCATGGGCTGATCCTCCCATCCGCGAGGCCGGCGCCGGAAGCAGACGCGGCTCTGGAAGCTGATGCGGCTCTCGAAGACGGTGCGGCTCTGGAAGCCGGGGCGGCTCTGCAAGAATCGATGTTCGTGCCGGAGACCACGATCGCCATTCGAATCGCAGGGCGCGCGGATGCCGCGGCGCTCGCCGAACTCGCCGCCGAGACGTTCCCCCTCGCCTGCCCGCCTTCGACCACCGAAGAGGCGGTCGCCTCGTTCATCGCCGAGCACCTCAGCCTGGAACGCTTCACGAGCTACCTCGACGACCCCCGGCGCACGCTGCTGGTCGCATCGGAGCCGGGCGACCGGCTCGTCGGGTACACCATGCTCGTCGCGGGTGAGCGCGGCGAGCCGGGCGACGCGGATGCCGCGGCCGCCGTCGTCGGGCGGCCCACGATCGAACTCAGCAAGTTCTACACACGCGTGGCGGCACATGGCACCGGCGTCGCCGGCCCACTCATGGCGGCGACCCTCGACGCCTCGGCGTCGACCGGTGCGGCTTCGGTGTGGCTCGGCGTCAACGAGGAGAACGCACGGGCGATCCGCTTCTACGAGAAGCACGGCTTCGCGAAGGTCGGCCGTAAGCACTTCACGCTCGGAGACCGCATCGAGGACGACTGGGTGCTTGAACAGCCGCTCGGTTGACACCCGCAGCGCCGGGTACAGGGGGCGCCCCGCCCTCGCGGCGGGCCGACACGGCCCGGGCCGCAACCTGTGTGCGAAAACACATGAGAATCCGGAACTCAGGCCCTCAGGCGGCCGTGAAATGCGGATCTTCATGCGTTTCTGCGTGGCTCGTCGTCGTTCAGGGCGCGACCGGACCGCCCGCCGCCGCACCCGCGACCGCGCGCCGCGCGATCGCCCAGATGCCGAGCCCCGACGCGAGGAACACCGCGGCGAGGATGGCCCACCCGGTGAGCCCGTGCGTCAACGCGGTCGACGTGACCACGAGCGGCGCGGCCATCGCGCCGACCGAGTAGCCCATCGAGAACACGCCCTGGTAGGTGCCCGCCCGCAGCTGGTCGGCGAGCTCGAAGCTGAGCCCCCACCCGCCGGCCTGCGAGAACACCTCCGCGAACGCGTGCGCAAGGGCGGCGGCGACGATCACCGCGATGGCGAATCCGGCGTCGAGCCCAGCCGCCGAGGCGTACACGAGGCACGCAGCGGCCATCAGCCACGCCGCGATGGCGGAGACCCGGCCCGCGCGATGCAGGTCATGCGTGCCGCGCGACAGCGGCACCTGGAACACCACGACGATCACGGTGTTGAGGATCAGCAGCGCCGCCACGAGCACTTCTGGGGCGGCGGTGTCGTTCGCGATCCAGAGCGGCACGCCGATCTCGAAGACCCCGAACTGCATGGCGAAGACCGCGCTCAGGGCCGTGAGCGCAAGGTAGCGCGGATCGCGCCAGGGGGAGTGGGCGCGCAGCGCGCGACGCTCGGATCGGGCGGATGCCGCGGCATCCGTCGATCCAGTCGCGGTCGTGACCGGCTCGGCCAGCGGTCGGCCCGGCGCGTCGACCGACGCGGGCAGTCGCGCCAGCTGCAGGAGTGCGAGCAGGTACATCGCACCGGCGCCGACGATGATCCAGCGGTAGGCGTCGGCCGTGCCGGCGAGGAGGGCGAGCGCGCCCACGCCTGAGCCCGCGGCGATGGCGATGTTCGTCACGGAGCGCAGCACGGCGCGCGCGTGCACGCGCTTCTCGCTGTCGAACGCGCGGGCGATGATCGCCATGCGCGTCGAGTTCGTCGCCTGCCCGATGCCGCCGACGAGCACCGCGATGACGAGGGCACTCACGAAGTCGTGCGCGAAGACATAGCTGATGAGCACCATGCCCTCCATTGCCGACAGTCCGAGCAGCAGGCGGCGCGCGCTCATGCGGTCGGCGAGCCAGCCGCCCGCAAGCGAGGAGAAGATTCCGGCGGCGCTCGCCGCGCCCAGGACGATCGCGACCTCGAAGGCCTCGAGGCCGACGATGAGGGTGAGGTAGAGCACTGTGACGGTGAGGAAGACGCCGCGTCCCACCCGGCTGATGAGGGTGGCGGTGACGAGGATCCGCAGCACAGGATCGGCGACGGATGCCGCGAGGCGGCGTGCGAGGCTCGGGCGAGTGGTGGCATCCGCCTGGCCTACGGCCGGCGCGTCCGGCGACGAATCCACAGCGGGAAGGCTACCCGTGTCGGGCGGAGGGGAGGTGGGGGTCGTGCTCACGTCTATAGTTCTGGCAGAGCCGGAGATGCGCCGAAATCAATGTAGCGTAGTGCTTCATGCTGAGATACCTGCTGACCGAGGATGACGTCGGCAGCGTGCGCTTCGGCATCTCGCCGCTGTGCGAACTCGGCCTCTCACTGCGGGCGATCCGCGAGCCGGCGCGCTTCCCGCTGCAACTCGGTTGGCTGCGTCGCACCGAGGAGGCGAGAGCTCGCCTCGATATGCGCACCCTTGGAGGCCTCATCGATGAGCGGATGTGGACGCCCGATTTCTTGAATCCGCGCCCAGCTTCGCCGCTCACGCGACTCGACGACGAGTTCGCCCTGCTGCTTGCCACGCCGCCCGAGGTGTTCCGTGCCGACCTCATCGCGGTGCACGGGCAGGTGCCCGAGGCATTCGAGGGGTCGACGAGCGCCGCCCTCCGACGCATCGTCCGAGCGCTTCGACAACTCTGGGAGACGTGCTTCGAGCCGTACTGGCCGCGGATGCGCGCCGTGCTCGAGGCGGATGTCGTGCACCGCGGCCGCCAGATCGCCCAGGCGGGGGTCGCGGCCATGCTCAACGACCTCTCATCGCGGATCGACTACGACCACGGTGTCGTCTCGGTGCGCCTCTCGACGGCACTGGACCGCGAGCAGGCGATCGACGGCAACGGGCTGACGCTCGTGCCGACGATGTTCACACGCCGGGCATCGGCGCCGGTCGCCGAGGGCCCACCGATGATCCTGTACTCGGCGCGCGGCCAGGGTGCGCTCTGGGAGGCCGAGCGCATCCCCAACCCGGCCGCGGTCGCAGCAGTGCTCGGCGAGACGCGGGCGAGCCTGCTCGCCGCCCTCGGCGACCCGGCTTCGTCGACGGAGCTCGGCGTGCGCTTCGGCGTGACCCCGTCGGCCGTCAACCAGCACCTCCGGGTGCTCCGCGATGCCGGGCTCCTCGTCAGTACGCGATATGGGCGCAGCGTGCTGTACCTGCGCAGCGAGTTGGGAACCTGGCTGTTGGAGGCTCGGACGGGGTAGGTCTGTGCGGGGAAATCGGCTCCGTCGCGCCGCTGCCCGGTCGAGCCTCTGCCGGCTCGCTGTCGGGCGCCGCTAGGCTGCACCCAGCGCGCTGAGTGACGGGCGGATGCTCGAGGCGCGCTTGATGGCGACGCGACGAGAAGCGGAGATGCCTGTGAGACGGCTGTTCGGAGTGCTGCGACTGCTCGCCGGTGCGGCGATCGTCATCGCGATCGTGGGCCAGTTCGCGCGGAGCTGGTCGATGGTTCCCGATCGCGCAGCGTTCGTCGTCAATTACTTCAGCTTCTTCACGATCCTCTCCAACGCGCTGGCCGCGATCGTGCTCCTCATCGGCGCGTGGATCGCGTTCTCGCGACGAAACGACCCCGGCTGGTTCAACCTCGTGCGGATGTGCGCGGTCACGTACATGACCACGACCTTCGTCGTCTACAATCTGCTGCTGCGCGACATCTCCCTCGACCAGGCCACGACCGTGCCATGGTCGAACGAGATCCTGCACGTATGGGCGCCGCTCTACCTCATCGTCGACTGGGTGTTCGCGCCCGGTCGACGGCTGGTGCCGTGGCGACGCCTCTGGACGATCGCGATCTTCCCGATCGTCTGGGTGGTCTACTCGATGATCCGCGGTGCGATCGTCGGGTGGTACCCGTACCCGTTCCTCGACCCGGCGCAGGAGGCGGGCTATCGCGGCGTCGCGCTCTACGTGATCGTGATCGCGGCGTTCATCCTGCTCGTCGGCGCGGGCGTGATCGCGCTGAGCCGCACGTCCTGGCCGCACGGGCGGGTAGCGGCCGCCTCGCCGCGCGAGCCTGCCGAGGGAGCCCCGGCCTGATCGAGTCGCGCCGAATATGACGGGTCGCACCCAGTGCGAGCAGTGCGGTATCACGCAGGGAGCCGAATCAGCCGGCTCAGCGGCGCAGCCAGCGACCCACGTGCTCGCGGAGCGCCGCCGTCTGCTCGGCCTGCCCGTCGTCGCGCGCCGGCACGACCTCCATCGCCGCACCGAGTCCGCCGGCCCAGCGCTCGGCGATCGGCAGCGGGTGCACGGGGTCGCGCTCTGCACCGACCACGAGTGAGCGGATGCCGCGTGCCGCGAGCTCCCCGAGCTCGGCATCGGTCTCGAACGCGCGGTTGCGCGGGATCTCGACGAGCCGCATCGCTCGGCGGGCGGCATCCGGAGCCGTGAACTGGCTGAGCAGTGCCCGCGCACCAGCTGGCGACACCTCGGCGAGACGCCGGTAGGGCTCGCGCTCCTGGAACTCGGTGGCGCCGGCGGGCCCGGCGTCGACCAGCTGCTGGCCGATCACCGGGAAGGGCCGGAGGTTCTCGGGCAGCGACCGGTCGGTGAACGCCGGCCGCACGAAAACGGCGCGATCGACCGGCAGAAGCCCGGCGAGCGCGATGCGCAGCGCGAGCGCAGCCCCCATCGAGATGCCGATGATCGTGACCGGTCGGGATGCCGCGTGTCCGTCGCCCCCCGCCCCGTCGAGTGCCGCGGGCACCCGCTCGCACACCTCGGCGGCCAGCCGATCGATCTCGAAGTCGGCGGGTTCGCCCACCGCGAGGAAGCCACCGTGGGCGCGGACGTCGGGTGCGACGATGAGCTCATCGGGCCCGGCGATCTCCTCGATGACGGGTTGGAAGAGGCCGAGGGGCTGGCGGCGGTCGGCGCCCAGCCCGTGCAGCAGCACGGTGGTCACGCCAGCGCCCCCGGGCGGTAGAAGGCGCGCTGCGCTTCGACAGGACGCAGCGCGACCAGCAGTTCGTCAGCGAGGCGCACGAGCATCGCGATCTGGTTGTCGTCGCGGTCGACCCAGCGGCACTCAGGTTCGGCTGCGACGGGCACGAAGTTCTCGTGGTGCTCCCACACCACGAGCGTGCGCTCCGCCCCGAGCACGTGCTGCTGCCACCACACCTGGCGCAGGTAGCCGCGTGGGATGCCGCGCCACGGGCGCGACGTGGTCTTGATCTCGCACAGCTCGACCCTGCCGTCAGAGGTGACGTGCAGCCCATCCGGAGTGGCGAGATGGCGATCGTCGGATGCCGCGTGGAACAGCAGCGTCGACGGGTCGATGCCGTGCGTTCGGCGCACCCATTCGGCGATCACCGGCTCGCGCGTGCGGCCGTGATCGGTGAAGCGGCTGCCGCCGAACCCGCGGGTGCCGTGCAGCTTGTCCCACGCCGCCGCCCGCACCGACGCCCGGGTCGCGAGCTTCGCGGCATCCGTCGCCGTCACTCCGCGGGAGCGGGCACGCAGCCAGGCGACGCGGTCGCTCGCATCGGCGACGATCCGCGTCTCGTGCGCATACCGGGGCCGCGGCACCGGGGGCGGCTGCACCTCCGTCGCCATGTCCTCCAGTTCGAAGAGGGCGAAGGGCGTATCGGGCACCCCCAGAGCGTACCTCGCACCCACCCCGGCGGCTCGGCGAACCGCGCGAAGGTCGGCAATGCCGTGCGCCGTCGTTCGAACGACGTCGGGCGGAGGTGCCTCCGCCCGCGGTCTCTGCATCCGGTGCCCGGGCACCCGCGCCACGCACCGACCATCAGCAATCAGTTCCGGAGTGCGTGTCGCACCCCGAATCGGCCCTGCACCCGTCGACACGCATTCCGGAACTGAATTGCTGGAGGGGAGAAGGG
>JALYWB010000026.1 GCA_030852935.1 Actinomycetota bacterium | reverse complement strand
GATCCCGACTTCGGCACCACGATCGATGTGCTCGGTGTCTGGGCGATGCTGCTCGCGTGGGGCTTCCTGCACTGGGGCTTCGCGCAGGTCTACTACCGGCTCTACTACAGCGAGCGGCCGGTGGGCGGCGATGGCGGCGAGAGCGTGCCGGCGATGCGCTTCCCGTCGACGCCGAACCCGGGAATCGTCGACTTCGTCTACGTCGCGTTCCAGGTCGGCACGAGCTTCACCCCCAACGATGTCGAGACCACGCGCCGCGTGCGCTGGACCGTCACGTGGCACGCCGTGCTCAGCTTCTTCTTCAACGGCTTCATCATCGTGCTCGCGCTGAACACGATCATGGGCAGCGGCAATTGACCGGATGCCGCAGCCTCCCCGTTGCGCGATGGTGACAGCTTGAGTCGTCCTCACCAGGTGCGACGAGCACGCAGTTCTCACCAATCGCCCCGGTAGGCGGATGCACCTGCCCAGGGTGCTGCATCGTGATCGGCATGCCATCGACTCCTCGCGCGCTGCGTCTCACGTTCGAACTCCTCGGCCTCGGCGGCCAAGGCAATGACCAGCACCCGAGCGCCGAGCTCGAGGTCAGTCGCACGGTCGAGGTACCAGCGACGATGCGGATGATACAGCTCCATGAGCTGATCCAGTCGGTCTTCGGGTGGACGGATCAGGCGAGTCACGTCTTCGCCGACCGTTCTCGGTTCATCGAACGAGAGCACCACGACTTCGACACATGGTCGAACGTCGCCACC
This sequence comes from Actinomycetota bacterium, assembly GCA_030852935.1. Lineage (GTDB taxonomy): Bacteria > Actinomycetota > Actinomycetes > Actinomycetales > Microbacteriaceae > Agromyces. The sequence continues at coordinate 4,184 of JALYWB010000026.1, read as the reverse complement.
GACGAGTTCGCTCCCGACGTGTTCGCACCTGATGCTTTCGCGTCTGATGCATTCGTTTCGCGCACCCGCCCGTACCGGTGGGGCCCCAGACGACGGGTCTGGGAAATGGAGCACTGGTGCCGCGACCGCGACTCCGACCATGTGAGCGAGTGCGAGTGGACCGCCACCGTCGGGTCCGCGATGGACAGCCTCGACACCCTCTACTACGAGTACGGCGTTGGCGAATCATGCCCTGCTCCCGCGCTGAGCGGAGCGATGTTCGCCGAAGCTCCGTGGCAAGCGATCGACGAGGAGTCGTCGGGGCTCGTCGGTCCGTGGTTGGCCGACGATGAGCCGTGGTCAGCCACCGCGTTGAGTCCATGCGCGGCCTTCCATCCCGATCTCAGCACCGATGCTCACGCGCATGGCTGGGTGATCGCCATCACCGCGCACGGCTCGGTGCCGGCACGTCATACCAACCTCGTCGACGGGATCGGCCGCACGCCGATCGAGGCCTGCGGCGGGGCATCCGCGTATCGAGTGCTCGTCGATGCGATCACCGATCCGGCGCACGCGATGCATGTGGGGCTCGTCGCGTGGGCACGCGAGAAGGTCGGGCCGTGGGCGGCATCCGGTGACCGGGCGTTCGATCCGATGGCATTCTCCCTGCCCGCCGTGCAGGCGAGAATCCCCTCCCCGCTCGAGTACGGATGGCGCCCGACGGGCGCACGTCCTCGAGTGATCGATCATGTTTTCAATGGCAGAAGCCTCAACGGGCGGAGCCAGTTCCCGAAGGAGGCCATCGAGGGACTCGTGACCGCGGCGCACGAGGCGACCGATCCGGCGAACCTGCCCGATTCGGCGCTCGCCTCGTCGATGACCGAGCGCCTGCGCTCATCGCTTGAGCGCCTGCCAAGTTCCCGCACCAAGCCGCGTCCGACGACGCCCGCTGACATCGATCCCGCCCACGACCGGACACTGGCTGCCATCAAGGTGGCGTACCGACGCGGCGGTGTTCTGCTCCGTAGTCGCGCCGGCGACGATGCGCTGGCCGACCCAATCGAGCTGCTCGGCAAGTGCGCGGCCCGGTACTGGTCGCTCAAGGGTGACGGTGAAGTGCAGTTCTATGTGGCACTCGCCGTCGCCGAGGGCATCAGCGGTGCGGCGCTCGTCGAGCGGGTCACCGTAGCTGCACGTCGGCGGATCGATGACTCCGAGCGCGAGATCGCCGAGTGTCTGCGCAACCTCGAGACCTGTGGCGGAACGTCGGAGGAGCCAGTGACCGGCCAAGCACTTCGCGCCTTCGCCAGCCTCGTGCTGCGTTCGTGACCGTGTTGCATTCGTGACGAGCTGAAACCGCGGCCAGCCTCTCCGTACGCTCATCGCGGTGAGGCGTCAGCCAGCGGCCGTCGAACGGATCATCGCGCGACGATTCGATGACGAGACGATTCGATGACGATCAGATCGATGCTCCGTCGATTCTCCCGACCGAGGAGCCGAGGACTGCGACCAGCACACGGGCCATAGCGACCGCGACTTCACGTACATCTCCGCGGCGACCGGCGGCCTCCTCCGTGAAGAGTACGTTCCCGCCGAGTGAGCACACCCATGGACCGCACGACTCAACCGGCCGCTCGCCGCCTCAACGGAGCGCGGCCCCGCCGCCCTCGGGTGTGACCGCGACCAAGCCCTCTGCTTCGGCCGCCGCGCGCTGCCGGCGGTCGAACGTGAACAACCCACCCGCTTCTGCAGCGAGTGCGGTCGCGATGTGGATCGCGTCGAGGGTGCCGAGGTGCGGCGTGGTGAATCGACCGGCGAGCTGCAGGATGCCCTCGGTCAGACGCAGCAGGTGAAAGGGTCGCACCAGCGGTTCAACCGCGGTGGACTCGATCTCGAGTCGTATCGCGAGTCGGCGCAACTCCGTCACCGCGATCGTGGAGATGACGAACTCGTCGCCCGCGCGAGAACGTTCGAGGAGGAACTCCCGTACTTGCTCGGAACCGTCCTCCTCGACGAGGAGCTTCGCCAGCGCCGACGTGTCAACGGCAACGATCATCGGTCACGACGGAGTTCGTCGAGTACGGCGCCCGTGGACTCGGGTCGTCGCGCACCGGGTGGGAACTGCATCACCTGACTGCCGGGTCGCACGACCAGATCGTCAAGCACTGAGCGTCCCTCGGCGCGAAGTACACCCACCGGCACGCCTCGGTTGGTGACCCGGTACGACTCACCTCGTGCCAGGCCGCGCATGATCTCGGCGGAACTGTTGCGGAGTTCGCGCTGGCTGATCGACCTCATGGCCCGAGTGTACTCCACGTGTAGCACACGCGTAGCACCTCGTGCAGGCCGGCCACCCATCATGCGCGCTGTCGCACTTCGATGCGATCGACGTACCGCTCGACGACCGTACCCGGGACGAGCGAGCCGGCGAGCGCAAGCAGCGTCCACGCGTCGCCGAATGCGTCGAGCGCGCAGGTGCACCCGCGCTCGCGTTTGAACCGATGTGTCGCCTCGAGGCAGTCGACATACGCCTCGATGCTCAGCCCGGGCATCTCACGCACGACCGCCGTCGTCGCGACCCCGTCGCTCGTCATGCCTCGGAACGTGATGCCGCAGTCACATGCACCATACGGTTGTCGCCTGCTGTATGGACACGCCTCGACCATGAACACGAGCTCGCCGTCGATGCAGTGCATCACGTCGCTGGCCTTCGTGCCCTGGGTGAGGTTGGTGGCAACCAGCACCTTCATCGCTTCCTCCGAACCCGGCACGAGCTCTTCGAATGGATGTCCCACAGGTTATGGGGGGCCACCGACATCACGTTCGTCATCGACGGTCGGTGGCGCATCGGTCAGCCGATGTCGATCCGCGACGAACGACGTGCACGTCAGGCGGCGGGCGGCACGCTCCACACGAACGACGGATGCCGCGGCGCCACGCCGCCCGCCACGCGCTCGGCGAGCAGCAGCGCGCCGTCGAGCGGGTCGCCCAGCGGCGCGGCGATCTCCACATCAATACGGCGAGCAGCGATCGTGGCGGCGAACGCGTCGGCGAGTGCGCCACCGGCGGCGATGAGCCCGCCCGTCGCGGCGACGCGGGGCGGAATGCCCGGAGCAAGCGCGGCGAGCACGCTGCGAGCAGCCTCGCTGCCGGCATCCGCCATGATCCGACGGGCCGCGGGATCGCCGGCTGCGGCAAGCGCTGCCACCTCTGTCGCGAAGCTCGCGAGCACACCGGCGCGGTCGGCGCGTGTGTAGAGCTGGCTCGGCCAGGTGGGCACCTCGCCGAACCGGCGCAGCGCCGCAGCAAGCAGGGCAGTGCCGGCATCGTCGACGCCGTCGTGCGAGCGGATCGCGGCGTCGAGTCCTCGCAGGCCGATCCACGCGCCACCGCCGCGATCGCCGAGCAGGTGGCCCCACCCGTCGACGCGGCGCCATACGTCGCGCCCGTCGGTGCCGAATGCGATGGCGCCCGTGCCGAGCGCGACGATCGCCCCGCCCGCCCCGGCGAGGGCGCCGAGATGCGCGGTGACGGCATCGATGGCGACGGCGACGGGTGGAAGCGGCGCCGCGGCACCCGCGCGCTTCGACATGCTCGACATCGAGGCGAGCTCGCGCTGCAGCGACTCGGCCACGCGCTCGGGGTGCTCGACGAGGGTCGCGAGTCCTGTGGCACCGAGGCCGACGCCGACGATACCGCGGGCCGCACCGCCGCCCGCCGCACTGCCGCCCGGATCAGCCCCGGTTCCGGCGAACTCCTCGGGCCATGCTGCACGCGCGGCACGAAGCAGTGCAAGCGCCGTCTCAGGCACCGAGCTGCCCGTGGCGGTGATACCGACGCGCTCCCCTGCGAGCTCGCGGCGCAGAGGACGGGTGCTCGCGGAGGCATGGGTCGCCCCGGCGGCACGCGCACCCGCTGCCGCGGGCGCTGCCGCACCCGCAGCCGCCCCCGCTTCCGCACCCGCTCCACCCGAGCCGGCAGCGCCGGCAGCGGCATCCGCACCACCGCCACCGACACCCACCTCGCGGATCGCGACCCGGCTGCCGGAGCCGCCGATGTCGATCCCGATGACGAACGCGGTCACTTGCTCATGCCGGCGGTCAGGCCAGAGACGATCTGCTTCGTGGCGATGAGGAAGAGCACGACGAGCGGGATCGTCGCCAGCGTGAGCCCCGCGAACAACGTCGCCCAGTCGGTCTGGTACT
>JALYWB010000005.1 GCA_030852935.1 Actinomycetota bacterium | reverse complement strand
AGCCGGGAGCAGTTCTCAGTACCGGCTACGTACTCTTCCGGATTCGGGGGCCGAGGTGCGGCGAGCAGGCTGTGAATACACCCTCAGCCTCGACCACAGGAGATCCCATGAACACCGCACTCATCTCCACCCGCTCGATTCCCGCTCCGCCGAACGGAGGCTCGCCCCACGCAGAGCCACCCGGCTCTCGCATGCGGCAGTCCCGACTCCTCGGGGCGCTCTTCCTGGCCGGCTTCCTCGTGTACGGCAGCGGTTCAGCGCTGGTCGTCTCGCTGGTCGGTGGGTCGGGCTCGGGCTCGGGCTTCCTCAGCACGATCCCGCCGGTTCAGTCGCTCCTGGCACTCGGGGCCTTTCTCATGCTCCTCAACACGGCGGTCGATATCGCCAAGGCCGTGGTGTTCTTCCCGATTCTCGAACGACACAGCCAACGAACGGCGCTGACCTACTTCGCCGCAATCATCGTGCAGGTGGTGTTCCTGAGCATCGGGGCGCTCGCCGTGCTGATGATCGTGCCGTTGGCCCAGCACGCCGGCGACCCGGGCGCGAACACCGTCGCAACCACGCTGGTCGAGGCCAACCAGATGGCGTACCAGATCGGCCAGATGACGCTCGGCGTTGGTGCGACCGTCCTCTGCGTGCTGCTCTTCCGCACGCGGCTGGTGCCGAGGTGGCTCGCGGTCTCGGGCCTCATCGGGTATCCGCTGCACGTTGCAGGAACTATCGCCGAACTGTTCGGGGTCGAGATCGGTCTCTACCTCACCCTGCCCGGCTTCTTCTTCGAGCTGGCGCTTCCGCTGTGGCTCCTCATCAAGGGCTTCCAGAAAGAGGCCTTCGAGGGCCGAACGATCAACGAAATGAGCTGAACGACATGACGACACGAACAATCGCCACGCCCGCGGCATCCGTCACCCCTTCACACGAAAATGATGCCGTCCCCACGACGATGCTGGCCGTCGTCCAGGACCGGTACGGCCCTGCTGACGAGGTGTTGAACGTCGAGCGGATGCCGGTACCGACGCCCCAGCACGGCGAGGTCGTCGTGCGGGTGCACGCGGCATCCGTCTATGTGGGGGCTCTCGTCTTCATCGAAGGCGAGCCCATGATCGCGCGCATGGCCACGGGGCTGCGCAAGCCGAAGGCTCGCGTTCCGGGCACCGACGTCTCCGGCACCGTCGTCGCCGTCGGCGATGCCGTGACACAACTGCGAGTCGGCGACGAGGTGTTCGGCTGGTGTTCGGGTGCGTTCGCCGAGTTCGCCTGCGCTGCAGAAGACCAGTTCGTGCTACGCCCATCGAACGTGAGCTTCGAGCAGGCAGCCGCAGTCGGGGTGTCCGCCACGGCCGCGCTGCAGCTGCTTCGCGATCGAGTTCAGCCTGGTGACAAGGTGCTGATCAACGGCGCATCTGGCGGGCTCGGCTCCTACGCCGTGCAGATCGGCGCAGCGCTCGGCGCGGAGGTGACCGGCGTGTGCGGCCCCGCCAACGTCGCCACCGTACGCGCGCTGGGCGCCGCTCACGTCATCGACTACACCCGGAACGACTTCACGACGGATGGGAAGCGCTACGACTTCATCCTCGACAACGTGGCGAATCACTCGCTCTCGCAGACGCGGCGAGCGCTGACCGACGACGGCATCCTGCAGTCCAACAACGGAACCTCGGGCGGTCGCTGGTTCGGCACGATGGGCACCGTCATCAAGACGGCGATCGTCTCACGGTTCACGCGGCGCCAGGCCGGGCCGTCCATCAAGTTCCCCACGCGTGACGATCTCATCGTGCTGAAGGATCTCATCGAGGACGGCAAGGTCACGCCCCTTGTCGGTCGAACGTATCCGCTGTCGCAGGCCGGTCGGGCGCTCCGTCATGTCGGCGAAGGTCACGCACGGGGCACGGTCGTCCTGACCGTGGACGTCTCATGATCGCGACTCAGGCCAGGACGGTGCTCATCACCGGCGGCACATCAGGCATCGGCAGGGCGACGGCGCTCGCGCTCGCCCGCAACGGATTCCACGTCGTGATCATCGGCCGCCGCCCTGCCGAGACCTCGCAGACGACCGAGTGGCTCCGACGGGAATCTGACAACCGGAACATCGAGTTCCTCATCGCCGATCTCACCTCGCAAGAGCAGGTGCGCCGGGTCGCCCGTGAATTCGCGGCGACGCACCAGAGGCTGGACGTGCTCATCAACAACGCCGGTGGCGTGTTCGCCGAGTGGGGGCTGACGAGCGACGGCATCGAGCGCACATGGGCGCTCAACCACCTCGCCCCGCTGCTGCTCTCGCTCGAGCTGGTGCCACTGCTCGAAGCGAGCGCTCCCTCGCGCATTGTGAACGTCGCATCGTCGGCACAGTCGAACGGCAAGATCGACCTCGGGCATGTACACGACCGCGACGCGTTCAGCATGAACGCGTACTCGAACGCGAAGCTCGCGAATGTCATGACCACCTACGTGCTGGCGCGACACCTCAGCGGCACTGGCGTCACCGTCAACGCCCTGCACCCCGGCGTGGTGGCAACGTCGTTCGGGAAGAACACCCGGGGCTGGATCGCAGCGCTCTCAACTCTGGCTGGCCCGTTCCTGTTATCGCCAGAGCGAGGGGCTGCCACGTCGGTCCACCTCGCGTCGGCACCCGAAGTCGAACGTGTCACCGGGACATTCTTCGTCAAGTCCAAGCCGCGCAGGTCGTCTCCGGCGAGTTACGACCGCGACCTGCAGGAGCAGGTGTGGCAGGCGGCGCTCAGCGAGATCGGCTGCGAAGATCTGCAGCTTCGACAGGCCTGAACGCCGCGCCGCGGCATCCGGACGCGACAGTCGTCGTCGCAACCGGATGCAACCTCATTCGGGCACGGTGCCGATGGTGAGGTTCGGCTCCATCGCCTGCTCGATCGTGAGCCCGAAGTCGACCTCGTCACCGTAGAGGGTCATGGCCAGCGCCTGCATCATCGGCGGCGGCGTGATCGCGCTCCAGAGCTTCGTCGTGGCCACCGAGATCGTCGTGTCGAGCTCGGGCGAGTACATCGTGGACGACTCGTACCCGGCGAAGCTGCCCTCGGCCACGAGGAATCCGCCGGTCAGGTCGAACCCGAGCCCTTGGAACCACTTTCCGGGGCCGTTGTAGTTGCCGCCGAAGACGAACGGCACCGGGTCGGCGTTCGCCTCCTCCCACAGCTGGGGAGAGATGAGCGACGACATCGAGCTCATCCAGACGTGCATGTCCTCGAGCGTGGACACGATTCCGCCGTGGGCCCAGAGGCAGGTCAACGGCACGTCGGTCGAGTCGTTCTCGACGGTCGGTGCCTGCGTGCCGCCGAGTTCGCCCGAGCCGTAGCCGTGCGTGAACGGTTCGGTGAGCCCGCTGCCCGCCATCACGAGCTCGGTGCGGGTGAGCCCCAGTGGCTCGGAGATCCGCTCCTGGAGCACGGTGGCCAGGTCCTTGCCGTCTGCGAGCTCGATCACCCGCCCGAGTAGGTTGTAGCCGTAGTTGCTGTACGACCAGTCCCCGCCGGGTTCGGCCACAACCGGGAACGTCGCCTCGTACGCCAGCAGTTCGTCGATCGAGTCGCATCCGTCGGGCACGAAGACCTGGACCTTCGGGTCGGTGAAGACGTCGGCGAGCCCGCTGGTGTGGTTGAGCAGTTGGCGGATGGTGATGATGTCGCCGTTCGGCACCCCGTCGATCCACTCGGAGACGGGTTCATCGAGGCCCACCCTGCCCTCGTCGACGAGCTGCAGCACGAGGTTGCCGGTGAACGACTTGCTCTGGCTCGCGATCTTGAACTGCATGTCGGGCTCGAGCGGCGCGTCGGTGGCGAGGTCGGAGGTGCCGGGCGTCGACACGTAGGTGCCCTCGGGGCTCCACACGCCGACCAGCACGCCGGGGGTCTGGTTGACCTCCTGGAACTCGCGCACCAGCTCATCGAACTGCGCAACGGTCTCGGCGTCGAATTCAGCCTCGCTCGAGCTGGTGGCCTCGGCGTCGGCGACATCTTCGGCCGGCATGCCGGCGGTGCATCCGGCCATGGCCAGCACGCCGATCGCCGAGATGGCAACGATGACGCGAATCGGATGCCGCGACCCCGCGGTCCCCTTCGACGGTCGGCCGAGTTCGGGCGAGTCGTTGGTGGTCGTGCGCTGCATCGCCATGGTCATGTTCCCATCGGAAGTGGCGAGCAGCCCGGCGTCGGCGGACGTTGGTGCGGCCCTCCATTGTCGGCCTGCGGTCCATCTGCAGAGGAAATCGGCGCCCCTCATTCTCGACGAATCCTCAGTACTTTGCACGCCCCAATTCGGGCCGATCGTCCCGCCGCGCGTCTGTCAGCGAGCCTGCGAGAACCGGCGCGCCACCTCACCGACCTGCCGCACGAATCCCTCGAGGTCGGGCTCGTCAGAGGTCGGCTGCAGCACCACCGCATCGATGCCGGCGTCGAAGAAGCGGGTGGCGACGTCGGCGACGTGGGCGAC
>JALYWB010000159.1 GCA_030852935.1 Actinomycetota bacterium | reverse complement strand
GCGTGTGGGGGACTGACCGAATCGACCGGCGGGGGCCGCGGTGAACGCACATCGACATGCGGCCGAGGGCGCAGAGAGCACGCCGCGCCTGCTCGGGCCTGCCGAGATTCGAGACCTCGCCGAGCTGCTCGAGGTCGCACCGACGAAGAAGCTCGGGCAGAACTTCGTGCACGACGGCAACACCGTGCGTCGCATCGTGCAGGTCGCCGGCGTGGCGCCCGGCGAGACCGTGCTCGAGATCGGCCCGGGGCTGGGCTCGCTTACGCTCGGGTTGCTCGAGGCCGGGGCATCCGTCATCGCCGTCGAGATCGACGGGCGCCTCGCCGAACAGCTGCCGCACACCGTGCGCATCATGCAGCCCGGCGCGTCGCTCACGGTCGTGCACGACGACGCGCTTCGGGTGACAACGCTGCCCGGCGAGCCCTCGCGGCTCGTCGCCAACCTGCCGTACAACGTCTCGGTGCCCGTGCTGCTGCACCTGCTCGAGCACGTGCCGTCGCTTCGATCGGGCATCGTCATGGTGCAGGCCGAGGTCGGGCACCGGCTCGCGGCACAGCCGGGCTCGAAGGTGTACGGGGCGCCCAGCGTGAAGGCGGCATGGTACGGAAAGTGGCGCACCGCGGGCCAAGTCTCGCGCATGGTGTTCTGGCCGGTGCCGAACGTCGATTCGGTGCTCGTGGGGTTCGAACGCCACGAGCAGCCGGGCACCGAGGCCGAGCGCGTGGCGACGTTCGCACTCGTCGATGCGGCCTTCCAGCAGCGCCGCAAGATGCTGCGGCAGTCGCTTTCTGGCGTGCTCGGCGGGACGTCGAGTGCCGCCAGCTCCGTGCTCGAACGCGCGGGCATCGACCCGCAGGCGCGCGGCGAGCAACTGTTGGTCGCCGACTTCCTCACGCTTGCCAGGGTCGCGGGCGTCGCGGCGGCGTGACGCGCTAGCGTTGGACCATGGGCACAGTTCCGGTCGGAAGCAGCGCCGAGGGTGTCGGTGACAAGGCGGTCGTGGACGCAACGGGCAAGGCCCGTGACGAGTGGTTCTCCCTGCTCGACGAGGCGGGCGCCACGACGTGGCCGCACAAGCAGATCGCGTCATGGCTCGTCTCAGAGCACGGCGTCGACGGCTGGTGGGCGCAGAACATCACGGTCGCGTTCGAGCAGGCCCGCGGCATCCGGCAGCCCGGCCAGCGTCAGGACGGAACGTTCGAAGCGAGCGTCAGCCGTACCGTCGACCTCGGCACGGCCGATGCGCTGAAGGCGCTTGCCGACGTCGTCACGGCCGAGCTCGACACCGAGCCGCTCGCCCTGAATCTCACTGCGAAGCATCCGACCGCTCGGTTCCCACTCGAGGGCGGTGAGTTCGTGCTCGCGTCGGCCAGTCCCCTCGCCGAAGGGCGTTCGTCGATCGGGCTGACGTGGGGAAAGATGGCCGACGGTTCGCGAATAGCCGATGTGAAAACCGACCTGCGTCGCTGGCTGCAGGCCGTCGGTTGACGGAGTGTCGACTCAGGTTCGTACACCCACCCTTGGGATAGCGTGACAGCATGACGATCGCGGCGACCGACGAGGTGGTACACGTTCGGGCGCCCGGCAAGGTCAACCTCTTCATGCGCGTCGGCGAGGTGCAGTCAGACGGTTACCACGATGTCGCCACCGCCTACCAGGCGGTGTCGCTCTACGAGGACGTCAAGGCGTGGCCCGACGACGAATTCAGCGTGACGTTCAGCGGCAGCATCGACACCTCGGCACTGCCGACCGATGCGTCCAATCTCGCGATCCGCGCGGCGAAGCTGCTCGCCCGCACGGCCGGTGTGCCGGGCGGCGTGCACCTCGAGATCGAGAAGCACGTGCCCATCGCCGGCGGCATGGGCGGTGGTTCGGCGGATGCCGCCGCCACCCTCGTGGCCTGCGACGCGATGTGGGGCACCGCGCTGTCGAAGGAGGAACTGCACGCGCTCGCGGTGAAGCTCGGTGCCGACGTGCCGTTCGCCCTGTCGGGCGGCACCGCGATCGGCACCGGCCGCGGCGACCGGCTGAGCCCGGCGCTGGCGACCGGGAACTTCCACTGGGTGCTGGCGCTCGCCGAGTTCGGGCTCTCGACCCCCGGCGTCTATCGAGAACTCGATCGGCGTCGGAGCGAAGCGCCGAGGCTCGACGCGGTCGTGACACCGCCCGTGGTCGCCACGGCCGTGCTGCAGGCCCTGCGCGCGGGTGATGCCCGACTGCTGGCCGACGCGCTCCACAACGACCTCCAGGCCGCTGCGCTCGGGCTCGCGCCGGGGCTCGGCGGCATCCTCGAGCTCGGCGAGACGCACGGAGCGCTCGCAGGCATCATCTCGGGGTCGGGCCCGACGGTCGCATTCCTCGCAGACGACGCCGATTCAGCGCTCGAGCTGCAGATCGCCCTCTCGGCCGCCCGCCTCAACGCCGTGCATGTGCACGGGCCCGTGCATGGCGCCCGCATCGTGTACGGGTGAGCGCGAAGGGTCGCTGAGCTCGTCGAAGCGCGGTGGCTCCCTTCGACGGGCTCAGACAGCGGTGAGCGCGTCGTCGTGCTCGCCGACCTCGTAAGCTCGACAGGACATGGCTCACCTCCTCGGCGCCGAGCGCCTGCACCTCGAGTTCCCGACGCGCACCGTCTTCGACGAGGTCACCCTCGGCATCGACGAGGGTGATCGCGTCGGCGTCGTCGGCCGCAACGGCGACGGCAAGTCGACGCTGCTCAAGCTGCTCGCGGGCCGCATCGAGCCCGACGCCGGGCGGGTCACCCGCCGCCGCGGCATCCGCATCGGCATGCTCGACCAGGCCGACGTGGTCGACCCGGGCAAGACGGTCGCGGAGTCGGTCGTCGGCGGTATCGAGGAGCACGTGTGGGCGGGCGACGCGAAGGTGCGCGACGTGATCGCGGGACTGCTCTCGGATGTGCCGTGGCATGCACAGATCGCGAGCCTCTCGGGCGGGCAGCGGCGACGGGTCGGCCTCGCGGCGCTGCTCGTCGGTGACTGGGACGTCGTGTTCCTCGACGAGCCCACCAACCACCTCGATGTCGAGGGCATCGCCTGGCTCGCGCAGCACCTCAAGGGCCGATGGGCGACGGATGCCGGTGCGCTCGTCGTCGTGACGCACGACCGGTGGTTCCTCGACGAGGTGTGCACCGGAACGTGGGAGGTGCACGACGGCATCGTCGAGCCGTTCGAGGGCGGGTACGCGGCGTACGTGCTGCAGCGCGTCGAGCGGGATCGCATGGCCGCGGCATCCGAAGCCAAGCGTCAGAACCTCATGCGCAAAGAGCTGGCCTGGTTGCGCCGTGGTGCTCCGGCGCGCACGGCGAAGCCGAAGTTCCGCATCGAGGCGGCGAATCAGCTCATCGAGAACGAGCCGCCGGTGCGCAACCCGGTCGAGCTGAACCGGCTCGCGGTATCGCGGCTCGGCAAGGACGTCGTCGACCTGTTGGGCGTGGGTGTGGAGTTCCCTTCGACGGGCTCAGGGAACGGATCGAAGACCATCCTGCACGACATCGAATGGCGCATCGCGCCGGGGGAGCGCACCGGCATCCTCGGAGTGAACGGCGCAGGCAAGTCGACCTTGCTCGGCCTCGTGACGGGTGCCGTGCAGCCCACCACCGGACGCGTGAAGCGCGGCAAGACCGTGCGCATCGCGACGTTGAGCCAGGAACTCTCGGAGCTCTCGGAATGGGCCGACGAACGCGTGAGTGCCGTGGTCGCCGAGCAGCGCACCTCGTACCAGGTGGGCGACAAGGAGCTCTCGCCCGGCCAGCTGCTCGAGCGCCTCGGTTTCACGAACGCTCAGCTTTCGACGCCGGTGAAGAACCTCTCGGGCGGGCAGAAGCGCCGACTGCAACTGCTCTTGGTCTTGCTCTCCGAGCCGAACGTGCTGATCCTCGACGAACCGACGAACGACCTCGACACCGACATGCTCGCCGCGATCGAGGACTTGCTCGACTCGTGGCCCGGCACGCTCCTCGTCGTCAGCCACGACCGCTACCTGATCGAGCGCGTCACCGACCGCCAGTTCGCGATCCTCGACGGACATCTGCGCGACCTGCCGCGCGGTGTCGAGCAGTACCTCGAGTTGCGTCGGGCTTCGCTCGCAGAGCCCGTCGAAGCGAGCCGGGCCACGACGGCGATGCTCCCTTCGACGGGCTCAGGGAACGGCGCGGGCTCAGGGGGCGGGGCCGGTCTCGATACTCCACCTACGCCCACTACGCCGGCGACTCGACCGAGAGAAGCGGCACCGCTCACCGGTGCCGATCGGCGCACCGCCGAGAAGGAGCTCTCCTCGATCGATCGGCGGCTCGAAAAGCTGCAGGCGCAGATCGCGGAGCTGCATGAACGTCTCGCGCGGCACGATCAGTCCGACTACGTGGGACTCGGCACGCTCGGTGACGAGCTCGGCCGCTTGGAGGCATCCGTCGCCGAATTGGAAACGCGCTGGCTGGAAGTATCTGAGGCGATCGAAGGCTAGTCTCGCAGGATCTGTGACGCATCATGACGCTGCGGCGAAGTGACCGCAGATCCTTCGCATACAGTGATATAGCACCCGCGATCGCGGCACCGTAGCCCCCTCCCGATTCTTCGTACCGTGGCCGAGCCATGCGCAGCGCCAGCGCTGCCCGAGGCCAGGGTCCGTCGATCGCGGCTGCGCCGCATCGAAGGGAACCCAGCACTATGTCACGTACTTCCACCAAGCTCCTCGCCGCCCTCGCGACCGTTCCGCTCTTCGTAGGTCTCGCCGCCTGCGCCGGCCCGGCGGCGGGGGAGACCGCATCCGATGACGTCGTGAAGATCGGCGTCGTTGGCAAGGGCGATCCGCAGTGGCCCGCTTTCGAGGAAGCGGCAGCTGAAGCCGGGATCACGATTGAGATCGTCGATTTCTCGGACTACGCGCAGCCGAACCCCGCGACGACCGAGGCCGAGCTCGACCTGAACCAGTTCCAGCACATCGTCTACCTCGCCGACTACAACGTGTCGGCCGGTGAAGACCTCACACCCATCGGCTCCACCGCGATCTACCCGTTGGGCCTCTACTCGACGAAATACGACTCGGTGAAGGACATTCCCGCGGGCGAGACCGTCGCTGTGCCGAACGATGCATCGAACCAGGCCCGGGCGCTGCTCGTGCTGCAGTCGGCCGGCCTCATCGAGCTTTCGAGCGGCGGCACGATCTTCTCCGACCTCGCCGACATCGATGAGTCGGCCTCGAAGGTGAAGGTCACCGCACTCGAGGCGTCGCTCACCCCGACCTCCCTGCCCGACCTGGCCGCGGCCATCATCAACAACGACTTCGTGGCAGACGCCGGACTTGCCTTCGAGGACGCGATTGCGCGCGACGACCCGAGCGACCCGAATGCGCTGCCCTACGTCAATATCTTCGCCACACGTGCCGATGACGCAGAGAACGAGACCTACCTGAAGCTGGTCGAGATCTTCCAGACCGACCCCGAGGTGCAGGAGGGCCTGCTGGAGTCTTCTGCCGGCACGGGCGTCTCGCTGCAGGTGCCGATCGCGGAGCTCGTCGATTCGCTGGCCAAGGTCGAGGCCGACACGAAGGCCGCCAAGGGCTGAGTCGCCGGATCAGACCTGGTCTGATCGGTCGAGACCGAGGAGTCACGGCATGGCGCTCGTCGCCCTGAAGAACGTCACGAAGACGTACCCGGCATCCACCGGTGGCGGTTCACCGGTCGTCGCGATCGACGATGTCACGCTCGAGGTCGAGGCCGGTGATGTCTATGGCATCATCGGCTACTCGGGCGCCGGCAAGTCCACGCTCGTTCGGCTCGTGAACGCGCTCGAGCCTGCGACATCCGGCAGCATCGAGGTCGACGGCCGCGAGATCACGACGATGGCCGAGCGGGAGCTGCGCGGCATCCGTCTCGGCATCGGCATGATCTTCCAGCAGTTCAACCTCTTCAACTCGAAGACGGTCTGGCAGAACATCGCGTATCCGTTGACGGTCGCGGGTCGGCCGAAAGCCGAGATCGCTGCGCGGGTCGCCGAGTTGCTCGAGTTCGTCGGCCTTGCCGGGAAGGCGAAGAGCTACCCCGACCAACTCTCTGGTGGGCAGAAGCAGCGTGTCGGCATCGCCCGTGCGCTCGCCACATCGCCGCGGCTGCTGCTGGCGGATGAGGCGACGAGCGCCCTCGACCCTGAAACGACACAGGAGGTACTCGCGCTGCTGAAGCGCGTGAACCGGGAGTTCGGGGTCACGATCATCGTGATCACGCACGAGATGGACGTCATCCAGTCGATCGCGACCAAGGTCGCGGTGATGGACGGAGGTCGGGTCATCGAGCAGGGTGACGTGTTCGACGTGTTCTCGGACCCGCGGAATCCGTCGTCGCAGCGGTTCGTCGCCACGGTCGTGAAGGGGATCCCGTCGCCCGCCGAGCTGGCGGTGCTGCGTGAGCGTCACGAGGGCCGGATCGTGACGATCTCGTTCCGGGACGGCGATGCATCCCAGTCGGCGGTCTTCGTCGCGCTTGCCGCAGCGGGCGTCGAATTCGAGCTCGTGTATGGCGGCATCAACGACATCCAGGGGCGCGCGTTCGGACACCTGACCCTGGCGATCAGAGGTTCGGATGCCGCGATCGACACCGTGCTCGCCGAGATCTCGTCGCGCGTCGACGTGACAGAGGTGTCGTGATGGATCGCCTCTTCGAGCTTCAGGACGAGTTCTGGGTCGCCGCCGTCGAGACGCTGTACATGGCCGGCCTGACCCTGCTGATCGGCGGGTTCTTCGGGCTGCTCATCGGGCTCACCCTGTATGCGACGAGGTCTGGGAGCCTGCTGCCGAACCGCGGTGTCTACAACGTGCTCAACGTGGTCATCAACTTCTTCCGGCCGATCCCGTTCATCATCTTCATCCCGGCCGTGCAGCCGTTGGCCCGGATCGTGGTGGGCACCGGTATCGGCAACAGTGCGTTGATCTTCGCCCTCTCGATCGCGACATCCTTCGCGATAGGCCGCATCGTGGAGCAGAACCTCATCACCGTATCGCCGGGCGTCATCGAGGCGGCACGTTCGATGGGAGCGGGGCCGTTCCGGATCCTGCGCACCGTGGTGATCCCCGAGGCGCTGGGGCCGTTGATCCTCGGCTACACGTTCATCCTCGTCGCGATCGTCGACATGACTGCCGTCGCCGGATTCATCGGCGGTGGCGGCCTCGGCGACTTCGCGCTGGTCTACGGGTACCGACAGTTCGAGCCGATCGTGACGTGGGCTGCGGTGCTGCTCATCGTCGTGTTCGTGCAGGGCGCGCAGTTCTTCGGCAACTGGCTCGCGCGCAGGGTGCTGCGCCGGTGAATCGCGCTGCACTTGCCGGTGGGGCGCACAGCGCTGCGCTACTGACTCGCACAGAGCTACGTCCGTAGCTCAGGCGTAGTCGTCAGGTGCGAACCAACGTGCGCCGCCGTCGTGCAGGATGAATTGCGCCCGAACGGCTACGCCGACCGCACGGCACGCCTCACCGAGACGCTTGGCCCATGCACGATCGGCCGCCGTCGACTCGGGTGCGCCTGGTCGTTCCCAGACGAACACGACCTTCGCTGCGCCGACATGATCCACGATTTCGGTCAATCGTTGCGCCAGCAGCTGAGCGGCCGTGCCTTCGGCACCGCACGGCTCGTCTGGATCTTCGGGGTACCCGGCCATCGGCATGATGAGCGGCATCTGCCTGTTCTCCTCATCGAAATACAGGGTCCACCACTGGCGGCGGATCGCGGCGTCGAGCAGTTCTGAGACGCGCTCCTGGAGGGCGAAATCGGTGGTGAGTGGCAGCTGGGTGGCGTCGTCGGCTTCGAGTCGAGTCATGCGGCCATCGTCGCGCGTGAGGCGCGAGCGGGAGGTGGCGTGACGGTGCGCTGTGAGCAGTCGGGCACCATCAGCTTCTGTGGAGGAGAGGTGATGGGTATCAGAACGGCGGAAGTATTGGCCATGGAGGCGCTTGACCTCGAGTGCCGTCAGCAGGCCCCGAGTTCTGATCTCGATCAGCCACCGGTGTCGTTTCGATCATCGGCGTCGCATCCTTCACGGGCGTATGGCTCGAGCTGGTTCGCCCGGCCGGCGCAGTGCTGTCAGTTGCCGTCGCCACGCGACGAGCCGGATGTGTGACGTGTATGCGTCCTGCTGGAGACCGCCACTCGAACACGCCACCTGCCAAGTGCCGCACCGACCAGGACGTCTCGTGCTTGAGGTGATGGTGCAGCGCGCAGAGGTGACCGAGATTCTCGTGTGCGGTGCGGCCCAGGAACTGCCAATCGCACGAGTGATCGGCCTCGCAGCGAACGGCGCGCCGGTTGCAGCCAGGAAATCGGCACGTGCCGTCGCGCACCTCGAGCCAGCGCTTCAGGTCGGCGGGAGGCCGATAGCTCGTTCGGTCGACGTCGAGCACCGTGCCTGAGACGGGATGAGTGAGGAGCCGCACGAACGACGGCGCGTGCGCGGCCAGCCTGCGAGCGGTCTCGGCGTCGATCGGACCGTAGCCGTCGAGGTTTCCGGGTAGCTCTGTCGCACCGAGGAGCGTCAGAACCGGCACAGTCACATGCACGGTCGGACGAACAGTCTTCGCTGCCTTGGCGAACCCCGATGACGACGGCAAGGCGCCATATAGGAGGAGGTCGCGCAGGGCGTCTGCTCGCAACTGATCGCGGCTGTGGTGCGGCGGAACTCCGGCGTCGGGATCGGCTGCACTCCCGCCTTCCTTCGCGGCGGTCAGTGCGACGTGATCGAGACGGTCTTTGATGAGCATTGCATCGTCTGCAGGCAGGAGCGCATGGAGCCACGCCATGCCGTCGTGGGCTGCCTCGAGCTCGACACGGCGCTGCGCACGTGCGGCACGGTGACGTTCGGCGATGCTCTCGACCTGCAGTTCTTCACGGATCGACCGTGCCTCGCGGCGAAGGGACGCCGCGGTCTTCGTAGCCGCCAACGCGGCGAGCTGTTCGTCGAGCCGGCTGCGCAATTCAGGATCATCGCCGAGCGTGGTGGTCTCTTCAACGACGACCCGCGCGTGCTGCAGGCTGATCGCGCCCGATCGAAGGGCCGCGAGCGTGGCCGGCAACGTCGTCGACAACGCCCACGCCTCGTCGATCTGTCGCTCCATCGTGCGCTCTGGCACATGCAGGGCGGTCGCAAGCTCCGCCGTCACCGCGCGTCTGGCCATCTCGCGCCGACGTTGCGGAGACAGCGTTGGCGCGACGAACGCCTGCTCGCTGCGGAGCGCGTAGTCGACCGTGAGGGAGATCAAGTCGACCCGCATCGCCGCGTGCATCGCCTCGATGCGCTGCGCCTGCACCGTGGCATCCACCAACTCGGCGAGGCCGTTCTGTGCGATCGCGTACGGTGACTGCTCCATGACCCCAGCCGACGACTCGGTGCGCGCGGAACTGACATCTGACCAGCCATTCGCGTCGGGTGCGTCCACAAGGTCAGTCTATCGAGAATCGAACAGGAATGCGATACTCGCAAGGTAAAAATGCCACGTCTGGCTGCCCAGTATCGATCGTAACTGCGACACGGATTCGGGACACGCACGGGGACGCGGCACAAGAGGGGGCCGGACGCCTCGACCCGACTGACGACCTCAGTCGAACCCGAGGCTCAGCTTGCGCAGCAGCCCGGCGAGTCGCTTCTGCTCGGCCGCGGGAAGACTCGCCAAGAGCTCGGCCTCTGCATCGACGAGCCGGGTGATCGCGGCATCCACTCGTGTGAGACCCGCAGGGCTCATCTCGACGAGGATGCCGCGACCATCGTTCGGGTCGGTCTGCCGCGTGACGAGGCCGCGCTCGACGAGGCGGTCGATGCGATTGGTCATGGTCCCGCTCGACACGAGCGTCTGCTGCAACAACTGCTTGGGAGAGAGGCGATACGGGGCGCCCGCTCGGCGGAGCGCCGACAGTACATCGAACTCAGACGCCTCGAGCTCCGACCGGGTGAAGGCCTGTCGCCTGGCACGATCGAGGTGCTTCGCGAGGCGCGCCACGCGCGAGAGCACCTGCAATGGTGCGAAGTCGAGGTCGGGGCGTTCGCGCTCCCAGTCGTCGACGATCCGGTCGACCTCGTCAGCACCTGTCATTCCGCCATTATCCCGCGCGGCGGTCGCCGCATTCTCGCGGCGGCTGACGGTCAGCTCGCCCTCGGCAGGCCATCGCCGATCTCCAGCAGCAACTTCATCGAGCTCAGCACATACATCCATCCCGTGCCCTCGACGCCGGCCGCGGTCTTCGGCGACCCCTCCAGCCGGTCGTGGATCAGTGTGAGGAGGCTGACGCCGTCGCCGCTCGACTCGATCTGCCAGGCACATTACCAGCGTCGCCGATGAGTTCCGGATGCCACGGACCACCACTCGCGACATGGCAGACTTGTCTGCGCAGCGGGCAGCGTCCCGCTCGGTCCGCCGTAGTGTAATGGCAGCACGACAGCCTTTGGAGCTGTTAGGTCCAGGTTCGAGTCCTGGCGGCGGAGCATGGACCAGAAACTCGCCATCATCGTGCTCGCCGCGGGCCAGGGCACCCGCATGAAGTCGGCCACGCCGAAGCTCCTGCATCCGCTCGCGGGCTCGCCGATCGTCGCGCACGTGCTGCGTACTGCGCAGGCGCTCGACGCCGCCCACGTCGCGGTCGTCGTGCGGCATGAGCGCGACCAGGTTGCGGCCGCAGTCGAGTCGGTGTTCCCCGGCTGCGTCGTCGTCGACCAAGACGAGATCCCGGGTACCGGTCGTGCCGTCGAGCAGGCGATCGCGGCGCTTCCCGACGACTTCGACGGCGAGGTGCTCGTGCTGAATGGCGACGTGCCCCTCCTCGACGCCGACACCCTGGCCGCATTCCTCGAACGTCACCGCGGCCGTGCCGCGCAGGCATCCGTACTCTCGGCGATCTATGACGACCCGAGCGGCTATGGCCGCGTGGTGCGCAACGATGCGGGCGCATTCGACCGCATCGTCGAACAGAAGGACGCCACCGACGTCGAGCGCGCGATTCCCGAGATCAATGCCGGCATCTACGCGTTCGGCGCGAACGCACTCCGGGACCAGCTCGCGAACCTCACGACCGACAACGCACAGGGCGAGAAGTACCTCACCGACGTGATCCAGCTGCTGCGGGAGGCGGGCTCAGAGGTCGAGGCGGTGCCGGTGGCCGCGCCATGGCTCGTCGCGGGCATCAACGACCGGGCACAGCTCTCCGAGACGGCCGCCCGGCTCAACGCGCTCATCGTGCGCGGCTGGCAGCTGAACGGCGTCACCATCGAAGACCCGGCGACCACGTGGATCGACCTCGACGTCAGGATCGAACCCGACGTCACGATCCGCCCGGGCACCCAGCTGAAGGGTGCCACCGTCATCGCGACCGGTGCCGTCGTCGGGCCAGACACGACGCTGGTCGACTGCGAGGTCGGGGCGAACGCCGAGGTGAAGCGAACGGATGCGACGCTCGCGGTCGTCGGGCCAGGGGCATCCGTCGGCCCGTTCTCATTCCTGCGGCCGGGCACCGTGCTCGGTGCCGACGGCAAGGTGGGTGCGTTCGTCGAGGTGAAGAACGCCAGGATCGGCGTCGGCAGCAAGGTGCCGCACCTCTCATACGTCGGCGACGCCACCGTGGGCGAGCACTCGAACATCGGTGCAGGCTCGATCTTCGCCAACTACGACGGAGAGCGGAAGCACCACTCCGACGTGGGCTCGTACGTGAAGACCGGTGCGCATGGCGTGTTCGTCGCGCCCGTTAGGATTGCAGACGGGGTCTACACGGGCGCCGGCACAGTACTCCGCAACGATGTTCCAGCGGGCGCGCTCGCCGTGAACGTGGCCCCCCAGCGCAACATCGAGGGATGGGTCCAGAAGCACCGACCCGGTACCGCGGCCGCCCAGGCGGCCGAGGCTGCTGACACGGCATCCGGCCCGGCAACGATCGACGCAGCCGAAGACTGAGGCACCGGCGCACGCGGGTGGAGAGGACAACCACATGTCGGGAATCGAGACCACCGGATCGAAGCGCCTCGTGCTCATCGCCGGCCG
>JALYWB010000151.1 GCA_030852935.1 Actinomycetota bacterium | reverse complement strand
AGGCCCTCCTCCGATGCGCGGCGGAAGGGCGTGCCGTGCGTGATCGGCGCATCGAAGTACGTGTCCCAGGTGTCGAGGTGCGCATCGAAGTGCAACACCGCGACGGGGCCGTGCTGCGCGTGCACCGCTCGCAGGAGGGGGAGCGCGATGGTGTGGTCGCCGCCGATCGTGAGCAGTCTGCCCGCATGCTGGGCGAGTTCGGTCGCGCCCGCTTCGATCTGGCGCACGGCCTCTGCGATGTCGAACGGGTTGGCGGCGATGTCTCCCGCGTCGGCGACCTGCTGCGCGCCGAACGGGAATACGTCCTGTGCGGGATTGTAGGGGCGCAGGAGTCGGGATGCTTCCCGCACGTGCGCCGGGCCGAAGCGCGCGCCGGGACGATAGCTGACCCCGCTGTCGAACGGCACTCCGACGACCGCGACATCCGCTCGCCCGACCTCATCGAGGCGGGGCAGTCGCGCGAACGTCGCGATGCCGGCGAAGCGTGGCACGACGCTCGCATCGACCGGCCCGCGGACGCCGGCGGCCGGCTCGGCGATCGGCTCGGAGCCGGATGCCGCAACACCCGAGTCGCTCTGAGAAAGTTGCATATTACGAAACATCCAGTACTGTTGAGGAAACTTGAGGCCACTGTAGGCCTGCGCCGCCGCTGCCGTCAAGGCACACGAGCGAGGAGTCGAGCATGCGCCCCGTACACCCGTCGCCCGACGTCGGCAACGCGCCCATCGGCGCGAAGCTGCGAAACACTCGTGTCGCGCAGAACCTCACGCTCGCGCAGGTCGCCGAGGCGAGTGGGCTCTCGAAGGGCTTCCTGAGTCGCGTCGAACGCGATGAGGCGTCGCCCAGTGTGGCGACACTCGTGCAGCTCTGCCAGGTGCTCTCACTCCCCGTCGGAGCGCTGTTCGCCGAGCCCGAGGTGCAGAAGGTCACGCAAGCGGATGCACCGAAGATCAACCTCGGAGGCGTCGGCGTCTCAGAGTTGCTGATGTCCCCGCGCGGCGAGGAGCGGGTGCAATTGCTGCGATCGACCCTGGAGCCGGGTGCGCACGGGGGGCACGAGCTCTACACCGTGAACTGCGACGTCGAGGTGCTCCATGTGATCTCGGGCGCCGTGACGGTGCAATTTCCCGATCGATCGGTGAGGCTCGAGGCCGGCGACGCGCTCACCTTTCCCGGCCGAACGCCGCACACGTGGCACGCCGAGGACGGAGCGCCCGCGGAGATCTGCTGGGTGCTCTCGCCCGCGCCGTGGAGTGGCTCCGCTTGAAGTTCCTCGTCGCCGTGCGCAGTAGCTGGAGCTCTCCTACACTTGCAGATGCGCGCCGTCCAGGCGACGATCCGACACCGGAGGACAGTACATGTCGTTTCAGGCATACCTCGACAACATCGAGGCGAAAACGGGGCTCACACCTCGGCAGTTCATCGAGCTCGCGCATGAGAAGGGCTACGACGAGCCCTCGGTCAAGGCCGGCGTCATCGTCGATTGGCTGAAGGCCGACTACGACCTCGGCCGCGGGCATGCCATGGCGCTGGTGCACGTCATCAAGAAGGGGCCGCAGATCGATGCGAAGCACGTCGAGTCGGGCGGCACGCACAGCGACCCGTCCGACCGACTCTGGCTCGACGGCGCCGCGTCCAACCCGGGTCAGGGCGTAGCGTGAGCTGACGCGCTGCGTCTGCGGACTCCGCTCCAACGGGAGCGACTCCTCGAGTGTCTGAGCAGTCGACTGGTCGACGGAGTGCTGACGATCGCAGCATCCGAGCATCGAGAGCAATTGCGCAACAGGAATGCTACGCGTGCCCGTCTCGCCGCGTGGTGGCCGACACCCTGCGGCCGCCGTCACCGTCGCGACGACTGACCACCGTCCAATAACGTCCCGACGCGTGTCGTACTAGTTTCGTAGCGTGACCATCGAATTCCAGTCGGTGATGTTCCGCTCCCAGGATCCGCAGAGCCAGGCAGAGTTCTGGGGCGCGATGTTGAACCGATCCCTTGAACGCGACGACGGCGCGATCTTGCTCGCCGGGCAATCTGGACAGGTCGGTCTCGCGTTCGCCGCCGGCGCTCGGCATGGCGAAGAGAAGAATCGTCTTCACCTTCATCTCGCCGACGGACCCCGTGATCAGAAGGACACCATTGCGGCGTGCCTGAAGCTCGGGGCACGGCTTCTCGGCAGCGGTCGCGTGCCCGAGAACAGCTACGCGGTCATGGAAGATCCTGGCGGAGACGAGTTCTGCGTGATCGAAGACGGGAACGCCTACCTGGCGGGGTGCGGTCCGTTGGGCGAGGTCACGTGCGAAGGCACGCGAACTGTAGGACTGTTCTGGAGTCGGGTACTCGAGTGGCCCCTGGTGTGGGAGGAAGGCGACGAAACCGCCATCCAGTCTCCTGCCGGTGGAACGAAGATCGCCTGGAGCGGCGACCCGGTGAATCCGAAGACTGATCGACATCGCCAATCCTTCATACTCTCCGTCGCGAGCCATCAGCTCGATGACGAAGTCGGCAGGCTGATGGACCTCGGGGCCACTGGTCGTGCCATCAGCCAAACCGGTGACACGATCCTCAGCGATCCCGACGGCAACACGTTCGAAGTGCGGACGAGCTAGCCCGTTGATCACTCGATCGTGACGACACTGGGCGTCGTCTCGAACTCAGGGCAGATTGGCCGGGGCGCCTTGTTCGACCACGGCGCGGTACCGCTCCAAGTAGAGCGGCCAGCCGTCGCCGGCGTCAAGGCTGGTGAAACCTTGCCAGCCGTCGCCGTGCCGATCGAGATGTCGGTGCCTGAGCGCGACGCGAGTGCGCGCCGGTGCCTCGGAAATGAACCGAACCTCGACTTCGCTGGTGCGCGCAGGGTCGGGCTCGACCTGCCACTGGGGAGAGATGTCCCAACTGAAGACCAGCCGATGCGGTGGTTCGCATGCGAGGACTCTGGCCCAGGCGCACGTGCTGCCGTCGGTTCCGACGTCGTAGATGGCGCCACCTGCGCGCGCCTCGAATACGGTCCTGTCGATCGGCACCGCAAGCAGGTTGTGCGCGTGCGGCTTGATGTCGTCGAAGCGTTCGGTGAAGACCCGGAACGCGTGATCGATCGGCGCGTCGACAGTGACCTCGACGTGCAGGGCGGTGCGTTCAGGCGATGCGGTGCTCATGGCGATGGTGTTCCTTTCGATTCCGATGTGCTCGACTCATAGGTTTGCTCTGCCAGGCTCTTGAACGTGGCGAGCGTCTGGGTCCAATACGTCTCCAGCTCGTTTCGGAGCCAGTCCAGGCCGTCGGGCCGGGGCCGATAGAGACGCTCACGGCCCTGCGTGCGGACATCGACCAAGTGCGCGTCGAGCAGCACGCGCAGGTGCTGCGACACAGCGGGGCGGCTCACCGGCAGGTCACGTGCGATCTCGGTCACCGAGCACGGTCCCTTGGCAACCCGCGCGAACACGCTGCGCCGAGTCGGATCGGCGAGCGCGTACCAGGGGTCAATGGTCAATGAGGGCACAACCCGTAAGTTAACACTTACGCGTTCGAATGTCGAGGGGTGCATCTCGCCGCTCTCCGCGGGGTACCCGTGTCCTGCAGTGAAATCCTCGACAACGCCCGTCCGCGGCACCATGCTGGTGTCGAACCCGAATCAGTACACCGCACCGCAACGCACTGACGAAGGAGCACACCATGACCCCCGATCCCGCCGGTACCGTCTCGATCTCATCTGCAGACGGCCTGACGCTCCAACGACTCTCGCGGGCCGGCGGCTACGACGGTCCGAATGACGGCGTCCCAGGTCCGAACACCTGGAGGGGCCTCCAGCAGACCGTCAAGGGCTATGGCTACACCGGCAGCATCGACGGACTACCGGGATCGGGCACGTACCGCGCCCTGCAGCGACTGGCGGCCGTGGGCGGATACACGGGCCCCATCGACGGCGTCATGGGAACCGCGTCGTGGAAGGGCGTCCAGACCGTGCTCGCGGGCTTCGGCTACGCCGGTCCCATCGACGGCGTCGAGGGGCCGGCCACGTACGCCGCGCTCCAGGTCCTCGCCCGCGTCGGCGGCTACTTCGGGCCCTACGACGGAATTCTCGGGCCGAACTCGTGGAGGGGTGTGCAGACCGTGCTCGCCGGCGCCGGGTACACGGGCCCCATCGACGGTGTCGCCGGACCGAACACCTGGGAGGCGCTGCAGCGCATCGCGCAACGAGGCGGATACACGGGGCCCGTCGACGGCGTTCCCGGTCCGAACACCTACGCCGGACTCGCCGCGCTCCTCGTGCGGAGTGAGCACGACTGACCAGGACGGACGACGAATGGTGGGAGGCGACGCCGGTTACCTCCGGCTTCGTGGGAGAAGTCTTCACCTGTGACACATGGTCGTCGGGCTCTGCCTTCTCGTCGGGGGCATCACACAAGGTGGCGGACCACAGCCGAACCGGAACGGCCGCGTCGTGGCTCGATCAGGAACTGACCGCCTGGCTCCGCGTCCACACCTTCGACGGTGGGGTCAGTGGGGTCAGCGCCCTCGAATGTCGATCTACGCCAAACCCAGACGACGTCATTGATGAGGCGCAATCTTCCGCCTCATCACAGGAGGAATACGCATCATGAGCAAAGTGATCGCAGCAATCTCGATGTCTCTGGACGGATTCGTGACCGGGCCGAACGTGACGCGCGAACATCAGCTGGGAGACGGCGGCGACGTACTGCACCAATGGCTGGAAACGCCAGATCCAGGCGATACCGCGTTGTTGGAGCGGATGGCAGGTGGCGTGGGCGCCGTTCTGATGGGCCGGCGCTCCTACGACCTTGCCGAAGGGGAAGGTGGATGGGGCGATGCAGGTCCGGTGGGCCCGGTGCCTTGCTTCGTGCTCACCCACGAAGCACCGGAGGGGGAGACCGTTCGTGCGCCTTCGGTATTCACCTTCGTCACCGATGGCATCCACAGCGCGGTGCGTCAAGCGAGCGCGGCGGCAGGAGAAAAGGTGGTCGCTGTGCACGGCGGCAGCGCTGCCCAGCAATGTCTCGCTGCCGGACTCATGGACGAGGTCCAGATCCATCTCGCACCCGTCCTGCTCGGAGCAGGCACACGCCTGTTCGAGCACCTCGGCGGTCGGATCCTGCTCGAGCGCATTGATGCAGTGGCGACGCCGAACGCTACGCACCTGCGATTCAGCGTGGTTCGCTGACGCAACGTGTCGGTGGCGTCAGGGTCGTTCGCGTTACGCCGGCTCGGGGTCGTCTGTCCGAGACCACGCGACCGCGATCAGCTCGCGCAGCACGTCGAGATCGAGGTCTTCGAGCTTCTTGGCGTAGACGCAGCTGACGCCCGTCGTGAAGGTGCCGAGCTTCGGAAGCAGCGCGGCGGCCTCGGGCAGGTCGTTCAACCCATAGAACGTCAACTGCGCCTTGCGAGGCGAGAATCCGGTCTTGAACCAGTTCCCGCGCGTGCGCGGATTGGCTCGCGAGATGTAGCGGAAGGTGCCGTATCCCACCATCGTGGGACCCCACATGACCGGATCCGCGCCCGTGACCTCGCCGAAGACCTCGGCGAGCCGCAGCCCTTCCTCACGCCGGCGGGGAGTCGCGGCCGCGGCGAGGAACTCGTGCACATTCGCATCCGTCGGCCCGGTCTTCGGTTCACCCATGGGTCAAGTGTGGCACCGGCCGCGGGAGGGCATCGCCACGACGTCAGCGCTGAGCGCGAATGAGCGACCAGACCGCGGCGAGCCCCAGGATGAGCCCCACGGTCAAGTATGTGCCGAGCATCGACCAGAGCACGAGTTCTATGGACATCGCCCACCTCCGAGTATCTCTGCCCATTGTGGCCCGTGGGGCGTACATGTGCCAGTCGCATCCATGGCGCGCGTCAAGCCGTTGACGGAAACATCGGCGTATCCAAGGCTGGAGGCATCTGATCGAGGGGGAATGCGATGACCGATCCGCGCAACGATGCCGAGAAGCCGGGGCGCGACGCCCACGACGTCCACCCCGACGGCGAAGTCGAGCAAGGTCCCGACACCAACGACCTCGACGCCGACAACGCCGTCGAGCAGGACTCGATCGAGACGATCGACCCTGACAACCCACCAGCGTAAGTGAGGCGGCGACGCCGACGGTCTCACCTCCCACCTCGCCAGAGTCGCAGTCGGCGTGAGGCAGGCGGCAGGCGTTCTGCTGTCAGCGGATCGGCCTGTCGCCGAACGGATGCCGCGGCTAGCCTCACGACATGGGCAACGTGGTGGAGTTTCCTCGATCGATCGGTTCGCGTTCGTCGAAGCCGCTCTGGCGGCACGCGCTCGGCGAAGTCCTGCGGGGTGAACGGCTCGAGCAGGAGCGGATCCTGACCGAGGTCGCCGCGGCAGCGGGGGTGTCGCCGCAGTACCTCTCGGAGATCGAGCGCGGCCGCAAGGAGGCGTCGTCAGAGGTGCTGGGCTCGGTCGCAGGCGCGCTCGGCCTCGAACTCGTCGACGTCGTCGTACGGGTCGCCGGTCAGCTCGGCGCCGTGCGGCGGCATCCGCTCGATCTCACCGGATCGGATTCCGGCGTCATCGTCACCGGCTCCGGCGGGGTCGGTAACGCGGCTCCGGCGGACGTGTTCCTGCTCGCCGCCTGACCGGCCCTGCTCGGGACGGGCCGGTCAGACGCAGCAGCGCACTCGCCCGTCAGCTCGACGCAGTCAGCACGCGGTCGACCAGCCCGTACGCCATGGCCGCCTGCGCGGGCAGGATGAGGTCGCGATCGGTGTCGTGGCGCAGCGTGACCACGTCGCGGCCCGTGTCGGCGGCGAGTGCGGCCTCGAGGTCGGCACGCACGCGCACCACCTCGTCGGCGTGGAGGATGAGGTCGGGCACGGTGCCCCGTCCTTGCGTCGACGGTTGGTGCAACGTCACCGTGCCGTGCGGCAGGATCGCCCGCATCCCCTTCGCGCCGCCCGCGAGGAGCACCGCCGCGGGACCGCCGGCCCGGCCGACGCACGTGGTCGCGACATCCGGCCGGATGTGCTGCATCGTGTCGTAGACCGCGAGTGCCGCCCCCGGCGACCCACCCGGCGAGTTCAGGTAGAGGCTGATCGGTGTCTCGCTCGACTCCGACGCGAGGTGCAGGAGCTGCGCGATGAGCACGTTCGCGACGCCGTCATCGATCTCGGTGCCGAGGTAGACGATGCGCTCCGAGAGCAGGCGGCTGTACACGTCGAGGGAGCGCTCGGTGTTGCCGCGCTTCTCGGTGACGTAGGGGATCGTGTAGGAGCTCATGCCGACACCCGCAATCCGGCGACGGCGCGCTCGGCACCCGGGAAGAGCGCGTCGAAGTCGTGCGCGACCCGATCGATGAAGCCGTAGTCGACCGCCTGCTCGGCGGTGTACCAGCGATCGCGCAGCGAGTCGTTGGCGATGCGCTCGAGCGGCTGGCCGGTGAGCTCTGCGGTGATCCCGAGCACGGTGTCGCGGGTGTGCCGCAGGTCGTCGGCCTGCAGCTCGATGTCGACCGCGGTGCCGCCGATGCCCGCGGAGCCCTGGTGCATGAGGATGCGCGCGTGCGGCAATGCGAGTCGCTTGCCCGGTGTGCCCGCGGTGAGCAGGAACTGCCCGGCGCTCGCCGCCATGCCGACGGCGATGGTCGTCACGTCGTTCGGGATCGCCCGCATCACGTCCATGATCGCGAGCATCGCCGGCACCGAGCCGCCGGGGGAGTTGATCCAGAACCGGATGTCGCGGCGTGCATCGTCGGCGGCCAGGGTGAGCAGCTGCGCGATGAGGCGGTTGCCGCCGGCCTGGTCGAGCTCGTCGCCGAGCACGATGATGCGCTCGTGGAAGAGGCGCTTCGTCAGCTCGTGGTCGATCGGGTGGAACGGTGGGGCTTCGTGATCGCTCATGGATCCAGCGTGCGCCGTCTCG
>JALYWB010000139.1 GCA_030852935.1 Actinomycetota bacterium | reverse complement strand
ACGGTGACCCGCTCGACGTGGATGAAGATCACGATCGCAGCAGGCGCGCACAACGCGGTGGGCCCGGAGGGCGCGGTGGTTTCGCCGCCGTGCGGCTGCTCATGGTGCTCGCCGATCACGGCCCGAGCTCGGTGAGTGAGCTCGCAGCGGCGATCGGCGTCGATCAGCCGCGGGCGAGTCGCCTCGTGCAGGCGGCAGTCGGTACGGGCCAAGTGCGCCGCGATGTCGATCCGAACGACGCGAGGCGCAGCATCCTCATCATCACCGACTCGGGTCGCGCGGCCCTGTCAGCGCTGCTCGACCACCGGCGCACCGCCGTCGACCGCGCCATGGCCGACTTCACGCCGGCCGAGCGCGAGCAGTTCGCCGAGCTGTTCACGCGCTTCGCGCAGGCGTGGTCTCGCGGCTGAGCGTCAGCCGCGCGGCATCCGTCCACCTCCGGTAGGTATGGGTCCAGCTGCTGACGCCCCCCGGAATGGGGCGTGCCGCATGGGTCTCCATCCGGGCAGATCTCTTGCCGCCTCCATTCCCAGCTGATAGGCATTGGATCATCGCGACGCTGTGACCTGGCGGACTTGCCGCCCGATTCTCCTTTCCTCCCCGCACGCGCTCAATGGGGGGCGCGACCGTGATGATACTCAGCGCGTCACATCGCAAGGGGATGGTCCAAGGATGAATATCGGAAGGGTTTCTCGTACCGCCACGATCGCCGCTGCAATTGCGCTCTTCGGAGCGTTGATCGTACCGGCTACTGCATTCGCGAGCCCCGGGGATGATGGGCTTTCCGGCGCCAGCACCAGTACCGCCGACACGACGGAGTTCGAAGCGCCGGATGCCGCGCCGTCGGCATCGAGCACCGAACCGTCCCCTGGTACCGAGACGCAGGACCCTGATCCGAGTGACCCCGCCGCCGACGCTGAGGCGCCGGCTCCTGATCCAAGCGATTCCGTTCACGACGCCGCGACACCGCCCGCTGATGCGAGCAGTCCGCCAGCGATCCCGAAGGAGGCCCAGAGCGAATCCGACCAGATCGCGGTGATGTCCGCCCCTCCGGGCGAACTCGAGGCGGCATCGAGGGGAGTCATCTGGGTGAGCTTCGCGCTCTCGAGGGTGACGCTCATCGACGGACACAATTTCGGTACCGTCCGTGGACGGCTGAGCGGGATACGCACCCCGTTGTCGAATGCGACCGAGAACGATGTCTACACCGTGACCGGAAACTGGGGCGAAGCGGGGCCCGACGGTATCGAGGCCGACGTCGCGTACCAGATCACGATGCTCGGCGCTCCCACCGGTTACTGGGCCTTTCCGCACGTGGAGGCGTCGAGCGCCATCAGCTGGTGGCCGTCGGCATCCTGTCACGTGTACCAGGGCGATCCGGCTGCCGGCGGCGCCGTCGCGGATCCGAGCCCGTTCACGTGCGGCACGAGCTACACGCAGGAGTATCCGAATGCGCGTGTCACGTTCACCGTCGCCCTGAATGTTGCCGCCGAGGCCCAGGGCGTGATCAAGACCGAGGGCACGATCTCGCTTGAAGGAGGGCATTACGAGCCGAACGTTCCGTATCACGTGAATGGCACGCCTACCGTCGCAGTCAACAGCAGCACCAGATTCGACGTTGCCCTTCGCGACGGGGATGCGCCGATTCAAGAGAACCTCGCGCAGACGGTCTTCGTCTATCGGATCGTTGAAGAGGGTGTGGCCCGGCCCTTCTGGATCGCGGGCTGGTCGCAGAATTTCCGAGGGTCCACCCGGTTCTCGCCAGAAGGCGTGTGCAACGTCTACGATCAGGACCCGGTCGAGGCGCTGAGTAGTCTGCCGACCTTGAAACCGGCGAATGTCGCCCCGTACACCTGTACGAAGACGTCCGAGCAGTTCATCGGGTACCGAGGAAACTACGAGGCCACCTTCACCGTCGTGAAACGGCAGATGACCGACGTCACGTTGCCGTTACAGCAGAAGGCGCTCGTGGAGCGGGTCTGCGTCAACATCGAGAATTGCGGTCTGAGCCTTGCCTCGGTCACCTCGACATTCGGGGCCGGCCGCCCGGTCACCGGCGTCATCAACAACCCGACTGACGTCAAGGTCACGCGCACCGTCGCAACATCCGGCTCGCAGTCCATCACCAACTCCGGTGGCTTCGAGATCGACGTGACCGCCGGCGCCAAGGGGATCGGATGGTCGTTCTCGACGACGCTGAAGGTGCACTACGAACGCTCGGTCACGAACACCACCACCACGACCGAGTCCATCGGCACGACCATTCCACCGCACAAGCGGGGGTGGATGGATGGGACCCCGCCGATGATCCACACAGAGGGCGACATCATCGTCCGTGACGGTGACCGGTACTTCAACCTGACGAACGTGGTCGTCGACTTCCCGGACGGCGCCGGTCATTGGGGATTCACTCCGAGGTTGGAAGACCTGCCACCCACCAGTGCGACCGCGGTCACGTTGGAGGGCACCGTGATCACCAGGGATGCCGCGGGTGCCGACGGTGTGAGCCTGATGGGCGGTGCCTACGCGCTGCCGCTGACTGTGATCGGCCCCGTCGCGCACGGCTCGACCCCGGGGGCGGAGAGCGTGGCGCCGAACGGCTCGACGGTCTGGAGCACGAGCAATCAGGTGGCCGACCCCGAGGCATCCGGTGGAGCGATGGCCAGTGGCTCGTTCACCTACCAGATCGCCGCCGGCGGCATGCCGACCGACTACTGGGTGGCCGGGGCTGCGAAGACCTGGAACCCGGGCGGGTCACCCTCGTCATCGTGCGTGATCTACCAGGGCAGCCCGCACTGGGGAGGTGTCGCGGTGGAGGATGCGCCGTACCGGTGTGCGACCACGATCGCCCCGGCCGGGGACGACGGAATCGTGAGGGTCACGTTCACGATCTCGCCGGCTGAGGCCGAGGTGACACCGGTCACGCCGCCGGCTCCCGACACAGCGACGACCTCGCAGTCGACCTCGCACACCACTGCGAGGCTTGCGAAGTCGGGCTTCGCCATCGATGACACGGCCTCGCTCGTCGCGATACTCGCGATGATCTCGGGCGTCGGACTGATGCTCGCGGTGAGGCGTCGCCGCACATCGATTCCTGACCGCGACTGAGCTTTGCGACTAGAGCGGCGCGCGCAGCGACTCGAGGTGCGCCGTGATCGCCGCACGTGCGCGTGCGGCGTACCCGTCGTCGGGGTACACCGTCCCGTGCAGGGCGAGGCCGTCGATGAGCGCATGCAGACGCGCGCCCTCGACCGAGGCGTCGAGTTCGGTGCGGAGCCGGCCGTTCTCGCGTCCACTCGTGATCAGTGCGGTCACCAGCCGGCGAAGGTCATCGTGCAGCGCCCGCGCCTGAGTTGTGAAGCGTTCGTCGGTGCGCCCGGCGATGGTGAACTCGAGCCACACGGTCGTCTCCACGAGGCGCTGTTCGTCGATCGGCAGCACCTCGAGGAGGAGGTCGATCGCGTGGTCGACGCGCTGTTCGGGTGGCCCGGCGAAGAGGGCGGCAGCACGTTGCTCGAGCCGGCCGCCGATACGGGCGGTCAACGACGCCGCGGCGAAGGTCACCAGCTCATCGTGGCTTCCGAAGTAATGGCGAACCGAACCGATCGCGAGCCCGGCCTCGGCGGCGATGTTCGCCAGCGTCGCGGCATGCAGGCCATCTCGCACGATCACGGTGAAGAGCGAGTCGACGACGAGGTCGGTGCGCGCATCTCGGTCAACGGCCTTCGGCATGGGTTCCGTTATAGCACGAGCGTGCTAATTTATTTAGCATGCACATGCTACTTACGCTCGAGTCCGACCGCCTCGCCACGATCTTGGACGTCGTGCTCCTGCGATACGGGCTGATCGCGCTCGTCGTCGTCGGCTGCGTCGCGGTGCTGGCGCTCATCGTCGCACTCCTTCGACGTGGGGGCCGTCGCGACGACGCTGCGAAGCTCACCGAGGTGGTGGTTCGCGAAGTGAACCGTCGGCTCGGGTCGGATGGCCGACGGTGACGGGGCAGGGCTGCACGCGGCATCCGCTCACCATCGATCTCAGCTTCGCGTTCGCGCGGCCGCCTTCACCGGGATGAGCAGCGCGAGCCCGAGCGCGATCACGAGTACGATGCCGAGGATGCCGAAGTATGGCGCTCCGCCGATCGTGACGAACAGTGCGAACGCCGTCGGTGCGAGGAAGCTGACCGCGCGACCCGTCGTCGCGTACAGGCCGAACACCTCGCCCTCGTGCCCGGCCGGAATGAGCCTCGCGAGGAACGTGCGGCTCGCCGACTGGGCGGGGCCGACGAAGAGGCAGAGCGCAAGGCCGGCCGTCCAGAACACGATCTGGCCGCCGTCATGCAACAGGAAGATGAGCGTGCCGCTCACGACGAGCCCGATGAGCGCGGTCATGATCACTGGCTTGGCGCCGAGCCGGTCGTCGAGCGCGCCGACCGCGATCGTCGAGATGCCGGCGACCACGTTCGCCGCGATGGCGAAGATGATGACTTCGCCCGCCGAGAATCCGAACACGGATGCCGCGAGCACGCCACCGAACGTGAACACCCCCGCGAGCCCGTCACGGAACACCGCGCTCGCGAGTAGGAACCACACGGTGTCGCGCTGGTCTGTCCAGAGCCGCCTGATGTCGTGCCCGAGCCGCACGTAGGAGGCGAAGAAGCTCACCTTGCCGCGATCGATCGCCGCCGGATTGCGGTACTCGGGCACCGCGAGGAGCACGGGCAGTGCGAACAGCCCGAACCAGATCGCCGAGACGAGCACCGTGACCCGCACATCGAGGCCGTTCTCGCCGGTGACGCCGAACAGGCCCACCTCGGGCTGGATGAAGCCGAAGTACACGATGAGCAGCAGCACGATGCCGCCCACGTAGCCCATGCCCCACCCGAAGCCCGATACCTTGCCGATCGTGCGCGGCGTCGACACCTGCACGAGCATCGCGTTGTAGTTGACGCCCGCGAACTCGAAGAACACGTTGCCGGCCGCGACGAGGAACAGCCCGAGCATGAGGTATTCGGCTGCGGGGTAGACGAAGAACATCGCGAAGCAGATCGCGACGACGATGTACGTGTTGATCGCGAGCCAGAGCTTGCGGCGCCCGCTCGTGTCGGAGCGCTGGCCGGTGATGGGCGCGAGCACCGCGATGAGGAGCCCTGCGATCGCGAGCGCCCAGCCGAGTTGCGCCTCGACGGTGCCGGCCGGCCCGAACGACTCGCTCGTCAGGTACACCGTGAAGACGAAGGTGGTGACCACGGCGTTGAACGCCGCGGAGCCCCAGTCCCAGAGTCCCCATGCGAGCACCTTGCCCCTGGTCGGCGCGACACCCTGGTCGGGGGTTGTCTCTGCTGCGCTGGCAAGGGGCTCGGGGGAGTGGGTCATGACGAAAGCCTCGTTCGGTCGGGTGAACGGAAGGTGACGGGCCTCGGGCCGACACCCCGCTGGATCGACGGTGATCTTGCTGCACTGTAACGC
>JALYWB010000041.1 GCA_030852935.1 Actinomycetota bacterium | reverse complement strand
CCGGGCAGGTCGATCTGCGTGACGTCGCCGGTCACCACCATCCTCGATCCGAAGCCGAGTCGGGTGAGGAACATCTTCATCTGCTCGGGTGTCGTGTTCTGCGCCTCGTCGAGCACGACGAACGAGTCATTCAAGGTCCTGCCGCGCATATACGCCAGCGGTGCCACCTCGACCGTGCCAGACGCCAGGAGCTTCGGCACCATGTCGGGATCCATCATCTCGTTGAGCGCGTCGTAGAGCGGTCGGAGATAGGGGTCGATCTTGTCGGTGAGCGTTCCGGGCAGGAAGCCGAGCCGCTCACCCGCCTCGACCGCCGGCCTCGTGAGGATGATGCGATTCACCTCCTTGCGCTGCAGGGCCTGCACGGCCTTGGCCATGGCGAGGTAGGTCTTGCCGGTGCCGGCCGGGCCGATGCCGAAGACGATGGTGTGCTCGTCGATGGCGTCGACGTACTGTCGCTGGCCCTCGGTCTTCGGCCTGATCGTCTTGCCTCTGGCAGACACGATCACCTGCCCGAGCAACTCGGACGGCTTGGCATCGGGATCGGCGTCGAGCATGCGGGCCGAGCTCCTCACTTCGGTGGGCGTGGGGTCCTGGCCGTTGCGTACGAGCGCCAGGAGTTCTTCGATCAGCCGCCGCACGCGGGCGCGTTCTTCGACGTCGCCGCGGATCGCGATCTCGTTCCCACGCACGTGCACCTCGACGGCCGGGTACTCGCGCTGGATCGAGGTGAGCAGGCGATCCTGCGGGCCGAGGAGCCGAACCATGGCGACGCCGTCGATGCTGAGCCGTTCCTCGTCGTGGCGGGCGGGGGGTGGCGTGGTGGATTCAGGGCCCTGAGGATCAGCCGGCAAGCGAGGCCTCCTCGAGGCCACCGGCGAGCACGTGCGCATGCACGTGGAACACGGTCTGCCCTGCGCCGCCGCCGGTGTTGAAGACGAGCCGGAAATCGCCGTCGGCGAGGTCGCGCGCGACATCGCGGGCCACCGACACCAGTTCGGCGAGGAGCGCCGGGTCGCCGGCGGCAAGCTCGACGACGTCACGGTACTCGCCGTGCTTCGGCGTCACCACGACATGCAAGGGAGCCTTCGGCGCGATGTCGTGGAACGCGATCACGCGATCGGTCTCCGCGACGATCTGCGCGGGGATCTCACGCGCGGCGATGCGCTCGAAGAGGGTCGGCTCGGCGGCCTGCTCGGTCATCCTCCCATCGTAGCGACGGATGACTCACCACCGCCCGAGTACCGCATTGAGCACCGCGATGGCGGCCGGCCCAGCGGTCGAGGTGCGCAGCACGGATGCCCCCAGCCGCACCGGCTCTGCACCGGCCGCAATCAGGCGGTCCAACTCGGCCGGCGTGATGCCGCCCTCTGGTCCGACGACGAGCGCGATGTCGCGCCCATCGGACCTGAGGTCGGTGAGCGCTGTGGTCGCCGTGGGCTCGAGCACGAGGATCTGCGCACCGGCCAGCCGTGACGCGAGCTCGCCGGTCGCGGCCAGCCCGCCGACCTGCGGGAGCCACGCCCTGACTGACTGCTTCACGGCCTCGCGCACGATCGTCGCCCAACGCTGCCTGCCCTTCTCGGCTTTCGGCCCCTCCCACCGCGACACGGAGCGCGCTGCCGACCATGGGATGACGGCGTCGACGCCGATCTCGGTCGATGCCTGCACGGCGAGTTCGTCGCGGTCACCCTTCGCAAGCGCCTGCACGAGCGTGATGCGCGTCGCGGGCATCTCCTCGATGACGATCTCGTCGGCCTCGAGGGTGAGTTCACGCGGTCCGGTCGAGGTGACCGTGCCGTGCACCACTGCGCCACGCCCGTCGCCGATCGCGATCCGCTCGCCGAGGCGCACCCGCGACACCGCGACCGCGTGCCGCGCCTCGTCGCCCGACAGTGTGACGATGGCTCCGGGAGCGAGCCGCGCGAGTTCGAGCGATTCGTCGAGGTAGAGATGGCTCATCGCGGCATCCGCTACCCGAGGAATCGGTCGCGAAGGCGCGCGAAGAGACCCTGCTGGAAATGGGTGAGCTCGGGTGCTGACGGCTTCCTGGATGCCGCCAACTGCTGCACCAGGTCGCGCTCCTTCGACGACAGCTTCGTGGGCGTCACCACGTGCACCCCCACCTTCAGGTCACCGCGGCCCGCGCCGCGGAGCCTCGTGACCCCTCGGTCCTTCACTGTGATGACCTCGCCGCTCTGCAGGCCCGACCTGAGTTCCAGTTCCACATCGCCGTCGAGCGCCGGGATCGTCGTCGTGGTGCCGAGGATCGCGTCGGTCATGGCGACGTCGAGCGTGCAGAGCAGGTCGTCGCCATTGCGGCTGAAGACATCGTGATTGCGTACCTTGATCTCGAGGTAGAGGTCGCCGTTGGGGCCACCGGCGGGGCCGGCCTCGCCGGAACCGGGCATCTGCAGGCGGAGGCCGGTGTCCACGCCGGCAGGGATGTCGACCGGCACGGTGCGACGCGCACGGATGCGGCCCTGGCCCTGGCAGGTCACGCACGGAGTCGCGATGATGGTGCCGTAGCCGCGGCAGGTGCCGCATGGGCTGGAGGTCATCACATTGCCGAGCAGCGACCGCACCGAGCGCTGGATCGAGCCGGTGCCGTGGCAGATGTCGCACGTCACGGGCGACGTGCCGGGCTGACAGCAGCTGCCGTTGCAGGTGCCGCAGACGATCGCCGTGTCGACCTCGATGTCGCGGTGCGTGCCGAAGATCACCTCGTCGAGTCCGACCTCGACGCGGATGAGCGCGTCCTGCCCGCGCTCGCGACGTGAACGCGGCCCGCGTGTCTGCTGGCCCGCGCCGAAGAAGGTCTCGAAGATGTCGCCGAACCCGCCGAAGCCCTGCCCGCCGAACCCGGCCTGGCCGCCCAGGTCGTACTGCTGGCGCTGCTTCGGATCGGAGAGCACGTCGTAGGCGTGAGTGACCTGCTTGAATCGCTCGGATGCGTCTGCGCCCGGGTTGACGTCGGGGTGGAGCTCGCGGGCGAGACGGCGATATGCCTTCTTGATCTCATCGGGCGTGGCGTCACGCGAGACGCCGAGGACCTCGTAATGGTCGGCCACGGAGGGCTTGTCCTTTCGATCTGCCGGATGCCGGTCGGTACGACGGGCGGCGGGTTCAGCTCTCGCCGAGCGTGCGGGAGAGGTAGCGGGCGACGGCGCGAACGGCCGCCATGCTATTCGAGTAGTCCATGCGAGTGGGGCCGACGATGCCGAGGCGTGAGACGTCGCGACCCGGGATCTCGAACGCGCTCGACACGACCGAGGTCTCGCCGAGGCCGAACGACGCGTTCTCGCGACCGATGCGCACGGTGACCGCGTGGTCGTCTGCCGACATCTCGCCGAAGAGCCGGAGCAGCACCACCTGCTCCTCGATCGCCTCGATCACGGCGAGGATGGACCCGGCGAAGTCCTGCTCGGTACGCACGAGGTTCGCCGCACCGGCGACGACGAGGCGGTCCTGGCGCTGTACACGCGCCTGCTCGGCGAGCGTGGCCGCGAGGGTGTGCAGCACGGCGGCGTGACCCCGGTCGGTCCGGGCCGCCTCGGCGGCGAGGGCCTCCGCGGCATCCGCCATCGTATGACCGCCGGCGATGTCGTTGAGGCGCGCGCGCAGGCCCGACAGCACCTGGTCTTCGACGGGCTGTTCGAGTTCGGCGAGCCGCTGCTCGACCTGCCCCGAATCGGCGATGAGGATGCAGAGCACGCGATCGGGCGCCAGCGAGACGAGCTCGACATGGCGCACACGGGCGCTGCCGAAGCTCGGGTACTGCACCACTGCGAGCTGCTTGGTGAGCTGTGCGATCAGCCGAACGGTGCGTGCGAGCAACTCGTCGAGGTCGCTCGACTCGCCGAGGAACGTCTCGATCGCGTGGCGTTGCGCTTGGCTGAGCGGTCGGACGTCGGTGAGTTGGTCGACGAAGACGCGATACCCCTTGTCGGTCGGGATGCGACCCGAGGAGGTGTGCGGCGCCGCGATCAACTCCTCCTCTTCGAGGAGCGCCATGTCGTTGCGGATGGTCGCAGCAGACACGCCGAAGGCATGCCGCTCGACGATGGTCTTGGAGCCCACCGGCTCGCGGGACGCGACGTAATCCTGCACGATGGCTCGGAGCACGGCGAGACTGCGTTCGGAGACCATGACCCTCACTCTCGTCCGTATTAGCACTCGATCTGACTGAGTGCCAATCCTAACGCGACATCCTGCGAACCCGGCCGTTGCCCCCGGCGCCACGCGGCGATACCGTATGGGTACTCCGCGCAACACCCTGGCTGCGATTCCCCTCCTGCAGTCCCGCGGCATCCCCCTCGAGCCCCTGAAAGGCGCATGATGACCGATCCGAACGCCCAGATGCCCGACCCGAACGTTCCTCCGGCCCAGCCGGTCGCGGCTCCACTCTCGCCCGAGCAGGACATCCAGTGGGGTTCGTTCGCTCACCTCGGCGGAATCCTCGGCTTCCTGCCCTCGCTCATCATCTGGCTCGTCTTCAAGGACCGCGGGTCGTTCACGAACACCGAGGCCAAGGAGGCGCTGAACTTCCAGATCACCCTCGTCTTCGGCTACATCATCTCGGCGATCCTGGTGGTGGTCTTCATCGGCGCGCTGCTCATGTGGGCCGTCTGGATCCTCGGCGTGGTGTTCTCGATCATCGCGTTCCTCCAGGCGAAGGACGGCAAGCACTACCGTTACCCGTTCGCGATCCGGCTCATCAAGTAGGGCGGACATACAGCATTTCACCACTACCGCTCGAAAGGGCTCGGGACCGTTCGGTCGCCACGGGAGCGTCCTACTCCCACGGACGGCCGGTCTATGCCAGCATGAGAGCGACCGAGTCTCGGCCGAAAGGACGAGCCCGAACAAGGAGATCGCATGTCCGATACGCCCCCGCCTCCCCCGCCGCCGCAGAGCCCGTACGAGCAGAGTCCTGCACTCAGCCCGAACGATGAGAAGCTCTGGGCCACGCTGGTGCACATCGGAGGCATCTTCTTCAGCTTCCTCCCGGCGCTCATCGGGTACCTGATCCTGAAGGACAAGGGCCCGTTCGTGCGCGCGCACACCGCCACGGCACTGAACTTCCAGATCACCATGGCGATCGCGTACGTGATCGGCTACATCCTGATCTTCATCGTCGTCGGCATCTTCGTGCTGATCGCGGTGTGGGTGGTCAACATCATCTTCAGCATCATGGCTGCGGTGAAGGCCAACCAGGGCCAGCCCTACACGTACCCGCTCGCGATCAAGTTCGTGAGCTGACCGGAGTTCGATCGAGCAGGCGCCGCACCACGGCGTCCGCGAGCAGCCGCCCTCGCCTGGTGAGCGTCAGCACACCGGAGA
This sequence comes from Actinomycetota bacterium, assembly GCA_030852935.1. Taxonomy (GTDB): domain Bacteria; phylum Actinomycetota; class Actinomycetes; order Actinomycetales; family Microbacteriaceae; genus Agromyces. The sequence goes on along the minus strand of JALYWB010000041.1, from coordinate 14,241 downwards.
GGGCGGCTTTCGCGTCTACCAGGCCGTCGGCGATGAGGCCTGCCACCGAGTGTCGCCCGTCGGCGTGCAGTGATGCGATGTCGATCCCCTCCCGGATGCGCGTTCGGAGCAGCACTCGTTCGGTCTCGCGGGCCGGTTGGTCGAGCACCTCGCGTCCGACCGCCGGCGAGAGGCCGGCATCCAGGCGGTCCGCGTAGGCGGACGGGTGCTTCGCGTTCCACCAGCGCACGCCGCCCACGTGGCTGTGCGCACCAGGGCCGACGCCCCACCAGTCGTCACCACGCCAGTATCCGAGGTTATGACGCGAGCGATGCACGTCGTCCGTGGCCCAGTTGCTCACCTCGTACCATTCGAAACCCGCGCGTGCGAACGCCTCGTCCGCGAACTCGTACATGTCGGCCTCGAGGTCGTCTGAAGGCTCGGCGAGTTCGCCGCGGCGGATCTGGCGCGCGAGCTTCGTGCCCTCCTCCACGATGAGCGCGTAGGCGCTGAGATGGTCGGGCTGCTCCCCGATCGCGGTCTCGACGCTCCGGCGCCAGTCGTCAAGCGACTCCCCCGGCGTGCCGTAGATGAGGTCGAGGCTCACGCCGAGGCCGGCCTCGCGCGCCCAGCGCACCACGATCGGGATGCGGGCTGGGTCGTGGGTTCGATCGAGCGCCTCGAGCACGTGCGGCACGGCGGACTGCATGCCGAACGACACTCGCGTGAAGCCGCCGTCCGCGAGTCGCATGAGGTCGTCGGGCCCCACCGAGTCGGGATTCGCCTCCGTCGTGACCTCGGCGCCGCTGGCGAGGCCGAACTGGCGTCGCACGGCCGCGAGCATCCGCACCAGATCGTGGGCCGGCAGCAGCGTCGGCGTCCCGCCGCCGAAGAACACCGTGTCGGCGGCTCGATGGGGCACGCCGGATGCCTCGAGTACGCGCCGCGACATCCGGATCTCTGCGATCGCGTGGTCGGCGTAGTCGACCTGGCGGGCTCCACGGAGTTCGGTTGCCGTGTAGGTGTTGAAATCGCAGTACCCGCAGCGCACCCGGCAGAACGGCACGTGCACGTAGACGCCGAAGGCGCGGTCATGGGCACCGACCCCCGCGGATGCGGGAAGCAGCCCGTCGAGCGGTGCCGGTTCACCGAGCGGAAGGGTGGATGCCACGCCTACGCGCTGCCCGCCGGATGGAGCGCGCGAAGCTCGAGCCGGGTGAGCTCACGGCGCTTGCGGCGTCGGCGCGGTGCGAACAGACGCCGGATGCCGCTGCCCGTACTGAAGATCGACCGGATCGTGAGCCACACGGTGTCGTCGTCGCGGTGCTCGAGGATGAACGACTCCTCGCCGCTGTCGGGCCCATCGCCGGTCGTGCCGTACGCGAAGCCGATGCGACGGGGCTCGTCGATCACGTACACCACGAGCACGGGCGTGGACTGGGTACGCATGCGTCCCACGCGGCGAAGCGTCGCGGTCACGCCGGGCGCGATGTACGGGGTGCCGTCGGGGCCGAAGCGGTCTTCGGTTCGATGACCCGGCTGCTCGGCGAGTGGCACGCCGTCGGCGTCGTAGACGATGCCCGGGTACTGCGCCCCCGTGCCGGCCGAGACGTCCACGACCTCGAAGCCCGCGCCCTTCTGGATGCCCCAGGTCATGAGCGCCTCGGCTGCCCGCTCGAACCGCTCGGCTCCGCTGCCGAGCCGCACCGAGTCCTCGGCGGGCCGGTACCCCGCGGGCGGGTACCGCAGCAGGTCGGGCGCCAGCGTCGCTGCGATGGCCCCGTAGGTGACCGACTGATCGGTGAATGTGCTTCGGCGGGTCATCCGTCGCCCCCTACTTCTTCGTGTCCTTCTTCTCGGTGTCACCCGAGAGCGCGGCGATGAACGCCTCTTGGGGCACCTCGACGCGGCCGACCATCTTCATGCGCTTCTTGCCCTCCTTCTGCTTCTCGAGCAGCTTGCGCTTGCGGCTGATGTCGCCGCCATAGCACTTGGCGAGCACGTCCTTGCGCATCGCGCGGATGGACTCGCGAGCGATGATGCGTGCACCGATCGCCGCCTGGATGGGCACCTCGAACTGCTGCCTCGGAATCAACTCCCGCAGGCGGCCGGTCATGAGCACACCGTAGGCGTACGCCTTGTCGCGGTGCACGATCGCGCTGAACGCATCGACCTGCTCGCCCTGCAGCAGGATGTCGACCTTCACGAGGTCGGCCGCCTGGTCGCCGACGGGCTCGTAGTCGAGGGAGGCATAGCCCGCCGTCTTCGACTTCAGCTGATCGAAGAAGTCGAACACGATCTCACCGAGCGGAATCGTGTACCGGATCTCGACGCGGTCTTCTCCGAGGTATTCCATGCCGAGGAGCGAGCCACGGCGCGACTGGCAGAGCTCCATGATGGTGCCCACATAGTCCTTCGGGGCGAGGATCGCGGCCTTCACCATCGGTTCACGCACCTCGGCGATCTTCGCCCCGGTCGGGAATTCGCTCGGATTCGTGACCGTGACGGTCTTCTTGTCTTCGGTCGTGACCTCGTAGACGACCGAAGGGGCGGTCGCGATGATGTCGAGGTCGAATTCTCTTCTCAGGCGCTCGGTCACGATCTCGAGGTGGAGGAGGCCGAGGAATCCGCAGCGGAACCCGAAGCCGAGGGCGACCGACGTCTCGGGCTCGTAGACGAGCGCGGCATCCGAGAGCTTCAGCTTGTCGAGGGCCTCGCGCAGCTCTGGGTAGTCGCTGCCGTCGATCGGGTACAGGCCGGAGTAGACCATCGGCAGTGGTTCGGTGTAGCCGGCCAGCGCCTCTGCTGCGGGCTTCGCCGCGGTCGTGACGGTGTCGCCGACCTTGGACTGCCGTACATCCTTCACTCCGGTGATGAGGTAGCCGACCTCGCCGATGCCGAGTCCCTTCGTGGGAGTCGGCTCGGGCGCGCTCACGCCGATCTCGAGGATCTCATGCGTCGCCCGCGTGGACATCATCTGGATGCGCTCGCGGGGACTCAGGTGCCCGTCGACCATGCGCACGTAGGTGACGACTCCGCGGTAGCTGTCGTACACGGAGTCGAAGATCATCGCCCGCGCCGGGGCATCCGCCCGGCCGACCGGTGCAGGAATGCGCTCGACGACACGGTCGAGCAGGTCTTCGACGCCCATGCCCGTCTTGCCCGAGACCCGAAGCACGTCATCGGGCGAACCGCCGATAAGATCGGCGAGCTCTTTCGCGTACTTCTCGGGATCTGCGGCCGGGAGGTCGATCTTGTTGAGTACCGGGATGATCTCGAGGTCGTTCTCGAGCGCGAGGTAGAGGTTCGCGAGCGTCTGCGCCTCGATGCCCTGTGCGGCATCCACCAGCAGGATGGCCCCCTCGCACGCCGCGAGCGACCTCGAGACCTCGTAGCTGAAGTCAACGTGACCCGGCGTGTCGATCATGTTGAGCGCATAGGACGTCGGCTCATCGGAGGACTCCGTCGAAACCGCCCAGGGCATGCGCACCGCCTGGCTCTTGATGGTGATGCCGCGCTCGCGCTCGATGTCCATGCGGTCGAGGTACTGTGCGCGCATGTCGCGGTCGCTGACGACCCCGGTGATGCTGAGCATCCGGTCGGCGAGGGTCGACTTGCCGTGGTCGATGTGCGCGATGATGCAGAAATTGCGGATCAGCGCGGGGTCGGTGGCGGCAGGCACCGGCGGGTTCGTGGCTCTCGGGGACATCCTGTCGATTCTCCCATGAGTTGCGCTCACGCGTTTCGCCTGCGGCGGTCGTCGATGAGATGGGCCATTGCCGCGGCGGCCGGCACCACGACGAGGAGTCCGACGAACAGCATCCACGGATTCGATTCGGCGAAGCCGCTCGGGTAGAGGGCCGCGAGGTTGCTGAATCCATGGAGGATACAGACCAGTAGGGTGCTTTCGCCGCCGGTCACGAAGAGCCAGACCGACACGATCCGGAGTGCGATGGTCAGGAGCGCCTGCCCCATGATCCACTCCACGGGCCGCCCCTCGGACACGTAGGGGATCCAATGCCACGCGGTCCAGACCAGCCCGATCGCGAGGCCGGCACGGAGGATTCCCCACCGTGAGGCCAGTGGCCCGGTGGCATAGCCCGACCAGCCGATCTCCTCGGGGATCGCTCCGACCATGAAGGCGATGAAGTAGGCGGGTGCCATCGTCAACGGCGTCAGCGTTCCGCCGGTCGCGGTGCCGACACCCCACCACGCGCGAAGTTGCCAGTCGACGAGCGCGGCGAGTGGGGCGATGAGGAACGCGGCCAGCCACGGTCGCAGTGTACGGGTCAGCCGCGGGTCCAGCGACGCCCACAGCCGCGCGACCCCTCGGCCGCCTGCCTCGAAACTGGTCATGACCGTGGCGACGAGACCGGGGAGCACGATCGTGACGAGCGTCGGTGGCAGCCCGAACGGCATGGGGAGATCGAACGCGAGAAGCGCGTAGAACGGAAGTGTGATCGCGACCGTCACGACGAGGAACAGCAGCGGCCGCCGCCCAGCCGTGGAGCTCGCGCCCTCCATGTACGGATACAACGAGGTGCGGGCCGAGTTGTTCCCACCTGCGCAAGCGCACTGCACGAGATCCACGACACGGTCGCACAGCGCCGCTCGAGCCGGACTACGCTGACACCACCATGAACGTGATCGTGATCGTGATCGAGGGCTGACGGATGCCGCGGGCCCGGGTCGTGCTCGTGCACGGACTGCGAACCTCGGCCACGATGTGGCGGCGGCAGCTGGCGTTCCTCCAGCGCCACGACATCGACGCGGCCGCCATCGACCTGCCGGGGCACGGCACGCGACTCGACGAGCCATTCACGCTCGATGCCGCGATGGGTGCGTTGGATGCAGCGCTTCCGGTACAGGGGGCGTCGGTGACGACGCCGACGTTGCTCGTCGGGCTGAGCCTCGGTGGCTACCTCGCGGTGGAGTTCGCGGCGCGGCATCCTGGCCGCATCGACGGGCTCGTGGCCGCCTCCTGCGGCACGCGCCCGAGAGGGCCGGGGCTCGCCGGGTATCGGCGGATCGCGGCGCTCATCGGTCGGCTGCCCGACCGCGGCCGTGCCCTGAACGATGCGATGGTGCGACTGTTCCTTCGCCCAGACGCGGTCGACGATGTGCTCGCCGGCGGCGTGGCGCTCGATGTGATGGCCTCGGCGCTCACTGCGGTGGGCGAGCTCAACCCCGAGGCGGCACTGGCCCGCATCGACGTGCCGGTGTGGTTCGTCAACGGTCGCTTCGACCACTTCCGCTTCGAAGAACGTCGGATGCTCCGTGCCGCACCTGACGGCCGACTGGTCGTGGTTCCCGGTGCCACCCACCTGGTCAGCCTCGTCCGGCCCGACGACTTCGCGGCCGTCGTGCTCGGCGCGGTCGCCGAGGTGGAGCATCGCGCCACTCGGCGGACCCGAGGCGCCACGCAGTTCTGAGCCCGTCGGGGCGGCGTTGGTACGGCCGTCTCGAAGCTGGTATCGTTGCCTGTTGGCTTCCGTGTGGGTCCCACCCCGCACGATTCGCCGGCGAGGCCCCTCTACCTTCGCCTGGCACATCCGGTACCCACACGAGAACGAAAGACGAACCACGTGGCAAACATCAAGTCGCAGATCAAGCGCAACCGTACCAACCTGAAGGCGCAGGAGCGCAACAAGGCCGTGAAGACCGAGGTCAAGAGCGCTGTCCGCGCGACGCGCGAGGCCGTCGCCACGGGCGACAAGGACAAGGCGACCGCCGCGCTGCGGGTCGCCACCCGCAAGCTCGACAAGGCCGCCGGCAAGGGCGTCATCCACAAGAACCAGGCCGCGAACCGCAAGTCGGCGATCGCGAAGCAGGTTGCCGCGCTCTGACGCGAAGCACCGATCATCGAAACCCCGCACCTTGGTGCGGGGTTTCGTCGTTTCGGGCGTGGGTCTGGCGCTGATGAGGACCCGGGCGTTCGGTCAGCCGAGGTCGCGACCCCGTGCGGCGATGATGCCGACGAGTCGTTCGAGTGCGAACACCGGGTCGCGCTCTGCGCCCTTGACCGCGGCATCGGCTTCTGCCAGTGACACGATCGCGCGTCGGAGGCCCTCATCGCTCCAGCCGGCCAAGTCGCGGCGCGCGCGATCGACCTGCCAGGGTGCGAGCCCGAGCGACGAGGCCACCTGCTGACCGCCACCGCGAACACCCGACACCTTGGCCATGGTGCGCACCTTCATGGCGAACGCGGCCACCATCGGCACCGGGTCGGCACCGCTGTCGAGGGCGTGGCGTAGGGCGATGAGGGCCTCGCCGTGGCGACCCGCGATGGCGGCATCTGCGACCGCGAAGGCGTTCGTCTCGACGCGCCCCCCGTAGTACTTGGCCACGATGGCTTCGGTGATCTCGGCAGGAGCGTCGGAGATGAGCTGACGGCACGCGGCCGACAGCTCGGCGAGATCGTCCGAGAACGCCGCGACGAGCGAACGCAGGGCGCGTGGATCGATCTTGCGGCCCGCCGCTCGGAACTCCGTCGCAGCGAAGTCCTGCTTCTCTGCGTCTCTCTTCAGTTCGGCACAGACGACCTCGATACCTCCGCCCACGCCCGCGCGAATCGCATCGAGGAGTTTCTTGCCCCGTTGGCCACCACCATGGCGGAGCACCAACGTCGTGGATTCGGCGGTCTGCTCGAGGTACTCGAGGGCGTCGAGGAGGAAGTCGTCGCTCGCCTTCTCGACCGAGCTCACCCTGATCAGTCGTGGTTCGCCGAACAGCGACGGGCTCGCGAGCGTGAGGAGCTCACCGCGCCGGTAGCCGTCAGCCTCGAGGTCGCTCACCTCGAGCGCGGGGTCTTCCGAGCGGAGGAAGTCGCGGAGCATGCCACCGGCGCGCTCTGCGAGCACCGTCTCGGGCCCCGAGATGAGCACCACGGGGGCCGGTCGCACCTGATTCCACGACAGTTGCGCGATCGCCGCCGACTTCGCCCGCGCCGGCGAGCCTGATCGTGACGCCACCGCACCTCCCTGTCCCTCACCAGTCTATTGCCGACCCCCGACGTGATCGGCGGCAGCCGACCGGCGCCGGTGCCACGGATTCACCCCCCGCCGCGCTCGGACCAGAGCCGGAACGCTCCGTCGCCGTCGGCTGTGAGCACGGCGGTGCCCGACCGATCGGTGCGCACGGCGGCCGTGCCTGCGTCGGCGAGCAACTCCAGCAGGAGATCGGTCGGGTGCCCGTAGCCGTTTTCGGCACCGCCGCCGATGACGCCGACCGTCGCCCCGAGCTCCCGGTAGAGCGCCTCGCTCTGGTCGGCCGAGCCGTGGTGGGCGACCTTCACGACGTCGGCACGACCGAGGTCGACCGACCGCAGCATGCTCGCCTGCGACTCCTCGCCGAGATCGCCGAGGAAGATGGCACGATAGCCCGGCGCCTCCAGGTCGATCACGACACTCGCGTCATTGCCCGGAGCCGCGCGCGTCCTCGGCCAGAGCACGCGCCAACGCGCCTCACCCAGCACGCCGCGGTGACCGGCCACCACCTCGACGGCGTCTGCTCCCACGCGGGTCAGCGGCCCGAGGACCCGGGCTGATCGTTCACCGTCGAGCGGGCCGTGGATCACGGTCGCCACGCGCCCGACCACGGCGCCCGCTCCCCCGGCATGGTCGGCATCCCAGTGCGTGAGGACGAGCAGGTCGATGCGTCCGATGCCGAGCAGCGTGAGGCAGCGCTCGAGGGCTCCCGGGTCGGGGCCGGTGTCGATGAGCGCCGTGGCGTCGCCCGATCGCACGAGCACCGCGTCGCCCTGGCCGATGTTGCATGCCGCCACGTCCCACGAGGTCGGGCGCGTCGCCGTGCCAACGAGCGGGCCGCCGACCGTGATGCCGAGCGGCACCGCGATCGCCACGGCGAGGAGACCTGCCATCATGGCGCGCAACCGCGGTCGGGCCCGGCCCGCGAGGGCGAGCCAGAGCGCGAGCGTCGTGCAGGCGACGAGGAGCAGCGCGCCCGGGGCATCCGGAACCCACGGAAGCCGACCACCGGGCAGGCCGGCCGTGCCGTGTGCGACGAGCGCGATCCAGGATGCCGGGAGCCACGCGACCTGCAGGAACGCGACACCGACGGACGGCAGGAACGGCAGCACGAGGCATCCCACGAGTCCCACGACCGTACCGATCGGCGCGGCGGGCGCGGCGAGCAGATTCGCCGGCACGCCGAACATGGCGAGGGCCGGATCGAGCAGCACCAGGATCGGTTGGCACGCGAGCTGCGCGGCGAGCGGCACTGCGAACACCGTCGCGAGCGGCGTCGGCATGACGCACGCAAGACGGGCCATGAGGGGGGCCGCGAGCAGGAGCAGCCCCGCCGTGGCGGCCGCTGAGAGCGCGAATCCGTAGTCGCGGGCGAGCCACGGGTCGAACGCGAGCAACGCGACGACCGCGACCGACAGCGCGGCGACGCCCCCGCCCGGCCGGCCGGACGCAATGGCGATGAGCACCACGATCGCCATTGCTGCGGCGCGCACGACGCTGGGCTGCGGCGTGACGAGCAGGACGAAGCCGACGAGGGCGATCCCTGCGACCACCACTCGGCCGGTTCGCCGCAGCCCGCACAGCGCCGCGAGCGCGAATGCCGCGGCCGTGACGATCGCGCAGTTCGCGCCCGAGACGGCCGTGAGATGACTGAGCGAACTCGCCTTCATCGCCGCGTCGAGCCGCTCGCCGACCGCGCTCGTATCGCCGGTGGCGAGGCCGGGTACAAGGGCTGCGCCGTCGCCGCCAAGTCCGCGCGCCGCTTCAGCGAATCCCTCGCGCAGCCTGATGGTCCAGGCGAGCCAGTCCGGCGCAGGGTCGACGTGTACCGCCTCGCCGACCGGGCGCAGTCGGAACCCGCTCTCCTCCGCCGCAGGCAGGGCGTCGACACGGGCGTCGAACGTGATGCGTGCACCGAACTGCGCGAGCCGCCGCGGCATGGTGAGGGTCGAGGTCGCAGCCACCGCCTGCGTGCTGCGCCCGTCGACGGCGACCACGCGCGCATCGACCCGCAACGCCGGATCATCGGATGCCGCTGCCCACGTCGGGGCCCGCAACTCGCGTGGAGCCGCAGCGATGTCGACGACGACGTTCACGATCCGGTGTTCGGCGGCCGCGTCGGCGAGTGGTGAGTCTGCACGCTGCGTCAGCCCTGCCGCGGCGGACGAGGCCACGAGTCCGGCACAGGCGAGCACCACGACCACGACGGGTCCCAGCCGTCCGATGCGGTGACCGATCTTGCAGATCCGATCGCGGGGGCGGCGCCGTTCCATCCGCGTCGTGCATGTCACGCCGACGATGGCCAGAACGCCGATCCCCCAGAGTGCACACGAGATCGCGACGGCGTCGAGGCCGGCGTCGGGCGCTGCGACAACGAGCCACGCGGTCACCCACGCGGCGGCGGCGGGCAGCAGCATCCGCAGGTCGCGCAACTCAGGGCGCCACTCGGTCGGCCAGCCCCGAGAACACCGCGTCGCCGATGCCTGCGACCTCCAGAAGCTGGTCGGCACTCGTGAACGGGCCGTTGGCCTCGCGCCAGTCGATGATGCGCTGCGCGAGCGCCGGGCCGATGCGGGGCAGCGTCTCGAGGGCGGTGAGGTCTGCCGTGTTGAGGTGCACGATGCCGTCGCCCGCGGCGTCACCCGTGCCCGGTGCACCGCCGCTCGTCGGCAGTGGCACCTGCCCGATCGCGAGCACCACGAGCTGTTCGCCATCGACGACCGGCCGAGCGAGGTTGACGCCGGCCGGGTCGGCGTCGGCGGTGAACCCGCCGGCTGCGGCGACGGCGTCGACGACGCGCGCGCCCGCCGCGAGCTCGACGAGCCCCGGCTTCGCCACCGCCCCGAGCACGTGCACCAGCAGTGGCGCGGTGCCGATGGCATCTGCCCCGTCGCCGGTCGCGCCGCCGCCGGTCGCACCGTCAGCAGGCGCCGCATCCGACCCAGAGCGGGATGCCTGGATCAGCCCCTGCTCGCCGCCACCGCCCGCTGTGAACGAGAGCATCGCCGCGGCGGCCACCGCGGCGATGAAGAGCACGACAGCGGCGCCGACCGCGATGCGCACTCGCGGCCCCGCCCGCCGAGCCACCGGGTCGAGCGCGTCGAGCGGGTCGTGCCGATCGAGCGGGTCGGGTTCGGGGCTCGCGGGCATGCCCGCACGCTACGGGGCACGAGACGTGTCACCGACCTCGCGACAGCCGACGTGCACTGAGCGCGCCGGCTCGCGCGTGTCGAGGACGAGTCGTCAGCCGCGCGTGGCGATGTTCACGAGCCGGGGCGGCCGCACGATCACATTGACGATCTCGCGTTCGCCGACGGCACGAGCCACGCCCGCCGATGCACGTGCGAGCGCTTCGAGTTCTTCTGCCGCGACCTTCGGCGAGACCTCGAGGCGGTCGCGCACCTTGCCGTCGACCTGCACGATCGCAGTGACCGACTCCTCGACGAGCAGCGCCGGGTCGGCCTTGCGCCACGGCACGAGGGCGACGCTCGGCTGATAGCCGAGCCGCTGCCACATGTCTTCCGCGGCATACGGCGCGAAGAGGTCGAGGATCATCGCGGTGACCTCTGAGGCCTCCCGCACCGCGGCATCCGCGGGCCCAGCGCCCGAGTCGATCACCTTGCGGGTCGCGTTGACGAGCTCCATGAGTCGCGCGACCACCACGTTGAACTTGAACGCCTCGACGAGGGCCGGCGCGTCGGCCAGCAGCCGGTGCGTGATGCGGCGCAGTGCGGTGTCACCCGTCTTCCACTCGATGTCAGGGCTCGACGTGACCTCACCCGAGATGCGCCAGGCACGCGCGAGGAACTTCGCGGCGCCCACCGGCGAGACATCCGCCCAGTCGATGTCGTCTTCGGGCGGGCCGGCGAACGCCAGGGTCACGCGTAGGGCGTCGGCCCCGTGCGCGCCGAGTTCTGCGGCGAACTCGACGAGATTGCCCTTCGACTTCGACATCTTCGCGCCATCCATGATGACCATGCCCTGGTTCAGGAGTGACGTGAACGGCTCGGTGAAGCTCAGGTACCCATGGTCGAAGAGCACCTTCGTGATGAAGCGCGAGTAGAGCAGGTGCAAGATGGCGTGCTCGACACCACCGACGTACTGATCGACCGGCAGCCATTTCTCGGCCTCGACGGGGTCGAACGCCTGCGTCTCGTCGTTCGGGTTCAGGTAGCGCAGGTAGTACCAGGAGCTGTCGACGAACGTGTCCATCGTGTCGGAGTCCCGGCGCGCGGCTCCCCCGCAGTTCGGACATGCCACATTGACCCAGTCTTCGGCGGCGCCGAGCGGGCTGGACCCTTTCGGCTTCAGGTCGAGGCCCGCGGCATCCGGAAGTCTCACCGGAAGCTCGCTCTCGGGCACCGGCACCTCGCCGCACTCGGCGCAGTGAATGATCGGGATCGGCGTGCCCCAGTACCGCTGGCGTGAGATGAGCCAGTCGCGCAGGCGGAAGTTCTTCGCCGCCCTGCCGAGGCCGCGCTGCTCGAGCAGCTCGATGACGCGACGGATCGCGTTCGACTTCGACATGCCGTCGAGCGGGCCTGAATTGACGAGGCGGCCCTCACCGGCGAGGGCGATCCCGGTGTCGGCGGGGTCGCTCAGCGGTGCCTCGTCTGGAAGCATCGGCTCGCCATGCTCGTCAAGGGGGATCACCGGGATCACGCCGGTCACCGGCGCGTTGGTGTCGACGACGACGCGCACGGGCAGCCCGAACGCGCGCGCGAAGTCGAGGTCGCGCTGGTCGTGCGCGGGCACCGCCATGATCGCGCCGTGCCCGTAGTCGGCGAGCACGTAGTCGGCCGCCCAGATCGGCAGGCGCTCTCCGTTGACCGGGTTGACCGCATACCGCTCGAGGAAGACGCCGGTCTTCGGGCGGTCGGTCGAGAGCCGGTCGATATCGCTTTCTGCCCGCACCGAATCGAGGTAGTCCTGGAATCGGGCCTGCACCTCGTCGGATGCCCCAGCCGCGAGTTCGGCCGCCAGCTCGGCGTCGGGCGCGACGACCATGAACGTGGCCCCCCAGAGCGTGTCGGGCCTCGTCGTGAAGACCGAGACGCGCTCCTCGCGCCCCTCGATCTCGAACTCGACATCGGCGCCGGACGAGCGGCCGATCCAGTTGCGCTGCATCGAGATGACCTTCGACGGCCACGCCCCCTCGAGCTGGTTCAGGTCGTCGAGCAGGCGGTCGGCGTAGTCGGTGACCCGGAAGTACCACTGCGTCAGGGCCTTCTTCGTCACCACGAAGCCGCACCGCTCGCAGTGCCCGTCGATCACCTGCTCGTTGGCCAGTACGGTCTGGTCGTTGGGGCACCAGTTCACGAGGCCGGCCTTGCGGTAGGCGATGCCCTTCTCGTAGAGCTTCAGGAACAACCACTGGTTCCACTTGTAGTACTCGGGATCGCTCGTGTGCAGTTCGCGGGACCAGTCGAACGACGGCGCGTACTGGCGGAACGAGCGCTTCTGCTGCTCGATATTGTCGTAGGTCCACGCCTTGGGGTCGAGGCCGCGCTTGATCGCGGCGTTCTCGGCGGGCAGGCCGAACGAGTCCCACCCCACCGGGTGCAGCACGTCGAAGCCCTGGTGCCGCCAGTAGCGGGAGAGGATGTCGCCGAACACGTACGCCTCTGCATGACCCATGTGCAGGTCGCCGGACGGGTACGAGAACATGTCGAGGATGTACTTGCGCGGCTTCGTGTCGCCCTGGCGCCCTGCGCGGAACGGCTGGAGCTCATTCCACACAGGGAGCCACTTCGCCTGCAGGGTGGCGAAGTCGTATGCGCCGCTCTCGGCGCCGGCCTGGTCGTGATCGTGTGCCACGTGACTCTCAATCGTGTGTCGCTGCGAGACGCTGCGGGTTCAGCCCGCCTCTTCGGGACACGCCGGATCGCGGGCGCGCACCCGGAGATCAAGCCTACTCACTCAACGGTGTCGGATGCCGCGCCAAGGACCGCGAGCAGCGCCCTCGCCTTCACGCGCGTCTCCTCGATCTCCTCATCGGCCACCGAGAGCGCGGTGATGCCGCCGCCCGTGCCGATGCTCACGCCTGATGGCGTGAACACGATGGAGCGGATCACCATCGCGAGATCTGCGCTGCCATCGATGCCGAGGTAGCCGAATGTGCCCGAGTACACACCACGTGGACCGTCCTCGAGCGAATGCAGAATGGTCATGGCGCTGCGCTTCGGGGCGCCGGTCATCGATCCGGCGGGGAACGCGGCCCGCACGACGTCGAGGGCGGTGAGCGGATGCCGCAGCCGCGCCTGCACCGTCGACACGAGCTGGTGCACGTGGGCGTACTCCTCCACCTCGAGCAGGTTCGGCACCGAGACTGATCCGAGCTCCGCGATGCGGCCGAGGTCGTTGCGCATCAGGTCGACGATCATCAGGTTCTCGGCGCGTTCCTTCTCACTCTCGATGAGCTCTCGACGCAGCCGGGCGTCACTGGCTTCGGTCGTGCCTCGCGGCCTCGTACCCTTCATCGGCTTGGTCGACACCAGGCCATCCGCGCTCACGTGCAGGAACAGTTCGGGTGACGCGCTGAGCAACGCGACGTCGCCGAACCGCAGGTAGCCACCGTGATGGCTCGGACTCGACGCGCGCAGCGCCAGGTACGTCGCGGCCGGGTCGGGGTGCACGTCGACATCGACCCGGTTCGTGAGGCACAGCTGGTACGCGTCGCCCCTGACGATGGCCGCCTGGCACTCAGCGATGAGTTCGGCATAGCGCGTCGAGTCGTGCCGCCAGCGCACCGTCACGGCGGGCGCGGGCCGCACGCGCGGTGGGAAGTCGGCGGGGGTGGCCCCGAGGGACGCGAGGTTGACCGCATCGAGGGCGGACTCGACGCCGCGGGCCCACGACTCGCCCTTCTCGTCCGGCTCCGACGCGAGCCACACGAGGCGCACCGATCGGACGGCGTGATCGAACACGACCGCTCGGTCGACGTAGAGGAATGCGGCATCCGGCGTTTCAGACGGTTCGGCCGGCACGTCGTTCAGGAGGGCGCCGAGTTCGTAGCCGAACCAGCCGAACCACCCCAGCGGGCCCGCTCGGCGGACGTCGTCATCGATGCCGTCCGCATCGATGTCCTCGTCGCGGAGCGCGCGGTGGAGCACCTCGAAGACGGATGCCTCGTGCGTCACGCCGCTCCGGTCGGTGCCGGCCGGCGTGCTGCTCGTCACGGTGCCGCGCGCCGCATCGGCGGTGACGAACACGCTCGTCGCGTGCGCGGCGGCGAGGACGCTGATGCCCGACGCGGCATCCACCCCGCCATCGAGCC
>JALYWB010000037.1 GCA_030852935.1 Actinomycetota bacterium | reverse complement strand
CGCGCCAGGTCGCCGGCGAGACCGGTGCAGGCGCCGTCGACGGCCTGGTGAGCTCGGCGGCGGAATCCGGGATCACGGGCAACGAGTTCAACCCCATCTCCGGCATGGTGCTCGGCGCCCTGCTCGGCGGCGGCATCACCGGCGCCGGCCGGGGAATCAATGCGCTGCGGCCGGGTGGCAACAATGCGAACTCGCCCGCCGTGAACACTCCGGTCGATACCCCGACTCCGGGCGGCGGTGCAGGTTCGAACTCCAACGGCAACGGCTCGGGAACGACGGTCGACACCGACTCGTCGGGCATTCCGACCCCCGGCGTAGGCGACAGTGGCAGCAGCGCCGCCGGTGACGGCACGAGTGTCGACGTGAACGTCGATGCCCCGTCGGCCGGCGATGGCGGCGGCGCTGCCGACGGTAGTGGCGCGTCTGACGGCGGAGGTTCGTCACCCGACGTGTCGGCTCCCGATATCTCCTCGCCCGATTCGGGTACGCCCACCGGGCCTGAGGCTGGGACGCCGACGGCTCCTGAGGCTGGGACGCCGACGGCGCCTGAGGCCGGAACTCCGACCGCGCCCGAGTCGGGATCGGCGACCCAACCCGACGCGCCGGTCGGCGCCGCTCCGGCTAGCGGCACCTCCACGTCGTCGAGCCACGTCGAAGCGCCCGCCACGGACGCACCAGCCACCGAGGGCCCGAACACCAACCCCGAGGCGGATACCTCCGGGGCATCCGACGGATCCGACGTCGACGAGGCAGCCCCGGCGGCATCCGACGGGAGCGACGTCGATGACCCGAACGCGCCCGTGGATGTCGCCGCGGTCGGTGGCGCAGCGGTTGCCGCAGGGGCCGCCGCCATGCTGGGCAAACCGGGATTCCTCCCGACGCACACGCCGGGCGGCTCGACGCCGGCAGCGGCCACCTCGCCCGCCTCGCCCGCCTCGCCCAATGCGAAGGGCCCGAACGGTTCGATGCCGGGGTCCACCACGCCCGACGGCACTGCGCCCGACGGCTCCGCGCCCGACGGCACTGCACCCGACGGCACCGTGCCCGATGGTTCGGGCACCGACGGGTCGAACCCGGACGGCTCGAACGAGGGCGACAAGCCCGACACCACGGCCAACAACCAGACCCAGCGCACGATCGATGAGATCGACACGGCGCTCGCGGAGATCAACCCGAACTACGACCCGTCCGACCCGGCCAACGGCTACGCGACGAACTGCGGCAACACGTCGGCGATCCTGAACGACTTCCTGAACGGGAGTCCGACGTCGCAGGCACCCACCGGCACCCTCGACACGCCCCAGATGGAGGCTCGCACCGGCAACCCGCAGACGCCGATGACGCCTGCGCAGATCGACGCGTCGCTGCGCGCAATGGGCGCGGGCTCCCACTGCGTCGTCGGTCTCGACCGGTCGACAGGTGATGGACATTGGTTCAACGCCTACTTCGACGGCACGACCGTCTGGTCGATCGACGCCCAGACCGGCACACGCAGCGCGTGGCCGCCGAACGAGCCGAACGCGACGACGTGGGATGCGTCGATCCCGCCCGAGCACGTCGCGCCCGAGAAGCCGGCCACGGCGAAGACCTCGACTCCGGATGCCCCGACCCCCACGGCTTCGAACAGCTCGACCCCCACGACCCCGGATGCCTCGGGTCAGACTGCGCCCGGCGGCCTCGACGGCGGCACCGGCGACAAGGCCTCGGCGGCAACGCCAGAGGCTGCCGCCGACCGATCGGCTGCCTCGCTGCCGCCGAACGTGGGGAACCCGACGGTCGCACCCGATCATGCATCGGACGGCTCCGCCGGCCCCGGTCGCACGTTCAATGCCTACGACATCCCCGAGCTCACGCCCGAGATCCGCCAGCAGCTCGATGCGCTGGCTGCGCAGGACGGTTCGCCGATCGTCCGCAACCCGGACGGCTCGTACTCGATCGCCCAGACCATCGATGTCGACGCGTTCAACCGCTCGAACCCGAAGCACGACCTCGCCGAGTTCAGGCGCCAGGTCGAACTGCAGAACGCGGGGCTCAACAACCTCACGATCGCCGAATGGCAGCACAACGTCGACTTCTACGACGCGCACAACCGCGTGGCGAAGTCGGAGCAGGCCGCCGCCAACCGCGCGCTGAAGGCGGCGGGGGTCAACATGACGGGCCAGGCCGTGCTGCATGGCCCTGACCAGGTCGGAGGCGGACGAGCAGACCGGTTCGATGGCGCAGGGTCATTCGGTATCAACAGCTCGCTGGGCAACCAGTGGCGGCATCGCATCGCCGACCTGCGGCTGGACGTCGCGGATGCCGCGAGCAACATCGATGCTTCGTTGCACCCGTTCGTCCGGCTCGATGTCGAGCTCAGCGCGGCCGACACGCTGCGCACCGGCTCGACGCCCACGCTGCTCGACTCGAACGGGAACGATGTCGGGCCGGTCATCGCGCAGAGTAACATTCCCATGGCAGACCTGGAGACCTATCTCCAGTCGGTCGACCCCGCCGCGTACGCCGACTACTCGAACACGGGCGTCTGGCCGGCCGACGTGCAGATTCCGAAGGATCTCTCGGTGCTCGCCGGAAACGCGATCGATTGGGGACAGGTGCCACAGGGCGGATACGTGCTCGATTCGGCCGGTCAGCCCATCAAGGCGCCGCATGTGCCGCAGGTCGGCGACGTGATCGACCGCTACGGCCCCCCAGGAGGCCGTTACACATCGCCGGTTCCGCCGAGCGGGCCGTACGACTACTCCCAGCGGTCGCTGCCGTACGTCGAGGACCCGAGCCAGTACCACCAGTACGAGGTGATCGGCGACTTCTCCAACCTGCGTGACGCCTACGACGCCTGCACCGACGTGAACGTCACCAATGCGATCGACGGGCTCATCCGCCGAGGGTATTTCGACTGGGGTCGCCCCGCGTCGATCGGTGACATCGCGCCTGGCTTCAACGACCCCGGAATGGGGCGGCAGATCGAGCTGCCACTCTCGGTCGACCTGCTGATCGGCCTCGGCGTACTTCGCGAGATCTAAGGAGCCAGTCATGAATCGTGTGGAAGCTGAGACGATCATCGCCGACGAAGGACTCGGCAGGTATGTTCGCTTCGGCGCGCCCGATGGCACCGCAGCCGACAAGGTGTGCGTGTTCGACGAGGGAGGCACCTGGATCACGCTCATGACCGACGAGCGCGCGGTCGTGCAGGAGCCCACCGTTCGCACGTTCGCGTCGGAGTCCGAGGCGCTCGACGACCTGATCGATGGACTGCGCGTCCTCAAGAGCGCCAAAGAGTTTCGCAGCCGGTGACGGGCCGTTCCGAGCCAGACTGAGCCCGAGCCAGACCGAGGAAGACCCAATGACCACGTTCCACACCTTCGCCAGCGTCGCACCGATCAGCGAGGAGACCATCGCCCGGTTCGCCGGTCAGGTGCCAGCCGGGGCGATCGACCTCTGGCGCGATCAGGGCGCCGGCGTCGTGGGAGATGACGGCTACTTCCGGGTCGTCGACCCGGCCCGCGCCGCAGACATGCTCGACGGCGTCATCGGCCTGCCCGAGGGCGCGGCAGTGCTCTTCGCCACCGGCCTCGGCGACCTCGTCGCGTTCGTCAACGGGCTCTACCTCGTGGTGAAGTCGCGCTTCGGCGCGATCGACCTCATCGAGGGCCGCTCATTCGACGAGGTCGTGGCGCTCATCGAAGACCCGCGGCAGCGCGATGAGGCGTGGGAGTGGCAACCGTATCCGGCCGCCCGCGACCGCGACGGCGTTCCCGCCTTCGAGCAGTGCTTCGGCTTCGTCCCGCTGCTCGCGCTCGGTGGCCCGAACGATGCCGAGCACCTGCAGCTGGGCGGACTCTACGAGCACCTCGCGGTGATCGCACAGCTGGCCGGCCAGCCGAACGTGCGCCGCCCGCTGGCGTTCGCGGCCGGGGCCTGAGCGACCGCCGATAGGCTGTGCACTCACCCTGCCGGCCGAGGAGAACGTACATGCTGGAACCCGACACCGCGCGCTTCATCGAGGCGATCGGCGCGCTACCACCCGAGGCGCTTGCCGCGGCGTTCGACCGCATGCTCGAGCTTCGCAGGTCCGGCGGTCGCGAGGCGAGCAGGGCGCTGAAGCCGTCGGCCTCCGAGAACTCGGCCATCGATCACGCCGTCAGGTCGACGCTCCTGCCGCGCGCCGCCGAGCTCGACGGATTCCGCGACCACCTCCACTCCGACGCCATCAGCGCGACCACGATCTCTGCGCGAGCGATCCTGAAGCGTGACCGACTCTCCGGCGAGCAGTACCGCCTGCTCGTCGATCCGTTCACTTCGGTCGGCGTCGACACACCCGCCCTCCGCGACGCGGAATGAGCAGGCACCCGGCGCCGCACACCGCCGCTGGGGAGTCCTCCCCATCGCGTACCAACCGGGTTCGCCGGGTACCCTGCAGTAGGCGCGGCTCGAGGCTGCGGACCCGTCCAGCTTGCCGACACCAGGCAGCGAATGACCGGATGCCAGGAAGGACCGTTGCGACATGGCCGATGCCGGCAGCACCGAACGACTGATCGAAGTGGGCACGGCGCTCTTCGCGAAGCTCACGACCGACCCCGTGCTGAACATCATCGAATTGCCCGATGGAATCGGTGTCTGCCTCGTGCATGCCGTCCGGGGTGGGGGCAAGATCTATGTCGCCCCAGACGAGTCGGTGCTGTTCGTCGGGTCGGCCGTCGACTTCGACGCGGGCCTCGGTGCGTTCCGCGACGGCGTGCGAACGCCGCTCGAGAAGTTCGACATCGACCGCGCCGGATCCGACGCCTGATGGCCGACACCCTCGAACAACGCTGCGACCGCCTCCGCGAGCCCGTCACGGAACTCGTCGGCGTCAGCATCTCAGCCACGCTTCGCCCACAGGACCTGCCCGAACTCGCGCGGGCGATCTCGTCGGTTCGCGGCATCCTCGCCGAGGACACCTCGGACATCCCCCCGGGGCCCTTCCTCGATTGGCTGCCGACGGCGCTGCGCAACCTGGACCGCATGGAGGACGCCGTGGCGTCGGGCGACGCCGCAGGATCGTACGCGATCCTCACCGACAAGGACGACGGCTTCATCCGCCTGACCGACGGTTGCGCCGGCTTCCAGGGCTGGGCCCGGATCTAGTTCCGCAGGAACGGATCGAGGAATCCGTTCACCACGGTCTGGCTCGCCCGAGCGCCGTAGTGGTCGATCGAGAGTTGTTCGATCGCAACGTAGGCGTTGTCGCGCAGGGTCACCAGCGGCAGGGCCTGCCAGTCCCGTCCTGATCGCACGGCCATCCCGACATACGCCACCGCGTCCGCCTCGGCGACCCAGACGCCGAGCACCACGGCGCCGCTCTTGGCGACCGGCACCGGCAGGTACACGCGCGGGTCCCCGGTGCGGAACCGGTCGAGCACGGCCGGCGCATCGTGCGGGGCGATGGCGAGGTATGCGCTCGCTCGGCGCGTGAGCTTCGCGCCGGTCTCGATGCGCTCCCACCGATACGCCCACGCGAAGAGCCAGGCGAGCCCACCTATGGCCGCACCGGCGCTCAGGAGCACGGCACCGGGCGCGACGAGCGCACGCATGCCCGACCGCCGACCCTCGTAGTCGGCGGAGAGTTCCACGATGACCTCGAACATCGCGATGGACACGACCAGTGCCGCGGCGCCGAGACCGGTGAGCACTACTGCGCCGATCATCTGCTCCCGGGAACGCACCCGACGCACTACCTCGGAAGCGGCATACAGCGGCTGTTCCTGCGGCTCGGTCATGCGCGGCTTCCCCTCTCGGCAGGCCATTTCCGGTCGATCATGGGGCCCTTCCATTCGAAGTACGCGAAGACCTTCGCAAACGACCGGGCCGGGATGCCCCGTCGTTCCGCCTCGCGGATCAGCACCTGGGCCGCCTGATGCGCCGTCGCATCGTCGACCACGGCGTCGAGCATGAGCGGGATCAGCCCGCGGCGGGTGCCCTCGAACGCGTCGAAGAGGGTCACGCGGTCGGCTCCAGGGATGCCGGCGAACGCGCTCCTGAGCCTGACTCCGTCGCGCACGCCGACCTCACACAACAGCGTCGGGCTGCCTGCGCGCACCGTGACCCGCGCGAGCGCACCCGACAACGGCAGCCGTTGCAGCCGGCCGGTGCGTTCGCGGTCGTCGAGCACGCCGACGAACACGATGTCATGCCAGGGGATGAGCGGGGCTCCGGCCAACCGAACTCCCGCGTCATCGACGGTCAGGGCGACATCATCGCCGGCGACCAGCAGCGCCACCGCGCGCCGGCGCCGGACTGCGAGCAGGACCGAGATGAGGCACGCGAGCACCCCGAGCGCGGCGATCATGATCGTGAACCATCCCATGTCGGTCACGATGGCGACGGCGAGGGCGCCGGCCAAGAGGGCGCCGACCACGCCGCTGACGACCAGCATCCCGCGGTTCCAGCGGCGGACCCCATCGATCTTCGGTCGGTCGACGCGTGCAACGTACCGCGGATTCTCCACGGCTCTCACCTCCGGGGTCGTCATGGGGCCGCGGCGGGCCGAGGGCTCACACAGCCTATCCGCTCGAGCGCGGCCGGCCTCGGCGCTCCCGGGGCGCCGGTGCGGCCATACTGTGCGCGTACGCTCGAAGGATGGATGAGCGTCGACGTTCGGGCTGGATGGTCGCCGGCTTCGCCGCAGCGCTGTACCTCGCGCTCGTCGTCTGCGTCTACGGGTTCGTGAGCCTGCTCACCGACGCCGAGGTCATCCCGAGTCGGCAGGCCGGACTCTTCGTCGGCCCGGCCATCGTCGCGGCCGCCGTGGCGGCGCTGCTCCTGCATCTCGGTCGCGCCCTGCGCACCCCGGGGCGCGTGCTCACGACGGTGCTCCTCGCTGCACTCTGGACCTGGCTCGCGGCCGTCGCCGTCGCGATCGTCGCCTTCGCCATGGCTACCGGCACCGTTCTGGCCTCGGTGCTGTTCGGGCTCGGATTCGGCGTCAGCTGGTTCGGCCTGCTCGTCGCCGTGCTCGCCGCGCTCGTGAGCTGGCTCGCCACTACGGTGGCCGCCGCCCAGGCGAGCGGCGCAGAGCGGCCGCGCTGGCCGTGGGAGCGAAACGACGAAGAGTGAGGCCGTCTCGAAGCCACTGAATTCGTGTGCGCGTTCCCTGCGCTCGTCGAAGGGCGCGCCGGTCGACCCGTTCATCGGCGGCCACGGCGACATCGGGCAGTATCGTGAACCGGGTGGAGGGATCGATCGAGGCGCGCGTGAGCCACGAGGTCGACCGGTGGCTCGCCTGGCTGCCCAGATGGCGCCCCGGCACGCATCGCGCGCGAGTGCGTCTGTGCACCCGCTGCTTCGGTTCGCCGATCCTCACCGCCGCGGCTCTCGACGTCGACGTGCCGCACCCGGTGCAGCACGCGTTCTCGATGCGGATGAAGGGCATCATCGACGCAGCGGTCGACGACTACACGGCGCGCAACCTCCCGATGCTCCACCGCGAGATCCGGTTGGCGGAGGAGCGCAAGGCGCGACGCCCCTACCGCGCAGGGGAGGGGCTCGATCCCGAGTTCCTCGGCCTCGACCTCGACCCCGAGCCGCTGCCCGATCAGCCGTTCCTGTTCACCCTCAGCGGCCTGGAGGCGGATGCCGCAGCCGCGGCGAACGAGCCGGCCCCGCGTCCGTTCACGATGGAGGAGAAGGAGGCGCTGCGCGAGGAGGTGCGCCTCGCCGACGAGTTCGCCAAGCAGCTGGGTCGTCGCATCTGCGTGGAGCTCGCGCAACATCGCGAGCGCATCGGCCATGCCGTCGTCGAGTACGTCGAGCCGCAGGTCGAGGAACTCCTGGCCGACCTCGACCGAGAGCTCGACTCTCCGGGCTGGCCCGGTTGAGTCGTCGGGCATTACGCCCTGAGAGGACGAGGGCCCGCGGCATCCGTGCCCATTTGACCGCAACGTTACGCGGCATTACCATTGATCGGGTGTGCGCGTTGACGCGTGCTTGAACCGTGCCTTCGTGGCGACCTGCGATGGTCACCAGCATGGCACACCTCCGGTTCACGGCAGACGCACACTCCAAGGGCACCGCGATGGTCGCCCCCACGGCATACCCACCACCTGAAGGCCCCGCAGCTCTGCGGTGCCGGTGGGTCTGATGTGATTTCCATCAAACGCTGTCACCGTGCAGCACAACAAGGAGAAGCAGTGCCAACGATTCAGCAGTTGGTCCGCAAGGGTCGCTCGCCGAAGGTCACCAAGACCAAGGCCCCCGCCCTGAAGGCCAACCCCCAGCAGCGCGGCGTGTGCACGCGCGTGTACACCACCACCCCGAAGAAGCCGAACTCGGCGCTCCGCAAGGTCGCCCGCGTGAAGCTCTCGAACGGCACAGAGGTCACGGCCTACATCCCCGGTGAGGGCCACAACCTCCAGGAGCACTCGATGGTGCTCATCCGCGGCGGTCGTGTGAAGGACCTCCCGGGTGTGCGCTACAAGATCGTCCGCGGCGCGCTCGACACGCAGGCCGTGAAGAACCGCAAGCAGGGCCGCAGCAAGTACGGCGCGAAGATGGAGAAGAAGTAATGCCTCGCAAAGGACCCGCTCCGAAGCGCCCCGTCGTCGCCGACCCGGTCTACAGCTCGCCGGTCGTCAGCCAGCTCGTCAACAAGATCCTGATCGACGGCAAGAAGGACCTCGCGCAGCGCATCGTCTACGAAGCGCTCGAGAACGTCGCCACGAAGTCCGGCCAGGACGCCGTCGCCACCCTCAAGAAGGCGCTCGACAACGTGCGCCCCACCCTCGAGGTGCGTTCGCGCCGCGTCGGCGGTTCGACCTACCAGGTCCCTGTCGAGGTCAAGCCGCACCGCGCGAACACCCTGGCACTGCGCTGGCTCACCAGCTACGCCAAGGCTCGCCGCGAGAAGACGATGACCGAGCGACTCACCAACGAGATCCTCGACGCCTCGAACGGCCTCGGTGCCGCGGTCAAGCGCCGCGAAGACACGCACAAGATGGCCGAGTCGAACCGCGCCTTCGCTCACTACCGCTGGTAGTCGGTGAGCGGATGCCTCTCTCGCGGGCTCCTGCGTTCGCCGAGAACGGCCCACGGGCCCACCTCGCCGGACACTGAGCCCGTGTAGGGCGGCATCCGCTCGACCAGCCCATTTCCGACCAGCACATCCCGATCTGAACTCCCCGGAGGATTCCCCGTGGCACAAGACGTGCTCACCGACCT
>JALYWB010000011.1 GCA_030852935.1 Actinomycetota bacterium | reverse complement strand
CGCGCCGCGCCGTGCGGGAACATCGGGGTGCCGGTGCTCGACGCCGTGCGCGACCCCGGCGGGTTCGATGCGCTCGTCGTGGAGCTCTCGAGCTACCAGCTGCACCACCTGCCGAAGACCGGGCCGGGCGCGCTCCATCCGTGGGCGAGCGTGTGCCTCAACATCGCCGACGACCACCTCGATTGGCACGGCTCGCCAGAGGCATACCGTGCGGCGAAGGCGACCGTGTACGAGAACACGAAAGTCGCGTGCGTGTACAACCGGGCCGACGAGGCGACCATGCACATGGTCGAGGACGCCGACGTCGAGGAGGGCGCCCGAGCGATCGGCTTCGGCCTCGACACCCCGGGGCCCAGCGACTTCGGCGTGGTCGAGGGCATCCTCTGCGACCGCGCATTCCTCGACGAGCGTCGCACGTCTGCGCTCGAGATCATCACGGTCGATGAGCTCGAGCCACACGGCCTCGCGGCACCGCACATCGTGCAGAACATCCTTGCCGCGTCCGCGCTCGCGCGCTCCTACGGGGTGCCGGTCGGGGTCATCCACGATGCCCTCGGCGACTTCCGCCTTGATGCGCATCGCATCGAGGCGGTGGCCGAGGCCGGCGGCGTCCGTTGGATCGACGACTCCAAGGCCACGAACCCGCATGCCGCAGAGGCATCGCTGCGTGCGTTCGGTTCGGTGATCTGGATCGTCGGGGGCCTCTTGAAGGGCGTCGACGCCGACGCGCTGGTCGCCGCGCATGCTGCACGGCTCCGTGCCGCGATCGTGATCGGCGTCGACCGTGCCGCGCTCACGTCGGCGTTCCGGCGACACGCGCCCGAGCTGCCTCTCTTCGAGGTCGTCACGGATGACACTGAAACGGTGATGCCGAGGGCGGTGGAATTGGCCGCATCGGTGGCTGAGGCCGGCGACACGGTGCTGCTCGCGCCGGCCGCGGCGTCGATGGATCAGTTCACCGACTACGCCGATCGGGGCAGGCGGTTCCACGAGGCGGTCAGATCGAGGCTGGGGGGTGAGGCGGATGACGACACCGCCCCGCACGACCAGGCCGACGAAGGCTGAGGCCGCGGGCGTCTCGGCAGCCCGCATCCGGCTCGGTCGCGTCTTCCGCGTGGAGTCGAAGGACTACTTCCTGCTCGTGGGCACGACGATCTTCCTGGTCGTGTTCGGGCTCGTGATGGTGCTCTCGTCATCGTCGGTCGAGTCGAACATCGAAGACGGCGGATTCTTCGTGCAGGCGTCACGACAGGGGCTGTACGCGCTGTTCGGCATCCCGATCATGCTCATCGCGAGCCGGATGCCCGAGCGCTTCTGGATGCGATGGGCCTGGCTGGCGCTGATCCTCTCGTGCGCGCTGCAGGTGCTCGTCGTGGCGACGCCGCTCGGCATCACCGTGGGCGGCAATACGAACTGGCTGGCGCTCGGCCCGGTGCAGTTCCAGCCCTCCGAGATCATCAAGGTTGCCCTCGTCATCTGGCTCGGCCTGATCGTCACCAAGAAGCAGGCGCTGCTCGGCGAGTTCCGACGGGGCATCCTGCCGATCCTGCTCGTAGGCGGAGGCGCGATCGGGCTCGTGCTGCTCGGCGGCGACCTCGGCACGGTGATGGTCATGGGCGCGATGCTGCTCGGTGCGCTGTTCCTGATCGGCGTGCGCTTCAGGTTGCTGCTGCCCCCACTGCTCATCGCCATCGCCGTCGTCGTGATCTTCGCCGTCTCGAGCGAGAGCCGGATGGAGCGCCTCACGGCCTTCCTCGGCGAGACCTGCGTCGACTACGACGTGGGCGGCTGCTGGCAGATCCAGCACGGCCGGTTCGCGCTCGCGAACGGCGGCATCTTCGGCGTCGGGCTCGGCAACTCCACGGCGAAATGGTCGTGGCTGCCCGCCGCCGACAACGACTTCATCTTCGCGATCATCGGTGAAGAGCTCGGGCTCATCGGCGCGGTCGTAGTGATCGGCCTGTTCGTCGTGCTCGCCATCGCGTTCGCGAGGGTGCTGCGTGCCGCACGCACGCCGTTCGCCAAGGCCGTCACGGCGGCGGTGCTCGTCTGGGTGGTCGGCCAGGCATGTGTCAATATCGGTGTCGTGCTCGGAGTGTTCCCTGTCCTGGGCGTACCGCTGCCGCTCGTCTCGGCGGGCGGTACGGCCCTGCTCACGACGCTCTTCGCGATCGGCGTCGTGCTGTCGGTCGCACGCGACCCCGAGGCGGCGACCAGGGCTGCAGAACGCGCGCAGGCGAAGGCGGCGGCTGCCGCGACCGGGCGGACGGCGCGATGACGGTGCATCTCCTCGCCGGCGGCGGAACCGCCGGCCACGTGAACCCGCTGCTCGCGGTCGCCGACGGACTGCGCGAGCGCGACGCCGACGACGAGGTGCTGGTGCTCGGTACCGAGGAGGGCCTCGAGTCACGACTCGTTCCCGCTCGCGGCTACGAGCTGCTCACGATCGCGAAGGTGCCGTTCCCCCGGCGACCGAACCGCGCGGCGCTCTCGTTCCCATCGCGATTCCGCCGATCGATCGACGACGTGCGTCGCATCATCGACGAGCGCGGTGTCGACATCGTCACCGGATTCGGCGGATACGTCTCGACACCCGCCTACCTCGCCGCGCGGCGAGCGGGGGTGCCGATCGCGATCCACGAGGCCAACGCGAAGCCGGGCCTCGCGAACCGCCTGGGTGCGAGATGGGCCGCGCGGGTCGGTGTGGCGTTCAGCGGGACACCGCTGCGGCATGCCGAGGTCGTCGGCATGCCGCTGCGCCGCGAGATCGAGGCGCTCGACCGCGAAGCGCTTCGCGAAGAGGCGGCACGACACTTCGGGCTCGATGCGGGCCGCCCGGTGCTGCTGGCAACCGGTGGCTCCCTCGGCGCCCGCCGAATCAACCGCACCATGGTGCAGAGCGCGGCCGCGGTGACCGGCGCGGGCTGGCAGGTGCTGCACATCGTCGGTGGGAACGCCGACGTCGCTGACCCCGCCGTCGACGGCTACCGCCTGGTCGAGTACGTCGATCGTATGGACCTGGCGCTCTCGGTCGCGGACGTCGCTGTCTCGCGTGCCGGCGCCGCCACCGTGAGCGAGCTCGCCGCGCTCGGCATCCCCGCGATCTACGTGCCCTATCCCGTGGGCAACGGCGAGCAGCGCTTCAACGCCGCCGAGGTGGTCGGCGCGGGCGGCGGCCTCCTCGTCGACGACGGGCAATTCCTGCCTGCATGGGTCGTCGGCGAGCTCGTGCCGCTCCTCGGCGACGGGGCACGTGTCGAACGGATGTCGCGGGCAGCGGCATCCGTGGGTCATCGCGACGGCACCCGACGCATGATCGCGCTCATCGACGCAGCGCTCGGCGATGCTGCCGGCGACACCGCGGGCAACGCGTAACGTGGAGTGAGCGGATGCCGCAGCATCCGTGACCCGCGACCCGACCACGCACCGCACCGAGGAAGAACCGCCGCTCGTGACCATCAAGCCCGACCTGAACGTCAACATCCCCATTGAGCTCGGCGCCGTCCACTTCGTGGGCATCGGGGGATCGGGTATGAGCGGCATCGCGCGCCTGTTCATCGATGCCGGCCACCGCGTGACCGGGTCCGACGTGCGCGACTCCGACAACATCGCCGCTCTGCGCGCGCTCGGCGCCGAGATCGCGATCGGCCACGATGCGGCGAATGTGGGCGACGCAGAGGCCGTCGTCGTCACGGGCGCGCTCTGGGAGGACAACCCCGAGTATCGGCTCGCACTCGAGCGCGGCCTTCCGGTGCTGCACCGCTCGCAGGCGCTCGCGTGGCTGATCGCCGGCCAGCGCCTCGTCTCGGTCGCCGGCGCACATGGCAAGACCACGTCGACGGGCATGATCATCACCGGCCTGCTCGAGCTCGGCGAAGACCCGAGCTTCGTCAACGGCGGCGTGATCGAAGAGCTGGGCGTCAGTTCCGCCGCCGGTGAGGGCGACCTCTTCGTCGTCGAGGCCGACGAGTCGGACGGGTCCTTCCTGCTCTACGACACCTCGGTCGCGCTCGTCACGAACGTCGACCCCGACCACCTCGACCACTACGGTTCCCTCGACGCCTTCGAGCAGGCGTTCGTCGATTTCGCCGACCGCGCGCGCGAGCTCGTGGTGATCTCCTCCGACGATCCAGGCGCCAAGCGAGTCGCCGATCGCCTCACGCACGAGCGCGTCGTGACGTTCGGTGAGGCGACGGATGCCACGGTGCGAGTGCACTCCATCGAGACCGATGGCCCGGTGTCGTTCGCCATCTCGTACGGAGGGGCCGACTTCCGAGCGACGCTCCGGGTGCCGGGTCACCACAACGCCGTCAACGCGGCCGGTGCCTTCGCCGTGCTCGTCGGCCTCGGCTTCGACCCCGAGGCATCCCTCGCCGGAATCGCCCGCTTCGCGGGCACCGGGCGCCGGTTCGAACTGCACGGCACCGTCGGGGGAGTGAGCGTCTACGACGACTACGCGCACCACCCCACCGAGGTCGCCGCAGCGCTCGCTGCGGCCCGCACGGTCGTCGGCGAGGGCCGCATCATCGCCGTGCACCAGCCGCATCTCTACAGTCGCACCCGGCTGTTCGCGAAGGAGTTCGCGGAGGTGCTCGAGCACTACGCCGACGAGACCGTGGTGCTCGACGTGTACGGCGCGCGGGAGGACCCCGAGCCGGGGGTGACCGGCGCGCTCGTGAGCGAGCGGTTCGGCGACCCCTCGCACGTCGCCTTCGTGCCCGACTGGCAGGAGGCGGCCGACCACACCGCACGGATCGCACGCGAGGGCGACTTCGTGGTCACCCTCGGCTGCGGCGACGTGTATCGCATCGTCCCGCAGTTGCTCGGCTCGCTCGAACGGGAGCGCGGATGAGGGCGCAGCCGGCGTGAAGCGCCCAGAGGGCTTCGACCGGCCACGGGCGCCGAAGGCCCGGCGTGAACCCGCCCGTGACTCGCGGGCCGCGACGCAGGCGGCGCCCGAGCAGACGGCGCCTCGGCGGGGTGCGGCCCCCGCATCGGTCGAACCGCGGCCCACGGCTCCGGTCGATCGCGTGTCGACCGAGCCGATCGCGGTGGCACCGGGATTCGTGAGCACGGTGCCGGATGCTTCGGCGGCGCCCGAGCGCCCGGTGACCGAGGCACCCAACCCCGATCCTCGCGCGGCGAGGCGGGCACTGCGAACCGCGCAACGGGAACGTCGCCGCTACGAGCGGCAGGAGGTGCGGCGGTTCACGAAACGCTCGCGCCGACGGCGGCTGATCTGGGCGGTGGTGGCAGGCTCGGTGGCCGCGCTCGTGGCGGTGGTCGCGGTGGGAGCGTACTCGCCGCTCATGGCCCTGCGCGAGGTGCGCATCGAAGGCGCCCAACGCATCCCCGTGGCGACCCTGCAGGCGGAGTTCGGCGGCATCATGGGCACACCGCTCTCGCTCATCGATTCGGCAGACGTGCATGCGGCGCTCGATGGGTTTCCGCTCATCGAGACGTATGCGATCGAAGCGATCCCGCCGGGAACGCTCGTGGTGCGCATCGTCGAACGCACCCCGATCGGCGTCGTCGACAGCGGATCGGGTCTCGAACTCGTCGACGCGGCCGGTGTCGTGATCGACCGTCCGGCCGAGCGGCCAGAGGGCCAGCCCCTCATCGAGGCCGAAGGCGGCGTTGCCGGAGCTGGATTCCGCGCTGTCGCTGCAGTGGTGCGGAGCTTGCCACCCGAGGTTCGCGCTCAACTGTCGCACGCGACGGCGGCCACCGCCGATGACGTGCAACTCGAGCTCGCCGGCGGGGCGAGCGTCGTGTGGGGGAGTGCCGAGGACTCCGGCTACAAGGCCGACGTGCTCGATGCCCTGATGCTGGCGGCGCCACCCGACACCGTCACCCTCTACGATGTCTCGGCTCCGAACAGCCCCGTCTGGGAGTGACACGAACCTGCGGAGACGGATGCCGCGAGCCGATGTCGCCGCCGGTTCGCGACACGCGGGGTGGCCTGCGGGAAGCCGGGCGCGCGGCACCTACCTTCGAATCAGGAATTGCATACTCAGCAAAACTTTAACCTTCGACTAGAGGTTCAAGGTTCAGAGTTCGCACGGAAGGCCGGTCATGTCGACAAACCAGAACTACCTCGCCGTCATCAAGGTCGTCGGCATCGGCGGCGGCGGTGTCAACGCCGTGAACAGGATGATCGAGCTCGGCCTCCGCGGGGTCGAGTTCATCGCCATCAACACCGATGCACAGGCGCTGCTCATGTCCGACGCCGACGTCAAGCTCGATGTCGGCCGTGATCTCACGCGCGGCCTCGGCGCAGGCGCCGACCCCGAGGTCGGCCGCCGAGCGGCCGAGGATCACGCCGAAGAGATCGAAGAGGCCCTCGCCGGTGCCGACATGGTGTTCGTCACGGCGGGAGAGGGCGGCGGCACGGGCACCGGCGGTGCTCCCGTGGTGGCCCGTATCGCGAAGTCCATCGGCGCGCTCACCATCGGCGTGGTGACCAAGCCGTTCGGATTCGAGGGCAAGCGCAGGCAGACCCAGGCGGAGCAGGGCGTCGCTCGACTGAAGGAAGAAGTCGACACCCTCATCGTCGTGCCGAATGATCGGCTCCTCGAGATCAGCGATCGCGGTATCTCGATGCTCGAGGCGTTCGCCACCGCCGACCAGGTGCTCCTCGCCGGCGTGCAGGGCATCACCGATCTCATCACCACGCCCGGCCTCATCAACCTCGACTTCGCCGACGTCAAGTCGGTCATGCAGGGCGCAGGCTCCGCGCTCATGGGCATCGGCTCCTCGCGGGGGGCGGATCGAGCGATCAAGGCCGCGGAACTCGCCGTGGCGAGCCCCCTGCTCGAGGCCTCCATCGACGGCGCGCACGGTGTGCTGCTCTCGGTCCAGGGCGGGTCGAACCTCGGTATCTTCGAGATCAACGACGCAGCGCGGCTCGTGCAGGAGGCGGTGCACCCCGAGGCGAACATCATCTTCGGTGCCGTCATCGACGACACGCTCGGCGATGAGGTTCGGGTCACGGTCATCGCCGCGGGCTTCGACGGCGGCGAGCCCGGGACGAAGCCCCAGCCGGTCGAGGCGAAGCGCACGAACTTCGTACCCGCCGCGGTGGGGGCGAGCGTCGGCGGCAGCGCAGGGCTCGGCACCGAGGTGGCCGACGTCATCGGCGAGATCGACATCGACGAGCTCGTCGAGACGGCGAACTGGGGCGAGGCGTCCACAGCGGCGGCCGACCAGATCGTCTCCGACCCCGCATTCCACGACGAGGGCGACGACCTCGACATCCCCGACTTCCTGAAGTGACACGATGCGCGGCGGCCCCCCTGATGCGCCGATGAGCGCCCTCGCCGAGCGACTCGCGGCGGTACAGGGCACCATCGCGGATGCCGCACGCGACGCCGGTCGCAGCCCATCGGAGATCACGACCATCGTGGTCACGAAGTTCCAGCCTGCAGCGCTGGTCGCTGAGCTCGCGTCGCTCGGTGTGCGTGACATCGGCGAGAACCGACATCAGGAGGCGCAGGCGAAGGCTGTCGAGCTCGCCGACCTGGAGCTCAGGTGGCATTTCGTCGGGCAGCTGCAACGCAAGAAGGCACGGCAGGTGCGCTCGTACGCCACCGCCGTCCATTCGGTCGATCGCGCGTCGCTCGTCGACGCGCTGCGCTCGGACGAGGCATCCATCGACTGCTTCGTGCAGGTGAACCTCACCGACGACCCGTCGAGGGGCGGTGTCGCCGCCGAGGGACTGGATGCACTCGTCGAACACGTGCTCGACACGCCCGGGCTGCACCTGCGCGGGCTCATGGCCGTTGCGCCGCTCGGCGAGCCCGCACGACCGGCCTTCGCGCGGGTGCGCCTGCTCTCCGAGCGGATCACCGAGATCGCGCCGAATGCCACAGACCTGTCGATCGGGATGTCGCACGACTTTCGCGAGGCGATCCTGGAGGGTGCGACACACCTCCGGATCGGCACCGCAATCACCGGGAATCGGCCGGACGCCGGTTAGCCTCGAAGAGACGGAACCCAGACGGAGGCAGCGATGTCGAACCCGCTCAAGAAGACCATGGTCTACCTCGGCCTCGCCGATGAGGAGCTCGAGCATGAGGACGCCGCACCGGCGTCGCCCGCGCCCGCAGCACCCATCGTGCATGCCGCCCCGGCCCCGAAGACCGGTGCGGCCGTGACTCCGCTCCGAAAGAACCATGTCCAACCGAGCACCCCTCAGGTGGAAATGAACGAGATCCTCACCGTGCACCCGCGTCAGTACCGTGACGCCCAGGTGATCGCCGAGTCCTTCCGCGAGGGCGTGCCGGTGATCATCAACCTCTCGCAGATGTCCGACGGCGATGCCCGCCGGCTCATCGACTTCGCGAGCGGGCTCTCTCAGGGCCTCTACGGCAAGATCGAGCGCGTCACGAGCAAGGTGTTCCTGCTCTCGCCCGCGCACGTGGTCGTGTCCGGCGAAGCCGGCGAGGTGGAGGGCGACGTCGACGCGTCGTTCTTCACGCACGCCTAGCCGCCCGTGGGTGCGCTCGCCGTCATCTGGAACATCGTCTACACGCTGCTGCTCATCTACTTCTTCGTGATGTGGGCGCGCTTCGTGCTCGATCTCGTCCGTACCTTCAACCGCTCGTGGCGCCCCCATGGCGGTTGGCTCGTGGCGGTTGAGGCGGTGTACACCGTGACGGATCCTCCCGTGAACTTCTTCCGGCGGCTCGTGCCGCCGATCCGCATCGGCCAGGTCGCACTCGATCTCGGGTGGAGCCTGGCGATGCTGCTGGTCATCGTCGCGATGACCGTGGTGTCGTGGTTGGCGGCGCTGGCACAGCCCACGGGCTGACCATCTGCTGCGAGGGTGACAAGCCGAGACGTTCGGCACTGCGCCCCCGCAGAGACCTTTGCTACCGTTAGCAGAACGTGATCGAACAGATTCGACAGATTTGAGGGTGGAAAGCCATGGCGCTAACTCCGGAAGATGTGGTCAACAAGCGCTTCCAGGCGACGAAATTCCGGGAGGGCTACGACCAGGACGAGGTCGACGACTTCCTCGATGAGGTCGTCGTCGAGCTGCGCCGGCTGAACCAGGAGAACGACGAGCTGCGTCAACGGCTCGCCACCGCAGAAGCGCGGGCCGCAGAGGGCGGCACGAGTGCTCCCGCCGCGCCGGCACCCGCCGCCGTCTACAACGAGCCGGCTGCGCCGCCACCCACGGTCGCGGTGCCCACCCAGGCACCGGCCCAGCCGCAGTCCGAGCTCGACGAGCAGACGTCGACCACGAACCTCCTCCAGCTCGCCCGGCGCCTGCATGAGGAGCACGTGCGCGAGGGCATCGAGAAGCGCGACGCGCTCATTGCAGAGGGGCACGCCACCGCGGCGCGAGTCGTGGCAGAGGCCGAGGCCAAGCAGCGTGCACAGATGGGCATCCTCGACCAGGAGCGTCTTGCGCTCGAGAAGCGAGTCGACGAACTTCGCGTCTTCGAGCGTGAGTACCGTCAGAAGCTGAAGAGCTACATCGAGGGCCAGTTGCGCGATCTCGACACGGCGGCACCCGTGCAGGTCTCGGGCAACCAGGGCTTCTCGTCGCCCGTCGGTGCGTCCGACCAGACGCCTGCACCGACCTTCCAGGGCTTTGGCGGCTGAGCGGGCCGCGAAGGTCGGCAGCACCACAGCTCTCGTCATCCTGGCCGCCTGCGCCCTCGTGGTGTACGGCGTCGACCAGCTGAGCAAGTTCCTCGTCGTCACGAATCTCTCCGAGGGTGAGGTCGTGCCGGTGCTCGGCACCGTGCTGCAGTGGCAGTTCGTGCGGAACCCCGGCGCAGCCTTCTCGCTCGCGAGCGGCATGACGTGGATCTTCACCATCCTCGCCGCGGGCGTCATCACGTTCATCGTGTGGTTCGCTCGTCGCATCCGCTCGCTGGCCTGGGCGCTCGTGTTCGGGCTCCTCCTCGGCGGAGTGCTCGGCAATCTCACCGACCGTCTCCTCCGCGAGCCGAGCTTCGGACTCGGACACGTCATCGACTTCATCTCCACGCCATGGCTCATCCCGGCGATCTACAACGTGGCGGACGTGGCGATCGTCTCGAGCATGGTGCTCTTCATGATCCTCACGATCCGAGGGGTGGGACTCGACGGCACGCGCGAGACGAAGCAGGCCTCGCGTGATTCGGTGACCGACGTCGCGACGACGCCGAGGCACGGGCTCACCGACACCTCGCCAGGCGACGAGTCGCCCGATGCGCGCCGTGCGGGCATCCCGCTCACGCGTGCTCCGCTCGCACGCGAGTCCTGACCGTGGAGCACCGCTCATTCCCGGTGCCTGATGGGCTCGACGGCGCACGGGTCGACCAGGGGCTCGCGAAGCTGCTCGGCTTCTCGCGCACCGTCGCAGCGGAGATCGCGTCGGCGGGCGGAGTCGTACTCGACGGAGCATCGGTCGACAAGTCCGACCGGCTGCGTGGTGGAGCGTGGCTCGAGGTGAGCTGGGAGCCACCGCGCGCCCTTACGGTGGAGCCGATCGCGGTTCCCGACCTCGGCATCGTCCACGATGATGACGACCTGGTCGTGATCGACAAGCCGGCCGGCGTCGCCGCGCACCCGTCGATCGGCTGGGAGGGGCCGACCGTGGTCGGCGCCCTCGCCGCCGCCGGGTTCCGCATCTCGACCTCAGGTGCTCCGGAGCGCCAAGGCGTCGTGCACCGGCTCGACGCGGGCACGAGCGGGCTCATGGTCGTCGCGAAGTCCGAGCGGGCCTATACCGAGCTGAAACGCCAGTTCCACGACCGCGAGGTGGAGAAGATCTACCACACGGTGGTTCAGGGCCACCCCGATCCGCTGGCCGGTACCATCGATGCCCCAGTTGGCCGTCATCCGCGCTCGGAGTGGAAGTTCGCGGTCGTGGCGGGCGGCAAGCACGCGGTCACCCACTACGAGACGATCGAGGCGTTCCCGTACGCCTCGCTCCTCGAGGTGCATCTCGAGACCGGGCGAACGCACCAGATCCGCGTGCACATGGCGGCGCAGCGGCATCCGTGCGCCGGAGACACCATGTACGGGGCCGACCCGACGCTGTCGACGCGCCTCGGACTCACCCGGCAGTGGCTGCATGCGCAGCAGCTGTCGCTGACGCATCCCGGAACAGGCGAGTGGACGACGTTCGCCTCCGAATACCCGGGAGATCTCGCGCACGCCCTCGAAGTGCTCCGTGGCGACTGAACACCGGCGCACACTCTTCGTCGTCCGCGAGTCCAGAGGCAACCGCGTCGCCGGGTCGCCGTAGACTTTGAAGACCCCCGAACCGACCTCGCAGCACCCCGATGAGGAGCCCAGTGGCCACCGATTCCTTCGTCCACCTGCACGTGCACAGCGAGTACTCGATGCTCGACGGCGCGGCCCGCGTGGGGGAGCTGATCCAGGCTGCGAAGGGCGAGGGCATGCCCGCCGTCGCCGTCACCGACCACGGCAACGTGTTCGGCGCCTACGACTTCTGGAAGCAGGCGACCGATGCCGGCATCAAGCCGATCATCGGCACCGAGGCGTACGTCACCCCCGGCACTCACCGCAGCGACAAGACCCGCGTGCGGTGGGGCAACGGCGGTGGCGACGACGTGTCGGGATCGGGCGCGTACACGCACATGACGCTGCTCTCCGAGACGACGGAGGGCATGCACAATCTGTTCCGGCTCTCGAGCCGCGCCTCGATCGAGGGGTACTACTTCAAGCCGCGAATGGATCGTGAGCTCCTGCAGACGTACTCGAAGGGCTTGATCGCCACCACCGGATGCCCCTCGGGCGAGGTGCAGACCCGCCTGCGGCTCGGGCAGTACGACGAAGCGGTGAAGGCGGCATCCGACTATCGCGATCTCTTCGGCAGAGAGAACTACTTCGCCGAGGTGATGGACCACGGGCTCGGCATCGAACGGCGCATCATGGACGACCTGCTGCGTCTGGCGAAGCAGCTCGACCTGCCGCTGCTGGCGACCAACGACCTCCACTACACGCACGCGCACGACGCGAAGAGCCATGCGGCGCTGCTCTGTGTGCAGTCGGCATCGACGCTTGACGATCCGAACCGGTTCAAGTTCGATTCAGACGAGTTCTACCTGAAGTCCGCCGCCGAGATGCGGCACGTCTTCCGTGACCATCCCGAGGCGTGCGACAACACGCTCCTGATCGCCGAGCGGTCGAACGTGCAGTTCGACACGAGCGCGAACTACATGCCGCGGTTCCCCGTGCCGGAGGGCGAGAGCGAAGAGAGCTGGTTCGTGAAGGAGGTCGAGCGGGGACTGCACGTGCGCTACCCGAACGGCATTCCCGATGAGGTGCGGAGGCAGGCCGACTACGAGGTCGGCGTCATCTCGCAGATGGGCTTCCCCGGGTACTTCCTCGTCGTCGCCGACTTCATCAACTGGTCGAAGAACAACGGCATCCGGGTCGGGCCCGGCCGTGGCTCGGGTGCCGGCTCGATGGCGGCGTACGCCATGCGCATCACCGATCTGGATCCCCTGCAGCACGGCCTCATCTTCGAGCGGTTCCTGAACCCCGATCGCGTGTCGATGCCCGACTTCGACGTGGACTTCGACGAGCGTCGCCGGGGCGAGGTCATCCGCTATGTCACCGAGAAGTACGGCGACGAGCGCGTTGCGCAGATCGTGACCTACGGCACCATCAAGGCGAAGCAGGCACTCAAGGACTCGAGCCGCGTACTCGGCTTCCCATTCGGGATGGGCGAGAAGCTCACGAAGGCGATGCCGCAGGCCGTCATGGGCAAGGACATCCCACTGTCGGGCATCCTCGACCCGTCGCACGCGCGCTACAAGGAGGCCGGCGACATCCGCGCGCTCATCGAGACGGACGCCGAGGCGAAGACGGTCTTCGAGACGGCGCTCGGGCTCGAGAACCTGAAGCGGCAGTGGGGCGTGCACGCCGCGGGCGTCATCATGTCGAGCGACCCGCTCATCGACATCATCCCGATCATGAAGCGGGAACAAGACGGACAGATCGTCACCCAGTTCGACTATCCCGCGTGCGAGGCGCTCGGCCTCATCAAGATGGACTTCCTCGGGCTGCGCAATCTCACCATCATCGACGACGCGCTCGACAACATCGAGGCGAACCGCGGTCACCGACCGGTGCTCGAAGAGCTCGCCCTCGACGACCAGGGCGCCTACGACCTCTTGGCGAAGGGCGACACGCTGGGCGTGTTCCAGCTCGACGGCGGGCCGATGCGCTCGCTCCTGCGACAGATGAAGCCCGACAACTTCGAAGACATCTCGGCCGTCATCGCGCTCTATCGCCCGGGGCCGATGGGTGCGAACTCGCATATCAACTACGCCTTGCGCAAGAACGGCCTGCAACCCATCACCCCGATCCATCCCGAGCTCGAAGAGCCCCTGAGAGACATCCTCGACACGAGTTACGGCCTCATCATCTACCAGGAGCAGGTGATGGCGATCGCGCAGAAGGTCGCCGGCTTCTCGCTCGGCCAGGCCGACATCCTCCGCCGCGCGATGGGCAAGAAGAAGAAGTCCGAGCTCGACAAGCAGTACGAGGGCTTCTCGGGCGGCATGAAGGCCAACGGCTTCTCGGATGCCGCGATCAAGACCCTCTGGGACATCCTCCTGCCCTTCTCCGACTACGCGTTCAACAAGGCGCACTCCGCCGCCTACGGCGTGCTCAGCTACTGGACCGCGTACCTCAAGGCGCACTACCCGGCCGAGTACATGGCGGCGCTGCTCACGAGTGTCGGCGACGCCCGCGACAAGCTCGCGCTCTATCTCAACGAGTGCCGGCGCATGGGCATCAAGGTGCTGCCGCCCGACGTGAACGAGTCGATCGGCTTCTTCGCCGCCGTCGGAGACGACATCCGCTTCGGCCTCGGGGCGGTGCGCAACGTCGGCTTCAACGTGGTCGACGCGATCCGCGCCGCGCGCGAGGCGAAGGGCCGATTCGAGTCGTTCCACGACTTCCTCAAGAAGTCCCCGATCCAGGTGGCGAACAAGCGCACCGTGGAGTCATTGGTCAAGGCCGGCGCGTTCGACTCGCTGGGGCACACGAGGCGTGCCCTCGTCGAGATCCACGAGAGTGCGGTCGAGTCGGTCGTCAAGGAGAAGCGTGCAGAGGAGGTCGGCGACGTCGGGTTCGACTTCGACAGCCTCTTCGACGACCATGAGCGCGACGCCGCACCCTCGCTCGTGCCCGACCGACCCGAATGGGCCAAGCGCGACAAGCTCGCGTTCGAGCGCGAGATGCTCGGCCTCTACGTCTCCGACCACCCGCTCGCGGGCCTCGAGGTGCCGCTCGCGAAGCACGCCTCGACATCGATCACCGAGCTGATGTCGTCGGATGCCACGCAAGACGGCGACACCGTGACCATCGCCGGTCTCGTCACGAGCGTGCAGCATCGTGTGGCCAGGCAGAGCGGCAACCAGTACGGGATGATCCAGGTCGAGGACTTCTCGGGCGAGATCACCGTGATGTTCATGGGCAAGGCCTATCAGGAGTTCGCGCCCGGACTGAAGGGTGATTCGATCGTGGTCGTCCGGGGGCGCGTCAGCCTTCGCGACGACGGCATGAACCTGCACGCCTACAGCGTCATCACCCCAGACCTCGGCCAGGGCGACGAGACCGGGCCGGTCATGATCTCGTTGCCCGACGTGCGCGCGACCACCGACACGGTATCGGCGCTGAGCGACGTGCTCGTGCGTCACCGCGGCGACACCGAGGTTCGGCTGAAGCTCGTGAAGGGGCGCACCGCTCGCGTATTCGAACTGCCGCACCAGGTGCAGGTGACGGCCGACCTCTACGGTGAGCTGAAGAGCCTGCTGGGGCCGAACTGCCTCGTGTGACGCTCGGGGGCCTGCTCGTTCGGCGGGTGCGATCCGCTCGATAGTCTGGAGTGGCCATGCTGCGATCCATCGACCTCCGCGGAACCCGTCCCTCCTCGAGCGAGTTGCTCGCGCTCGTCCCGCGCGCGGCGACCGATGTCTCCGCCGCGCTCGACGGTGCACGTACCCTTGTCGACGACGTTCGCGAGCGCGGCGAGGTGGCGCTGCTCGACCAGGCCGAGCGGTTCGACCGCGTGCGTCCCGACGGCGTGCGCGTGCCGTCCGGTGAGCTCGCTGCGGCACTCGATGCGCTCGCGCCCGAGATCCGCACCGCGATCGAGGGCACGATCGCACGGGTACGGGCCGCGAGCCGCGCCCAGGTGCCGCCGTCGATGCGAACGGTGCTCGCGGAGGGCGCCGTCGTCGAACAGCGTTGGCAGCCGGTGGCACGGGTCGGCCTGTACGTGCCGGGCGGCAAGGCGGTGTATCCCTCCAGCGTCGTCATGAACGTCGTTCCTGCGCAGGTCGCCGGCGTTCGCTCGATCGCCCTCGCATCACCGCCGCAGGAGGCGTTCGATGGCCGGGTGCACCCGCTCGTGGCGGGCGTGGCGGCGCTGCTCGGCATCACCGAGGTCTACGCCATGGGCGGAGCGGGTGCGATCGGCGCCTTCGCGTATGGCGTGCCCGGGCTCGGCCTCGAGCCCGTGCAGCGGGTGACCGGGCCGGGCAACGTGTACGTCGCCGCCGCCAAGCGCCTCGTGCAGGGGGTCACGGGCATCGACGCCGAAGCCGGTCCCACCGACATCCTCGTGATCGCCGACGACGGCGCCGACCCCGACTTCGTCGCCGCCGACCTCGTGAGCCAGGCCGAACACGACGAGCTCGCGGCATCCGTGCTGGTCACCGATTCGCCCGAGCTCGCCAGACGCGTCGCCGACCGTCTCGAGGCCCGCGTGGCGACGACCCGGCACAGTGCGCGCGTGCGGCAGGCGATCGAAGGGGCGCAGTCCGCGGTGGTGCTCGTCGACGATCTCGAGCAGGCCGCCGACTTCGCCAACGCCTTCGGGCCCGAGCACCTCGAGATCCAGGTACGCGACCCAGACTCCGTGCTGGCGCGTATCGAGAACGCAGGGGCGATCTTTCTCGGCGACCACTCGCCGGTCAGTCTCGGCGATTACGCGGCGGGCTCCAATCACGTGCTGCCCACCGGCGGCCAGGCCCGCCACGCGTCGGGGTTGTCGGCTGCGACGTTCCTGCGTCCGCAGCAGGTGGTGCGCTACGACGCCGCGGCGCTGCGCGAGGTCGCCCCGGTGATCGCCGCACTCTCGGAGGCCGAAGACCTGCCGGCCCACGGTGACGCCGTCACCGCGCGATTCGCGCGTTGACCCGCGCCCTCCGCGAACGCGGTCGGCCGTTCCCGATGCCCCGCTAGGCTTGGAGCACCATGTACTGTCCGTTCTGTCGTCACCCGGATTCCCGTGTCATCGACTCCCGCACGAGCGACGACGGACTCTCGATCCGTCGCCGACGCCAGTGCCCCGAGTGTGGTCGGCGGTTCTCCACGACCGAGACAGCGAGCCTCGCGGTGATCAAGCGCAGCGGCGTGATCGAGCCGTTCAGTCGCGAGAAGGTCGTCGCCGGCGTGAAGAAGGCCTGCCAGGGCCGCCCGGTGACCGATTCCGACCTCGCGGTGCTCGCCCAGAAGGTCGAGGAGACGATCAGGTCGACGGGTGCATCGCAGATCGAGGCGAACGACATCGGCCTTGCGATCCTGCCACCGCTGCGCGAGCTCGACGAGGTCGCCTACCTGCGGTTCGCGAGCGTGTACCAGGCGTTCGAATCGCTCGACGACTTCGACTCGGCGATCGGGCAGTTGCGTGCCGAGCACGGCCGCTTGCCTGCGCGCCCCGTTGAGTGAACGCGACCCGAGCGCGCGTCGCGGTCCGATAGCCTGAGGCCGGCATGTACCGACTTCTCTTCTCCCTCGTCTTCTCGCGCATGGACCCCGAAGACGCCCACCACTTCGCATTCCGGTTCATCCGGATGCTGCCGACGCTCGGAATCGGTCGTCTCGTCGAGCCGTTCACGGCGCCCGACCGCTCGCTCGAGGTCGAGGCGCTGGGGCTCCGCTTCCCGTCGCCGTTCGGTGTCGCGGCAGGGTTCGACAAGGACGGCTTCGCGGTTCGTGGTCTCGGCCAGCTCGGCTTCGGGCACGTCGAAGTCGGCACCATCACTGCGCTTGCCCAGACCGGCAATGAACGGCCGCGCCTGTTCCGGCTGATTGCCGATCGCGCATTGGTGAATCGCATGGGATTCAACAACGGCGGTGCGGATGCCGCGGTCGGCCGTCTTTCGCGGCTCGCACGCCGCGCTGACCGGCCGGTGCTCGGCGTGAACATCGGCAAGAGCCGGGTGACCCCCGTCGACGACGCGATCGCCGACTACGAGCGCAGCACACGGGTGCTGGCGCCGTTCGCCGATTACCTGGTGGTCAATGTGAGCTCGCCCAACACGCCGGGCCTGCGGGGCCTGCAGGAGTTGGATGCGCTCGCTCCGCTGCTCGAGGCCGTGCGTGCCCAGGCGGGCAGCACGCCGTTGCTCGTGAAGATCGCCCCCGACCTCGCAGACGACGAGGTCGTGCGTATCTGCGAGCTCGCGACCGGGCTCGGCCTCGACGGCATCATCGCCACGAACACCACCATCTCGCGCGAGGGCCTCTCGGCAGCGGCATCCGTCGTCGATGCGATCGGCCCAGGAGGGCTCTCAGGAGCTCCGCTCGCGGCGCGAGCGCTGGAGGTGCTGCGGATCGTGCGCGCGCACGTGCCTGCGGAGTTCTGCGTGATCTCGGTGGGGGGCGTGGAGACGGCTGCCGACGTGCAGGAGCGTCTCGATGCCGGTGCGACACTCGTGCAGGGCTACTCCGCGTTCATCTATCGTGGGCCGCTCTGGGCGCGCCAGGTCAATCGCGGACTCCTGGGCATCCGGCGGTCGCGCGTGGCCTGACGAAGCGACGGTCTGCGCCAGCATGGAGGCTCCGCGGTCCGCCGCAGCGGGCGTCAGAGCAGGCCGACCTCGCCGAGCCGGTCCGCGAGGGTGGATCCGTCGCTCGCCGAGACCCACGGCACGTCGGCGCCGTGCTGCTCGGCCTTCGTGCGCCCGCCGGCCAGCACTGCCTCACCGGTGGAGAGGCGGCGGATCGCGACGGCGGCGACGCGCTCGGGGTGCTCCGCGGCGAAGCGAGCGTAGATCTCCTCGTCGTGCTGTCCGTCGTCGCCGATGAGCAGCCACCGCACATTCGGGAATTCGGCGGTCACCCGCCGGAGGTTCTCCTCCTTGTGCTCGCGACCGCTGCGAAACCAGCGATCGTGCGTCGGGCCCCAGTCGGTGAGCAGCAGCGGACCCGCCGGGTACAGGTTGCGGGAGAGGAAGCGGGTGAGGGTGGGCGCGACGTTCCACGCGCCCGTGGAGAGGTAGATGACCGCGGCGCCCGGGTGCGCGCGGACGAGCCGCTCGAAGAGCACCGCCATACCCGGAGTAGGGATGCGTGCGTGCTCGTCGAGCACGAACGTGTTCCAGAAGGCGACGAACGGCCGGGGGAGTGCCGTGACCATGACCGTGTCGTCCACATCGGAGACGATGCCGAACTCCACGTCGGGCCCCACGATCCAGATGGGCGCTTCGACCGTCTCGGAGCCCTCTGTGCGGATCGTCACCTGGTGCCACCCCGGGGCGAGAGAGACGGGAATCTTCGTGTCGACCACGCCGCCGCGATCGGCGAGCACCTCGATGCGCTGGTCGTCGACCTCGATGATGACAGGAACATGGCCGACTGGAACGCTCGTGAAGCTCCGCCAGCCGCGAATGCCCTGTTCGCGTCGTCGTCGTCGCCGCTTCGACGGCTCATCGGGGGCGATCGGCCGGCT
Source organism: Actinomycetota bacterium (assembly GCA_030852935.1). Classification (GTDB taxonomy): domain Bacteria; phylum Actinomycetota; class Actinomycetes; order Actinomycetales; family Microbacteriaceae; genus Agromyces. The sequence continues at coordinate 11,422 of JALYWB010000011.1, read as the reverse complement.
GAGGAGCACCCGGCAGAGCACTCGCGCCCACTCCGTTGACCCGTAGCCGGTGTAGGGAACGACGGTCGGTACATGGCCACGCCGTCGCGCCCAGCGCTCGCGCAGGTCGTGAATCCAGTCTTCGAGGCGCGCGGCACGATGCCGGACCTGGCGTTCCTCGGATCCGGTCGGGGTGGGGGGTCGCGCCGGCATCCTGACAGTCTGTCACGCGGCCTCGGCCGGTCGCGAAACGACGAAGGCCGCCGTGGTCGGTCGCGGCCGCGGTGCCCGGGTAGAGTGGAGCCGCAAACGAGGGAGGGGTCCGTGCCGAACGTCGACCTGATTCTTGGGGCCGATCCGAACCGGAGTCGCTCCATCCGCACGGCGCCGACCCAGCGCCGCAGCACACAGCGACTCGATGCCCTGCTCGACGCCGCTGCCGAGATCGTCGAGGAGACCGGGTTCGAGCGACTGACGACGCAGATGGTCGCCGAGCGCGCCGGCGCGTCGATCGGCACGGTGTACCGCTACTTCCCCGATCGCGTCGCCGTGCTGCACGCACTGCGCGAACGCGCCATCCGGCGATTTCGCGAGCGGGTGGCCGACGACATGGCACGCGCAGAGCTCTCGACCTGGTGGGATGTCGTCGACATCGCCCTCGATGCCAGTGCCGCCCTGTACCGTGACGAGCCGGGTTTCACCGTCGTGCACTTCGGCGGGCGCGAGACCGCCGACGGCGACGTCGAGCCCGAGTTCGCCCACCGCATGGCACGACTCATCGAAGCGGAGTTCGAGCCAGAGGCCGACGGCGACGAGCTTCGCTTCCGCCTGGGCGTGGCGATCGAGCTCGGCGACGCCCTCATCAATCGCGCCTTCGAGCGCGACACAGCAGGCGACGAACGCTACCTCGCGGAGTCGAAGCGGCTGGTGCACGCGTACCTCGCCGAGCACCTCGGCGCGGTGCGCACCGCGAGCAGCGCCGCCTGAGGGAACGTCGGCGTCACGCTCGAGCCGCTGATGGGCACCGCGTCGCGTTGCCACGTTACGGGAATGGTGTTTGGCTGGGAGCCGTTGTTTCCGGGTGAGACCCCGAGACTGGGATGAGGCAGCCAGATGATCGAGTTCCATGGCGTCACCAAGCAGTTCCCCGACGGCACCGTCGCAGTCGAGGACGTCGACATCGTCATCCCACCACACAAGACGACCGTGCTCGTCGGCTCGTCGGGCTCGGGGAAGACGACACTGCTGCGCATGATCAACCGGATGGTCGACCCGACCCGGGGCCGGGTGCTTATCGACGGCACGGATGTCGCGACGGTCGAGCCCGTGGCGCTGCGTCGCAGTATCGGGTACGTCATGCAGAACTCCGGGCTGCTGCCGCACCGCAAAGTGGTCGACAACGTAGCCACGGTGCCGTTGCTGCGCGGCACGGGCAAGCGTGAGGCCCGAGCGCGGGCGCTCGAGCTGCTCGACACCGTCGGCCTCGACCGCGCCCTCGGTGAGAAGTATCCGAGCCAGCTTTCGGGCGGCCAGCAGCAGCGCGTCGGGGTTGCTCGCGGGCTCGCCGTGGATCCGAACATCCTGTTGATGGACGAGCCGTTCGGCGCAGTCGACCCGATCGTGCGCGCCGAACTGCAGCAGGAACTCCTGCGATTGCAGGGCGAACTCGGCAAGACCGTGGTGTTCGTGACGCACGACATCGACGAAGCGTTCCTGCTGGGCGACCAAGTGGTCATCATGCAGCAGGGCGGCAACATCTCGCAGGCCGCCTCACCCGCCGAGATCCTCGCTCATCCGGCCGACGACTTCGTGGCCGACTTCGTCGGTGCGAATCGCGGCAAGCGCGCGTTGCACCTCGCCGAGGTCGATGGCCGTCGCGTCGTCGTCGACGCCGACGGGCGGCTTGCAGGAGTCCTGGCCTCGTGACCTGGATCTGGTCGAACCTCGACCTCATCGGCGAGCTCATCCTCGTGCACCTGGCGTTGTCGGTGCCCGCGATCATACTGAGTTTCGTGGTCTCCGTTCCGATCGGATGGCTCGCCCACCGGTACCGGTGGTCGCGAGGCGTGCTGCTGTCGTTGTGCGGCCTGCTCTACGCGATCCCGTCGTTGGCGCTCCTGATCGCCCTGCCCACCGTGACGGGCTTCAGCGTGCTGTCGCCGGTGAACCTCGTGGTGGCGCTCACGCTGTACGGCATCGCGGTCATCGTGCGCACGGCGGCCGACGCCTTCGACGCGGTCGAGCGCGACGTGCGCCAGTCGGCCACTGCGATCGGTTACTCGGAGGTCGGTCGGTTCTGGGGCGTCGACCTCCCGCTCGCAGGGCCGGTGCTGCTGTCGGGCCTGCGTGTGGTGATCGTGAGCACGGTCAGTCTCGCGACCATCGGCGCCGTCACCGGTGTGCAGAGTCTCGGCAGCCTGTTCACCGATGGCCTGCAGCGCGGCATCGAGGCCGAGATCCTCGCCGGTATCGTCGCCACGATCGGCCTCGCCCTACTGCTCGACTGGGCGGCCGTGCTCCTCGGTCGGGTGCTCATGCCATGGACGGCTGACGGCCGTAGAACACGGCGCATGCTCGTCGCCGATGCATCCGGGCAGGTGGAGTCGGTATGAACCTCCTCCTCGAGGGCATCGCGTGGGTGCTCGACCCGGCCAACTGGACCGGGGTGGGCAGCATCCCGCAGCGCATCGGCGAGCACCTCATGATCACCGTGGTCGTCCTGGCCATCGCCGCGGCGATCGCGCTGCCGACCGGCATGCTCATCGGGCACACAGGGCGTGGCCGCAACTTCGCCGTGGCGCTCTCGGGCGGGCTCAGAGCGCTGCCCACGCTCGGCATACTCGCGTTGTTCGGGCTGTGGCTCGGCATCGGCCTCTCCGCGCCGATTCTCGCGCTCGTGATCCTCGCCATCCCACCGCTCCTCGCCGGTGCGTACGCCGGCTTCGAGTCGGTCGATCGCCGCACCATCGATTCGGCGCGCGCAGTGGGCATGCACGAGCGACAGATCGTGGCCAAGGTCGAGCTGCCGCTGAGCCTCCCCATCCTCGTCGGCGGCATCCGATCGGCAACGCTGCAGGTCATCGCCACCGCAACGCTCGCGGCGTACATCTCACCCTACGGACTCGGACGCTACATCTTCGAAGGGCTCAAGACGCGCGATTACGCCGAGATGCTCGGCGGCTCCATGCTCGTCATCATCCTCGCGCTCGTCGTCGATGGGTGCTTCGCGCTCACCCAGAGGCTCGTCGTGCCCGCCGGGGTGCGGGCAACGCGATCACCAGAACTCCGCTCGGGGCCGGCCCGGCCACGAGCGGCCGTGGGGCAACCCATCACCGAAGGGAATCAACAATGATCACAGCAGGAAGAGGCCGGCTCGTTGCGCTTGCAGCAGTCGCGGTCGGGGCGACAGTGGCCCTGGCAGGGTGTGCGTCGGGCGATCCGCTCGATGAGGGATCGAACGGCGGCGGCGAGGCGTCCGAGACCCTCGTCGTCGGATCGCAGGACTACTACTCGAACGAGATCATCGCCGAGATCTACGCGCAGGCCCTCGAAGAGAACGGGTACGAGGTCGATCGGCAGTTCCGCATCGGCCAGCGCGAGGTCTACATCCCCGAGATCGAGGGCGGCGCCATCGACGTCTTCCCCGAATACACGGGCAACCTGCTCCAGTACTACGTGCCCGACACCACGGCCACGACGAGCGACGACGTGTATACCGAGCTCGAGGGCGCCCTCCCCGCGGGGTTGCGCGTGCTCGAACAGTCGCCGGCGACCGACCAGGACTCGTACAACGTGACTCGTCAGTTCGCCGAGGCGAACGACGTCACCAGTCTGGCCGACCTCGAGAACGTGGCGACCCCGATCACGCTCGGTGGCAACTCCGAGCTCGCGACGAGGCCCTACGGTCCGGACGGGCTCGCGTCCGTCTACGGTGTCGAGGTCGGCTTCACGCCGATCGAGGACAACGGCGGGCCGCTGACGCTCAAGGCCCTCGTCGACAACCAGGTGCAGATGGTGAACATCTTCAGCGCCGACCCGAACATCGCCGCGAACGACCTCGTGACGCTCGAGGACCCCGAGGGACTCTTCCTCGCGTCGCACGTTGTTCCCGTGGTGAGCGAGAAGGTCACCGACGAGATCGCCGAGGTCATCGATACGGTCAGTGCAGCGCTCACGGCCGAAGATCTCGTCGCCCTCAATTCACTGAGCGTGAACGAGCAGCAGTCGGCCGACCAGATCGCGACCGACTGGCTCGCCGAGAAGGCGCTCTTCTAGCGATTGAGGTCGAGGTCGGAGGGGTCGGATGCCACGGTGTCCGGCCTCTTCGCCGTATCAGGCGTCCCGGGGAGGTCGACGTGATCGCTGTCATCCACCGGCCCTGCGCCCTGCGCGGTCTCTCCCACCTGCGCGGTCTCTCCCACCTGCGCGGGCCCCGCCACGTGCACCGTCTCCGCCATGTGCTTGGCCTCCGAGCGGGCCAGGAGCTTCTTCGCTCCCCAGACGACCAGCAGGAATACGGCGATCACCCCGACGAACAGGTAGCCCGCCCAATGCAGGCTTCGGCTCAGTTCGCGGTAGCTGCCCGCTGCGAGCCAGCCCACGCTCACGTAGGCGAACGCCCAGATGACGCACGCGGGCACGGTCCAGGCGATGAACCTGCGATAGCGCATCGTGCTCATGCCGACGGTGAGCGGAATCAGCGAGTGCAGCACCGGAAGGAACCGTGAGATGAAGACGGCAGGCCCACCCCGTCGCTCGAGATAACGCTGGGCTCGTGCCCAGTTCTCTTCGCCGAGCCGCTTGCCGAGCCGTGAATGCTGGATGTGCGGCCCGAACCAGCGGCCGAGGGCGAAGCCGATGCTCTCGCCGATCAGCGCGCCGACGATCACCGTGATGGCGAGCGCGAAGTACTCGACGATGCCGCCGACCGCGGTCGCGGCCACGAGCACGATCGTGTCGCCGGGCACGATGAGACCGATGAGCACAGAGGTCTCGAGCATGATGCCGAGCCCAGCGAGCAGCGTGCGCGCGATCGGATCGACGGATTGCACCGTTTCGAGGATCCAGTCGAGCAGCTCATTCACCGTTCGAGCGTATCGACGCCGCCCGGCGCCCGCGTCACCCTCGGGGACGATTCCGAGGATCGCGCTACGGGACGATTCCGAGGATGGCGGCAAAGGCGGCGATGGGCACGGCGATCAGGGCGATGGATGCCGCGACCACCGCCCCGCGGGCAGTGGCGCGGAGCTCGCCCGGCCCCGGCCTCTGACCCGCGGCACGCTCATCGAGCCGCGCGAGCCGCGCCGTGAGCATTGCGGCATCGGGGCTCGAGTCCGACCCCGCATCGGCGAAGGCGTGCGACTCGGGATTGCCGACCCGCTCGAGAGCCCGGCGGAGCGAGTCCGACCCCACGACTCGGCGCGCTCCGTCGTCGGCGAGCATCTCGGTGAGGGTGATCACCGCGCGCTCGGCGCGATTGGCGATCGGAAACCAGGGGAGCGCGCTGTGCCACGCGCGGAACGCCAGGCGAACGAGGTGATGCAGCTGGTCGAGGTGAGTGCGCTCGTGCGCGATGACCGCGGCGAGCTCGTCGGGTTCGAGCGCCTCGATGAGGCCCTCCGTGAGCACGGTGGCGGTGCGAATGCCGGGCACGCAATAGGCGATCGGTGCAGCGTGGGGCAGCACGCGCGTGCGTGGTTCGCCGGGCATGGGGTCGCTCAACATGTCGACGAGCTGGTGCTGGCGTCGCCGCTCGCGTTCGGCACGAACGGCCACGAAGACCAGGTTGGCCACGAGGAGCAGGGCGACGGCGGCGGCGAACGTGAGCGCTGCGATCTGGAGCACGCCGAACTCGGTCGGTATCGGCCCGCCCGTGAGCGTCGGAGCCAGCTGTGCGACGGCCGCGGGAAGTGACCCCGCGGGGGCGGCGCCGAAGGCGAGCAGGCAGCCGATCATCGACAGGCCGCCGGCGAGTGCGATCGTCTGCCAGAGGGCGAGTGCGATGGCTGGCGCACGCGACGGCCAGCTCGCGCGCGAGAGGAGCACCGGAACCGGCCACGCGAGCGCGACCGCGAACGCGCCGAGCAATCCGGCGATCGCGATCACGTCAGCGCGGAGAGAGTTCGTCGAGGACTCGTCGCAGGGTCGCCGCCTCGCCCTTGCTCACGGTGCCGACGAACCGGGCGAGCGCGGCCTCGCGGTCGCTCGACTGGTCGAGCACCTCGCGCATCAGCTCTGCGGTGTGCTCCTCTCGACTGAGGAGCGCGCGATAGCGGTGCGGCCGCATGTCGCGGGAGCGTGAGACGAAGCCCTTGCGCTCGAGTCGCGAGAGCACCGTGAGCATGGTGGTCGTCGCGACGCCCCGGCCAGCGTCGTTGCGTGCGGCGAGCGCCTCACGCAATTCGTTCGCCGTGAGGGCGCCCTGGGTCGACCAGAGCACCTCCATCACCGAGCGTTCCAGCTCACCGAGACTCGCCATGCCACCAGATTACCGTCCTCAGGCGAAATGTTCTACGCTTTGTAGAAAACAGGTTCTACGGGTTGTAGAAAACAGGGGTCGCGGTGTCCGCCACGACCGGAAGGGGCATCCGTGAACGAACTGCTCGATCCGCTGTTGCTGGCAAGGTGGCAGTTCGGCATCACGACCCTGTACCACTTCCTCTTCGTCCCGCTCACGATCGGGCTCGCGACGACCGCGGCGATATTCCAGACCGCGTGGTATCGCACCGGCAAGGGCGAGTACCTGCGCATCACGCGGTTCTTCGGCACGATCTTCCTCATCAACTTCGCGATGGGTGTCGTCACGGGAATCGTGCAGGAGTTCCAGTTCGGCATGAACTGGTCGGAGTACTCCAGATTCGTCGGCGACGTCTTCGGCGCACCGCTCGCGATGGAGGGATTGCTCGCCTTCTTCTTCGAGGCGACGTTCATCGGGCTGTGGATCTTCGGCTGGGACAAGCTGCCACGCGGTCTGCACCTCGCCACCATCTGGGCGACTGCCGTCGGCAGCATCTGCTCCGCGTACTTCATCCTCGCGGCGAACGCATTCATGCAGAACCCCGTCGGCTACGAGCTGAACCTCGAGAAGGGGCGCGCCGAACTGGTCGATATCTGGGCGGTGCTCGCGAACCCGGTGGTCCTCGCGGCCTTTCCGCACACCATCTTCGCGAGCTTCATGGTCACGGCCGGCCTCATCATCAGCGCGGCGGCCTGGCACCTCGCACGCAACCAGCACCTCGACACCATGCGGCCGGCGCTGAAGTTCGGACTCTGGGCGATGGTGGCCGCCGGCATCCTCACGACGCTCTTCGGTGATCAGCTGAGTCTCGCGATGGTGGCGACCCAGCCGATGAAGATGGCGGCGGCGGAGGCCACCTATGACACCGTCTGCGGGGCGGATGCCTCGTTCTCGCTCTTCACGCTGGGCACCCCCGACGGCAAGACGGAGCTGTTCTCGATCCGGGTGCCGTACCTGCTCTCGTTCCTGTCCACGCACACCTTCGACGGGTGCGTGGAGGGGATCAACGATCTCCAGGCGGAGTACCGCGAACTCTGGGGGCCCGGGGATTACGCGCCCATCATCTGGGTCACGTACTGGGCGTTCCGCTGGATGATCGGGCTCGGCGTCGCCCACGTGCTCGTGGCGGTCGTCGGGCTGTGGCTGACGCGGAAGGGGCGCCTGCCGAAGCAGCAGTGGATCTGGAAGATCGCGGTGTGGAGCTTCCCGCTGTCCCTGGCCGCGATGAGCGTCGGGTGGATCTTCACCGAGATGGGCCGCCAGCCCTGGATCGTGTTCAGCCTGTTGCCGACCGAGTCGGCGGTCTCGCCGAACGTGACCGGCCTCGACGTGCTCATCTCGCTCGTCGCGTTCACCGTCGTCTACGGCGCGCTCGCGGTGGTCGAGGTGCGCCTCGTGATCCGCGCGATCCGCAACGGCCCACCGGAGACCGGGGCTCCCGATCCCGAGACGGGCCGCGTCGAGCCGGCCGCGACGGTCTACTAGGAGGAGATGGACATGGATCTCACGGTGCTCTGGTTCTGGATCGTCGCGTTCCTCTTCGTCGGCTACTTCGTGCTCGACGGGTTCGACTTCGGCGTCGGGATGTCGCTGCCGTTCCTCGGCCGCGACGACACCGATCGGCGAGTTCTGATCAATACGATCGGCCCGGTGTGGGACCTCAACGAGACGTGGGTCATCGTCGCAGGGGCGTCGCTGTTCGCGGCATTCCCCGAGTGGTACGCGACGCTGTTCTCCGGGTTCTACCTCCCGCTGCTGCTCATCCTGCTCGCCCTCATCGCCAGGGGGGTGTCGTTCGAGTACCGCCATCAGCGACCGGAGTCGCAGTGGAAGCGCCGCTTCGACGCCATGATCGTGACCGGGTCGGCGGTGCCGGCATTCCTCTGGGGCGTCGCGTTCGCGAACATCGTGCATGGCGTGCCGCTCGACGCCGGCCACAACTACACCGGCAGCGTCCTCGACCTGCTGAACCCCTACGCACTGCTCGGCGGCGCGACGACGCTCCTGCTGTTCTTCACGCACGGCGTGGTGTTCGTGTCGCTGAAGACCGACGGGCCGATGCGCGAGCGTGCGCGGGGTCTCGCCACGCGCGCCGGGTCGGTCACCATCGTCGTGGCGGCCGGCTTCCTCGTGTGGACGGGACTCGCATCGGGCACGACGTGGTTCTGGATCCTCGCAGCAGTCGCAGCCGTGGCGCTCATCGCGGGTTGGCTCGCCAACCTCCGCGGCGCTGAGGGTGTCGCGTTCACGTTCCTCGCGATCACCGTCGCTGCCGCCGTGTTCGCACTCTTCGCTTCGCTCTTCCCCGACGTGATGCCGGCATCGAACGACGCTGCCAACAGCCTGACGATCGAGAACGCCTCGAGCACCGAGTACACGCTCACGGTCATGAGCTGGCTGGCCCTGTTCGTGCTACCGCTGGTGCTGGCCTACCAGGGTTGGACGTACTGGGTCTTCCGCAAGCGCATCACGCGCACGTCCATCCAGAGCGCGGCGCATTGACGTGAAGCCACTCGACCCGCGCCTCGTGCGACGATCCCGCGCCGTACGACGATTCCTCCTTGCCGGGGCCGTTCTCGCATTCGTGCAGGCTGCGGCGATGCTCGCCTTCGCCGTTGCGCTCGCAACATTGGTGGCAGGACTCATCGACGGCATGCGGATGCCGCAGGCCGCGCCCCTGCTGACGATGCTCGTCGTCGCGGCATCCGTTCGTGCCGTCGCGGCCTGGATCTGGGAACTCGTCGGGTCGTCGGGAGCCATGCGGGTGAAAACGCAACTGAGGGCGGAACTGCTGACCGCGCTCGAGCGGCGACCGGCGGGCGTGCCGGGATTCCCGACCGCACGCATCGCGACGCTGCTCGGCCCCGGCCTCGATGCGCTCGATGGGTACTTCGGAACGTACCTGCCACAACTCGTGCTCACGGCGGTCGCCACTCCCATCCTGATCGCAGCCACCTGGATCGCCGACCCCCTCTCGGGGCTCGTGCTCGTGATCGTGCTTCCCCTCATCCCGGTGTTCATGGCACTCATCGGGATGGCGACCGGAGCGGTGCAACGGCGGCAGTGGGAGAGCCTCTCTGCACTCTCTCGCGGATTCCTCGAGGTCGTGGGCGGGCTCTCGACGCTGATCGTGTACGGCCGCGCCGAGCGTCAGACGAGACGGATCCGGGCGATCACCGACGAGTACCGCGCACGTACGATGAAGGTGCTGCGCATCACCTTCCTCTCGGGATTCACCCTCGAGTTCGCCGCGAGCCTCTCGGTTGCGCTGGTCGCCGTGTCGATCGGACTGCGCCTCGTCGCCGGCGATCTCACCCTGATGGCCGGCCTGTTCGTGCTCGTGCTCGCGCCAGAGGTGTTCCTGCCACTCCGCAATGTCGGTGCGGCGTTCCACGCCTCGGCCGAGGGGATCACCGCGTCCGCCGACGCGTTCGAATTGCTGGATGCCACGGAGGCCGGGGCATCCGTCTCCGGCCACGCGCCCGATGCGCGCCCGGGTCACGGCCACGCTCGCCTCGAGCGACGCAGCAACGTGGCGAGCCTCGAGCTGGCCGATGTGCGAGTGCGCCGCGGCGACCGGGTCGTCGTCGACGACGTGCGCCTCGAAGTGCCGGCAGGTCGGATCGTCGCGGTGACGGGTGAAAGCGGCGCCGGCAAGTCGACCCTGCTCGCGGCCATCCTCGGCTTCGCCGACTTCGAGGGCGAGATCCGCCTCGACGGTCGCCCGCTCATCGACGACCATTCGGGCATCGCGTGGGCAGGGCAGTCACCGACCCTCCTCGCCGGTTCGATCAGCGAGAACGTGCGACTCGGCGATGAATCGGCCCCGTCCGACCTGTTCTGGCGCGCACTTCGGCTCGCGGGCGTCGACCTCGACCCCGAGCGCCGGCTCGGACCGGGTGGAATCGGCGTGTCAGGAGGGCAGGCGCAGCGGATCGCAACGGCGAGGGCGATGCACCGCCTGCTCGCGCGCGACGGCCGCGTGCTCCTCCTCGATGAGCCGAGCTCGGCGCTCGACGCCGAACGGGAGGCCGAACTCGGTCGCCATCTGCGTGAGCTCGCGGGGGAGGGCCGCATCATCCTCGTGGCGACGCACCGGAGCGCGCTCGTCGAGGTGGCCGACACCGTCATCGACCTGGCGGCGGCGCATGCCTGACCCCACACGCGTCGTGCTCCGGACTGCGATTCCCAGCGTGCGCCGGCTGCTTCCCGCCGTGCTCCTCGGCATCGCCTCCGCCGGGTCGAGCGTTGCGCTGCTCGCTGCCTCCGCCTGGCTGATCGCGCGCGCCGCCGAGCAGCCGCCAGTGCTGTACCTGTCGCTCGGCATCGTCGGCGTGCGCGCGTTCGCGCTCGGCCGTGCGGTGTTCCGCTACCTCGAACGCCTCATGGGTCACGACGCCTCCTTCCGTCAACTCGCGGCCATCCGAGCCGGGATGTTCGCGCGAATGATCCCCGTCGCGCCCGATGGACTTGTCTCGAGTCGCCGCGGTGACCTCCTCGACCGGTTCGTGGGCGACATCGACGAGTTGCAGAACGTGCCGCTGCGGGTGGTGCAACCCGTCGTCAGCGCGGTCGTGGTGCTCGTACTGGCGGTGACCGCGGTGTCGTTGCTCGCGCCGGCCTCGGCTGCCGCGCTGTTCGGTTGCCTGGTTCTCGGTATCGGCGCGACCCTGCTCGTGCAACGGCGGGCCGCCAGGCGAGCCGGGCGCACGCTCGCGCCGCTCCGGGGCGAACTGCAGGCCGCGATCGTCGAACACGTGCAGGCAGTGGACGTGCTCGTCGCGTTCGACGCAGCGGCCGCCGGCCGGCGTCGCATCGAGGCGATGGGGGCCCGCCTTGCCCGAGCGACGCGATCCAGGGCGGCGACGGCTGGCGCGGCATCCGCGGCCATGACGGCCGTCGGCGGGCTCGCGGTGGCCGCAAGCC
>JALYWB010000131.1 GCA_030852935.1 Actinomycetota bacterium | reverse complement strand
GCATCCGATCACCCGCTCGGCGGACTCGGCTTCGCGAACTGGGCGCACGAGGTCGCCGCGCAGGAGCGAGAGCTCGGGGTGTTCTTCGACACGATCGTGGTCTGCGCCGTCACCGGGTCGACCCACGCGGGCATGATCGCCGGCTTCGCCGACCTCGAGGCGAACTTCGGCGGTCGGCCGCGACGCGTCATCGGCATCGACGCGTCGGCGAAGATCGGCGAGACCCGCGAGCAGGTGGGCCGCATCGCCCGCAGCACGGCAGGACTCATCGGTGTCGGCCGCGAGCTGCGCGACGACGAGGTCACCGTGCTCGAGGGCTGGGCGGGCGACGAGTACGGCATCCCGGTCGAGTCGACCGACGAGGCGATGAAGCTCACCGGCCGCCTCGAGGGCGTCATCCTCGACCCGGTCTACGAGGGCAAGTCGATGGCCGGGCTCATCTCACTCGTGTCGAGCGGCGACATCCCGAAGGACTCGAACGTGCTCTACGCCCACCTCGGCGGCCAGCCGGCCATCAACGCCTACAGCGGCCGCTACCACTGAGCAGGGGCTCCGAGTGCAGCTGAACCGCGCTCGTCGGGGCACAACGCAGGACCACAGGCACTTCACACCCCACTGGGCGCGTGTTATGTCTCGGGACATTGGTGACCTCACACCCCACTGGGCGCGTGAAGTGCCGCTCATCCTGCAGGAGCGGGATGCGCCGTCGTGCCACCCGTGAGCACGCGCACCGGCGCACCCGCCGCGAACGCGGCGATGTCCTCGACCGCACCGCGATAGCACAGCGCGAGATTCCGCGCGGTCACGTAACCCATGTGCGGCGATCGCAGCACCCGGGTGCCGCCCGGAGCGTCGGGTTGACGCATCCAGTGGTCGGCGGGCAGGGGTTCGATCTCGTACACGTCGACGCCGAGCCCCGCGATCCAGCGCTCGGCGATGGCCCGGAGCAGGGCATCGTCGTCGATGATCGGGCCACGCGACGTGTTGACGAGAAGTGCGGTGCGCGGCATCCGGCGCAGATCGTCGACACCGATGAGGCCGCGCGTCTCTTCGACCAGCGGCATGTGGATGGTGACGATATCGGCCCGCTCGAACAGCTCGGCCTTCGTCACGAACTCGGCGCCCGCCTCCGCAGCGCGCTCCTCGGTCAGATGCGGGCTCCACGCGATCACGTGCATGCCGAAGGCCCGCGCCACGGCGGTCACGCGCTGCCCGAGCCGGCCGAGACCGACCACTCCGAGCGTCGAGCCCTCGAGGTCCATGGGCACCGAGGTCTGCCATCCACCCTCTCGAATGACCGCATCATCGGATGCCACGTCGCGGACGAGTCCGAGGATGAGCGCCCAGGTCAGCTCGACGGTCGGCGCCACGAGCAGCTCCGTGCCGCAGACGACGATTCCGAGCTCCTCGGCGGCGGCGAGGTTGATGGCCGCATTGCGCATGCCCGTGGTCACGAGAAGCCGAAGCCGTGGCAGCCGGCTGAGCACCGCACGCGGGAACGCGGTGCGCTCCCGCATCGCCACGATGACGTCGAAGCCGTCGAGCGCGTCGACCACGGCGTCGGCATCGCCCAGGTGGTGGCGGAAGACCGTGACGTCGGCATCGAGCGACGCCCAGTCCGCGGCATCCGTGGCGACACCCTGGTAGTCGTCGAGAACGGCGATGCGCATCAACTGACCTGTACCCTTCACTCTCATTCGATGGTCTGCTCGAGCAGGCGCTCGAACGCACCCGGCCCGACCGAGATCGAGCCCGCATATGGATGGTCCATGTCGGCGGTCACGAAGATCACCAGCCCGATGAAGAGCGCCAGCAGGCCGGCCATGAGCAGGTGCAGGCCGAGCCGCCGCACGTAGATGAATCCGATGAGGACGGCGTTGACCGCGGCACCGACCCAGATGACCGCCCAGAACAGCGGGGGCAGCGCGAGCGTGGTCACGTCGATGCGAGCCCGCCTGGCCTCGACGAAATCGTCGAACACGCCGATGACCTGCACGAATTCCGCCTGATCCTGCGGAGTCTGCGGCTCGAAGCTGTGCAACAGGTCCTCGAACTCGTCGAGTTGCGCCGTGCTCGTGGTCGGCACGACGTCGCGCCGCTGCTCGGGGAAGTCCTGGAAGATCACGGTGTGCACGTACTCGTCGAGGGTCACCCGCATGGGGATGCCGAGCTCATCGGGCATGGCACCGGTGGCTCGGTAGAGCGCCCCGATCTCGGACGCCTCGTCGAGCGTCGCCTGGCGGGCCTCAGCGAAGTTCTCGTACACCGACACCGCGACGAGCGCGAGCAGGATGCCGAAGAACACCCCGAACGTGCCGATCACGTGCTCGAGCACGCGATCCCACTGCTCGGGGTCGTCGACCACCCGCCGAACGACCGGGCGCAGCGCCAGCACGATGGCACACGAGACGATCACGAATCCACCGACGAACAGCGGCATCGTGACGAACACACTCGCGTCGTAGAACCACTGCATGTGCCGCACCTCCCGAGGGCGACGGATGCCGCGGCATCCGCGACTCGTCTGCCGGTCAGCCTAGGGAATCGGCCGCGGACGCGCACGCATCCGGTGGGTCGTGGAAGCAGGGCTCACACTCGTTCGCCCACGCGCATGCCCGTCGCGATGCGGTCGGGGTCGGGCGGTGACTGCAGCAGTCGTCGGATGGGTTTCAGCACGACCTCGACGCTGAGCATGCGCATCGCAGTCTCCCTGAGCACCGCGAGTACGCGACTGCGGTGGAACATGTACCTGGCGAGCTGCCGCGAGTTGCCCTGGGCGGCCTCGACCCGAGGACGTTGCGCCGCCTCGTAGCGGCCGAGGATCTCGGCGAGGCCCACTGCCGGGGCGTGCTGGAGCATCCGCGCGAGCACCCAGGCCGATTCCATGGCCATGCCCGCGCCGATCCCCGCGGTGGGCAGGAAGCCGGCCGCGGCGTCGCCGAGGAGCACGGTGCGCGCGGTCGTCCAGCGCGCAGCCCGGCCGTCGTTGAGCGGCCAGTAGTACGGATCGGGTTCGGCGGCGACGGCGCGAAGTGCCTGGTCGACTCGCGGCGCGACCGTGGTCAGGCGCGCTCGCACGCTGTCGCTGAATGCCCGGGGGCCGCTCACCAGGTCGCCGGCCGGACCGCCGAGGAACACGCCGATCTCGCCCTTCACCGGGTAGGTGCCGAGGAAGAAGCCGGCGCCCCAGATCTCCTCACCGAGGTCGGTGTCGGCGTCGGCGTCGGTCCAGACGACCCAGCCCGCCCAGTCCGTGTCGACGACATCGATCGGTCCGCTGCCCGGAATCAGCCCGCGCGTGGCCGAGCGGATGCCGTCGGCCACGATGACGAGGTCGAAGTCACAGGTGCGGTTGACGCCTTGCGTGGAGAGGGTCACGGTGACCGACTCGTCGTGCTCGTCGAGTGCGGTGACCGTCGTCTCGAACGCGACTTCGCACTCGGCGGCACTGAGCGTGCCGAGGAGGTGAGCCCGGCTGATGCCGCGATAGTCGCCGAATCGGTCGAGGATGCCGGCCATCGAATCGGTGCGCAGTGCACGACCCGTGTGCGATCGGAAGGCGTAGCGGCCCATCTCGACGCTCTCGTCGAGGTAGCGGTCGCGAACGCCGAGATCCTCGATCAGGCGATCGACCATCGGCATGAGCGCGAGCATGTACCCGGGCGGGCGTTCGTTGCGCCCCCGCTCGATCAGCACTGGGTGCCAGCCGGCGCGGCGAAGCAACTGCGCCGCGGCGACCCCGGCGATGCCCGCGCCGACGATCAGCACGCGCAGCGGATCACCGGCGGCTCGCTCGTACTGCGCCTGGACGGATGCGGGCGACATGCTCATCGTTCGACTCCTCGTTCCTGTGATCTGATCGGTTTCGTACTCGTCGTCCCGGGCCTTTGGACCGGGTGGTCCATTCAGTCTATCCCTGCTTGGACCACCCGGTCCAGAGTGGGCTACGATGAGGCTCGTGACCACCGCCGAATTCACCCGCATGCCCGAGGAACGACGGCAGCGCTTGATCGGCGAGGCGTCCCGAGAGTTCGCCCGCGCGGGGTACGAGCACGCCTCCCTGAATCGCATCATCCGCGCATGCGGCATGAGCAAGAGCTCGTTCTATCACTTCGTGGAGTCGAAGCAGGCGCTGTTCGATCTCGTGCTCGACGACCTGCGCGCGGCCGTCGGCGCGCGAATCGCGGTGCCTTCCCCCGAGGAGTTCGGCGGCGACCGCTTCTGGAACACCGCCGAGCGATTCCTGCAGCAACTCAGCGAATTCGCGCAGACCGATGCGTCGTTCGCCGCGCTCGGGCGCATGGTGTACGCGAGCGGCGTGCCAACCGATGCACAGGCGCCGATCCAGGCGATCTTCGTCGCCGCGGAGGCGTGGCTCGAGGCGGTGCTCGGCGTGGGCCGACGCGATGGCGCGATCCGCAGCGACATCCCGGCCGCCCTGCAGACCCGCCTCGTCTTCAGCGTGCTTCGCACCCTCGACGAATGGGCGGTGGCACAGGTGGGGGTACTCACGCCTGCCGACATGCGTGGCCTTGTCGACGCTCAGGGCGCACTGCTGCGACGGATGCTGCAGCCTGACGAGTAGCGGATGCCGCGCGGTCACCGTGCCGGGGCGTCGCCGCGCTCTTCGAGACGGGCGATGCGGGCGCGGGCGTTCCGCTCGCTCGGCGAGACCGGCCCGAGCACTCGTGCGCCGACCGCGAGCGCGATCCGCGTGAAGGTGATGGCCGGCCACCGCGGACGCTTCAGCCCGAGCAGTTCGCGGTACCGCGGTTGCAGCGACGCCACCGCACCGCCGAAGAGGATCGGGTACACCCGACCGGTCAAGCCCGGCAGCCCCGGTCTGCGCAGGAACTTCACCGCCTGCACGACGCGTTCGTCGACCTTCGCCTCGTCGAGGAAGTCGGTCATCTCGCCTCGCAACTGCGCGACCGACGTCGGCGGATTCGTCACGCCCATGAGCCGCCCGGCCTGCGCCCACTCGCGCACGTACGCATCGCCGCCGCCCGGAATCGGCCCGCCCCAGATCTCGTGCGCGCCGAGGAACGCCTCGGTGAAGGCATCGTGCACCCAGCGCAGAAGCTCCTCGTCGTTCGCCGAGTAGGGTCGCTCCACGCCCGCGGCATCCACGTAGGTGCCGGTCACCCGATCGTGCAGGCGAGACACCATCGCGGATGCCGCTGCGGCGCCTCTGCGGTCACCGAACGTCGTCGTGGCGACCCATCGCACGGTCCCGTCGAGGCGGGCGAGCGGGTCCTCGTGATACCGCGACCAGTCGTGCACGCCGGCCATCGCCCCCGGATGCAGCGTCTGCAGCAGTAGCGCCCGGATGCCGGCGACGAGCGTCGGCAAGGCGCCGTTCACCGCCCACACGGCGCTGCCTGGCCCGAAGTACCCGGCGTCGTCGCCTTCGGCGAGCGCGCGGGTCCACGCGGGAAGCTCGGCCTGCGACCGGTTCGACCGCCCGCGCACGCGCCAGCGCGCGTTGCGGGAACCGCCCACGGCGCCCAGTGCTCCGCTGGCGCCACTGGCGCGCGCAGAGCCCGCAGCTCCCCCGGCGCCCGACGTTTCAACGGCCATAGTCGACGTTAACCCCACCGCCGCGCTGTGGAGCTTCGAGTTCGCCGTGATCACGCTGCCGCCCGGGCAGGGCTGCAGATGCCGAGACGAGCGGATGTCTCAGCCCGCCCATCCCTGCTGTCGGCGGGGCCTGTCGTCAACCCCGGCGCGGTCTCCACGCGCGCGGCGTATCGTCGCGGACACGCGGTCCGAGTGCCGCGTCGAGTGAAGTCGAGCGAAAGGGAACACGCATGGGCGACAAGGACGTGGAGACCCGGTCGAACCGCGGTCAGTGGGAGAACGTCGTTGAGGGCTCACCCGAGCTCTCGCAGAGCTACGCCAGCCGCGACGAGGCGGTCGACGCCGGCCGCGAGCTCGCCGACAAGCTCGGAACGAAGCACACCGTGCGCGAGAGCGAGCCGACGGGCGTCATCACCGACGAGGATCCGGCATCGGGCGGCATCCGCTGATCGCAGCGGCGCGCGGCTGGGCGCTGGGCGCTGGGCCGGGACCTACCGCCCGAGGAGGTCGTTCAGCCAGTTCGGCCCAGCGATGCGCACCTCCTGAGCGAGGCGGGCCCGTAGCCCTCGGTCTGCCGTGACGACCAGAACGTCGTCCGTCACCTCGAGCAGCTGCTCCGCCGCGGCGGCGATGGCACTGTCCCCATCGTCCGGCGCACGCACCACGGTCACGCCGTCGGGCGCCGCCGCCGCGTTGGCGACTCCCTCGACCACGGCCACGACCCGAGTGATGCGCAGCCGGTCGCCATCGGGACCCTCCGCGATGCGTCCCACTAGTGCCGGCATGCCGGCCAGCAGGCGCGTCGCCGCAGTCGCGCGGTCCTTCCACCACCCGTCCGGCCGCGAGCCCATGACGTTGGCCACATCGACGACCACGCAGACGGGCACGGCCCGCTCCTCGGCGCTCATCCCGCGATCATTCCATGCGCGTCCGAACACCGAGCAATGTCGGTGGGTGCTGAGACACTCTCACTATGGACGGCATCGAGCTGCGGCAGACTCGCCAACTGCAGGTTGGCGACAC
>JALYWB010000146.1 GCA_030852935.1 Actinomycetota bacterium | reverse complement strand
ACCCCGCGGTCGCGGAGCGCAAGACCGGCTACGTCGTGGGCGGCATCAGCCCGATCGGTCAGAAGGCGGCACTGCCGTCCGTGCTCGACGAGAGCGCGATCCTCTGCGAGACGATCTACGTCTCGGGCGGGCGTCGCGGGCTCGATCTCGAGCTTGCCCCCGACGACCTGCTCGCCGTCACCGGGGGGCGCTACGCCGCCATAGCCCGCGCTCGCTGAGCTTCTCGCTCGCTGAGCTTCTCGCTCGCTGGGCTTCTCGCTCGCTGAGCTCGTCGAAGCGAGCCCATGCTCGTTCCCTTCGACGAGCTCAGGGAACGAAGTCAGCCCGCGACCGCGACGAGCCCCAATTCGGCCGCCGACAACAGCAGCGGATGCCGCGGCACCGCGCGCACGGTGTAGCCGAACGCGCCCGCCCGATCGAGCACGACCGTGCCGGTGTAGAGCCGCAGGCTGGGGCGCGCGGCATCCGGCAACTCGTCGGCGGGCGAGAGCTGCCCGCGACGCGTCTCCTCGATCGTGTCATCGGTGCGGCTCCTGCTGCGACCGTAGGCGACCTCGACCGCGACGTCGTCCGGATCGAGCCCGTCGAGATCCACGTAGGCACGCAGGTGCAGCTCATCGCCGACATGCGGCGCCTCGACCCCGCCCGACTCGACGTGGGTCACGTGCACCCCGGGCCAAGCGCGGCGCACCCGTGCGGCCCAGTCCGCAAGGTCGCGGGCGCCGCGCGCCTCATCTGCGATGACCCTCGCGGCTTGCTGCGCCGCCGGCCGGTAGAGCTCGTCGACGTACTGCCGCACCATCCGGTCGGCTCCGAGCTCGGGGGCGAGCGTCGTGAGGGTCTTCCGCACCAGGCTCACCCACTCCTGCGGAATCCCGTCGCCGTCGCGCTCGTAGAATCTCGTCGCGACCCGATGTTCGAGCAGGTCGTAGAGGGCGGCCGACTCGAGGGCATCCCGCTCGCCGGCGTCGCTCGCGGCATCCGCAGAGGGAATGACCCAGCCGTAGTCGTCGCTGGAGTACTCCGCCCACCAGCCGTCGAGGATCGAAAGGTTGAGGGCACCGTTCATGGCGGCCTTCATGCCGGAGGTGCCACAGGCCTCGAGCGGGCGAAGCGGATTGTTCAACCAGACATCGCAGCCGGGGTAGAGCACCTCCGCCATACCCATGTCGTAGTCGGGCAGGAACACGATGCGCTCGCGCAGCTCGGGCCGCTGTGCGAACTGCACGATCTGCTGGATGAGCCGCTTGCCCTCGTCGTCGGCCGGATGCGACTTGCCGGCGATCACGAACTGCACCGGTCGCTCGGGGTCGGTGAGGATCGCCGCCAGCCGCTCGGGATCCTGCAGCATCAGCGTGAGCCGCTTGTAGGTGGGCACACGCCGGGCGAAGCCGATCGTGAGGGTGTCTGGATCGAGTACCCGGGTGATCCATTCGGGCACCGTCGATCCAGGATGCTGCTCAGCCCACGCTGTGGCGAGGCGTCGACGTGCGTCTTCGACGAGCTGCAGCCGCATCCGGCGCTTCACGTTCCAGAATTCGCCGTCCGAGAGCGCAGCGCTCATCCAGTCGGCGTGCTCGGGATCGCTCGTGCCGAGGCGTGATTCGGCGAGGTCGAGGAGCGCGGGGTCGACCCAGGTCGGTGCGTGCACGCCGTTCGTGATCGACGTGATCGGCACCTCGGCGGCGTCGAATCCGGGCCAGAGGTCGCCGAACATGCGCCGGCTCACCTCGCCGTGCAGCTTCGAGACGCCGTTCGCGTGCTGCGCCAGCCGCAAGCCCATGACCGCCATGTTGAAGACGCTGTCCTGCGGTTCGGCGCCGGGTTCGACGCCGAGGGCGAGCGCATCCGCCGGGTCCACGCCGGGCAGCAGCGCGCTCGTGAGGTGGCGTTCGACCAACGAGCGATCGAAGCGGTCGATGCCCGCGGGCACGGGCGTGTGGGTGGTGAACACGGTGCCGGCCCGCACCAGCTGCAGGGCCTCCGGGAAGGCGAGCCCCTCGCCGATGTATGTCGAGATGCGTTCGAGCCCGAGGAATCCGGCGTGGCCCTCGTTCATGTGGAACACGTCGGGCGCGGGACCCCCGGTGAGGCCCACATAGGCGCGCACGGCGCGCGCACCGCCGATGCCGAGCAGCAGTTCCTGCAGCAGTCGGTGCTCGCCGCCCCCGCCATAGAGGCGGTCGGTCACCGATCGCAGTTCATCGGAGTTCGCAGGGATGTCGGTGTCGAGCAACAGCAGCGGGATGCGCCCGACCGACGCCTTCCACACGCGCGCGGTGAGCGACCGGTCGTCGGGCAGCGCCAGTGTGACCTGCACGGGCGTCCCATCTGGGCGGCGCAGCACCGAGAGCGGCAACCCGTCGGGGTCGAGCATGGGATAGCGCTCCAGCTGCCAGCCGTCTGACGAGATGGACTGCGTGAAGTAGCCGGCCTTGTAGAAGAGCCCGACGCCGATGAGCGGAACCCCGAGGTCGGATGCCGCCTTCAGGTGATCGCCCGCAAGGATGCCGAGGCCACCGGAGTACTGGGGCAGTGCGGCGGTGATGCCGAATTCGGGCGAGAAATAGGCGATCGCGCGCGGCGCCTCCGTGGCGAGCGACTGGAACCAGCGCGGCTCTGCCAGGTACTCACGCAGGTTCTCGCGCTCACGCTCGGCCCACCCGACGAAGCCGTCATCGGCGGCGAGCGCCTCGAGCCTCGCCGGGTCCACCTCTCCGAGGAACGCCACCGGGTCGCGACGCGAGCGCCGCCAGGATTCGGGATCGATGTGCTCGAAGAGGCGCCTCGTGGGCTCGTGCCACGACCAGCGGAGGTTGCCCGCCAGCTCCTCCAACGCGGAGAGCCGGCCGGGCACGACGGCGCGAACGGTGAACTTACGGATCGGCTTCACCGCTCCACCCTAAGACGCCCGCGTGTCGAACGCGTCAACGGGGCCGGCCCGTGCCGGTGTACGCGGCGGCGGCGCTACTCGGCCGACCCGATCCGCGCTACGGTCGGAACGTGACGACCCACCGAGTGCTGGCCGGCCGGATCCCGGTGACGGGCATCACGCCCGCCCTGCCCGACGGCCGATGGCGGCCGAAGGCGTACGTGGGCGAGGTCGTCCCGTTCGGTGCGACGG
Source organism: Actinomycetota bacterium (assembly GCA_030852935.1). Taxonomy (GTDB): domain Bacteria; phylum Actinomycetota; class Actinomycetes; order Actinomycetales; family Microbacteriaceae; genus Agromyces. The sequence goes on along the minus strand of JALYWB010000146.1, from coordinate 15,467 downwards.
TCTTCCGCGAGGGTCACGATCAGGTCGGTGCGATGCTCGTGCTCACGAGCCCCTCGGGTGAAGTGCGACGCGAACGGATGTCGCCGCTCGCGCCCGGCACCGATCGATGGGAGTCGAACGTCCTGCTCGACGCGCAGGGCGTCTGGCACTGGCATGTGACGGGATTCGACGACGAGATCGCCACCTGGCGGCACGACGCGGCGCTCAAGGTCGACGCCAGCGTGGACGTCGAGCTGATGTTCGAGATCGGCGCGCGGCTGCTCGATCGCGCGATCGCCGAGAAGCACCGCCCGGTCGGGGTACGGAAGCGGCTTGCGCGGGTCGCGGCAGGCTTGCGAGGCGAGCTCGCTTCGACGGGCCGAGCGAGCGAAGCAGCCCACGAACGCCGGGCGCTCATCGACGACCCTGCCCTCGCCGAGTTCGACGTGCGTCCGCTCGCCCTGCTCACGACCGACTCGCCAGAACACGAGATCCTCGTCGAGCGCACCCGCGCGGGCGTGGGTGCCTGGTACGAGTTCTTCCCCCGCTCCGAGGGTGCGCGCAAGCTGAAGGACGGGGGCTGGAAGAGCGGCACCTTCCGCTCGGCCGCGAAGCGCCTCGACGGCGTCGCGGCGATGGGCTTCGACGTGGTCTATCTTCCGCCCATCCACCCGATCGGCATCACCAACCGCAAAGGGCCCAACAACACGCTGAACCCCGGGCCGAACGACCCCGGATCGCCGTGGGCGATCGGCGGGCCGCTCGCCGACGGCACGGCAGGCGGTCACGACACGATCCATCCCGACCTCGGCACGCTCGCCGATTTCCGTGCGTTCGTGCGGCGCGCACACGCGCTGGGAATCGAGGTCGCCCTCGACCTCGCCCTGCAGGCCTCTCCCGATCACCCGTGGGTGACGCAGCATCCCGAGTGGTTCACACAGCTGCCCGACGGCACGATCCGCTTCGCGGAGAACCCGCCGAAGAAGTACCAGGACATCTACCCGGTGAACTTCGACGACGATCCAGAGGGCATCTTCGACGAGGTGCTGCGCATCATTCGGCACTGGATGAAGCAGGGCGTGAAGATCTTCCGCGTCGACAATCCGCACACGAAGCCCCTGCAGTTCTGGGAGCGCCTCATCGCGGCCGTGAATGCCGACGACCCCGACGTGGTCTTCCTCGCCGAGGCGTTCACTCGGCCGGCGATGATGCAGGCGCTCGCGATGGTCGGATTCCAGCAGTCGTACTCGTACTTCACGTGGCGGAACACGAAGGGCGAACTCGAGGAGTTCCTCACCCAGGTGTCCAAGGAGACGGCCGACTTCATGCGGCCGAACCTGTTCGTGAACACCCCCGACATCCTCACCGAGTACCTGCAGTTCGGCGGCCCGGCCGCGTTCACGGTGCGGGCGACGATCGCGGCCACGGCGGCACCGCTCTGGGGCGTGTACTCGGGTTTCGAGCTCTTCGAGTCGGTCGCACGTCCCGGTGCAGAGGAGGCCATCGACAACGAGAAGTACGAGTACAAGCCGCGCGACTTCGCGGGCGCCGAGCGCGAGGGACGTTCGCTCGCGCTGTACCTCGGCATCCTCAACGGCATCCGCTCGGCGCATCCGGCACTCGGCCAACTCCGCAACATCCGGTTCCATGCCAGTGAAGACGACGCGGTGCTCGTGTACTCGAAGCACCTCGACCGCCGATTCACCGCCACCGGCGTCGACGACACGGTCATCGTCGTCGCGAACGTCGATCCGCACTCCGTGAGGGAGACCACCGTGCACCTCGACCTCGCCGCGATCGGCCTCACCCCCGGCATCCGCTTCGAGGTCGACGACCTGGTGACCGGAGACAGGTGGACCTGGGGCGACAGCAACTACGTGCGGCTCGACGCGTTCACGCGGCCCGCGCACATCCTGCACGTCGTGCGAGGCACCGATGCCTGATACACCGATGCCTGATACACCGAAACCTGAGCGGATGCCGCCGCAGCTGCCGCACACCGGCCCGGCCGTCGCCGACGAGGTGCTCGCCGATGTCGCATCAGGTCGCCACTCCGACCCGCATTCGGTGCTCGGCCAGCACGGCTTCGAGGTGCCCGGCGGGACGACGCCCTTGGCCGTGCATACCGTGATCCGCGCACGTCGCCCGCTCGCCGACGGTGTCGAGGCGTTGATGGAGCACGGCGCCGTCGTGCCGCTCACGCACATCGGGCACGGCATCTGGGCAGGGTCGGGCGCATTCGGCCCCGATGCCTACCGCCTCCGCGCGCGCTACGGCGACGACGAGTGGATCGCCGACGACCCGTATCGGTTCGCGCCCACCATCGGCGAGCTCGACCTCCACCTCATCGGTGAGGGCCGGCACGAAGAACTGTGGCGCGTGCTCGGCGCGCATCACCGCGAGCAGTGGGGTGCGCGAGGCGGTGTGCGCGGGACATCCTTCACGGTGTGGGCTCCGCGAGCGCGTGCCGTTCGTGTCGTCGGCGACTTCAACCGGTGGGACGGCGCGAGCCACGCCATGCGCAGCATGGGGGCGAGCGGCGTCTGGGAGCTGTTCGTGCCCGACCTCGAACCCGGCACCATCTACAAGTTCGAGCTGCTCACCGGCTCGGGCGACTGGGTCATGAAGTCCGACCCGATGGCCCGGCAGGCCGAGCTCGCACCGGCCACCGCCTCGGTCGTGAACGTGAGCTCGCACGTCTGGGCCGACGACGAGTGGATGTCGCGACGAGCCGCGACGAACGCGCACGAACTGCCGATGAGCATCTACGAGCTCCACCTGGGCTCGTGGCGCCCGGGTCGTGGGTACCGCGACGTGGCCGACGAGCTCATCGAGTACCTCGAGTGGCTGGGTTACACGCATGTGGAGTTCATGCCGCTGGCGGAGCATCCGTTCGGCGGCTCCTGGGGCTATCAGGTGACCGGCTACTACGCCGTGACCAGCCGGTTCGGCTCCCCCGACGACCTCAAGTACCTCATCGACCGGCTGCATCGCGCCGGCATCGGCGTGATCATGGACTGGGTGCCAGGGCACTTCCCGAAAGACGACTGGGCGCTCGCCCGCTTCGATGGCGAAGCGCTCTACGAGCACCCCGATCCGCGCCGCGGCGAACAGCTCGACTGGGGCACCTACGTCTTCGATTACGGCAACCCGCGCGTGCGCAACTTCCTCGTCGCGAATGCGCTGTTCTGGCTCGAGGAGATGCACATCGACGGGCTGCGGGTCGACGCAGTGGCCTCCATGCTCTACCTCGACTACTCGCGCGAGGAGGGGCAGTGGCTTCCCAACATCCACGGCGGACGTGAGCATCTCGAGGCGATCGGCTTCCTCCAGGAGGCGACCGCGACGGCGTACAAGCGCAATCCAGGGGTCGTGATGATCGCCGAGGAGTCCACGAGCTGGCCCGGCGTCACCGCACCCACCTCGGGCGGCGGCCTCGGGTTCGGCTTCAAGTGGAACATGGGCTGGATGCACGACACGCTGCAGTACGTCGCGAAAGACCCGATGTATCGCGCCCACCACCACCACGACCTGACCTTCTCGTTCCTCTACGCGTTCAGCGAGCACTTCGTGCTGCCCATCAGCCACGACGAGGTGGTGCACGGCAAGGGGTCACTGATCCGCAAGATGCCGGGCGACCACTGGCAGCAGCTCGCGAACGTGCGCGCCTACCTGGCGTACATGTGGGCGCACCCTGGCAAGCAGCTGCTGTTCATGGGACAGGAGTTCGGGCAGCTCAGCGAGTGGAGCGAGGAACGCGGCCTCGACTGGTGGATCCTCGACCAGCCGTCGCACCGGCGGCTGGCCGAGTTCGTCGGGGCGCTCAACCGCATCTACCGCGCCACTCCCGCCCTGTGGCAGCTCGACGACGATGCGGCCGGGTTCGAGTGGGTCGAGGGCGGTGCGGCCGCTGCGAACGTGATCGCGTTCCTGCGCTACGACCGCGAGCGCCGGCCGCTGCTCTGCATCGTGAACTTCTCGGGTACGCCGCATGAGGGCTTCCGGCTCGGACTGCCCACTGCCGGGCGATGGCGCGAGGTGCTGAATTCGGATGCCGCGGAATTCGGTGGCTCGGGCGTCGGCAATCTCGGCGGGGTCGACGTCACCGAGGCGTCATGGGCCGGTCGACCCGCGTCCGGCGTCTTCACGCTGCCGCCGCTCGGCGCAGTGTGGTTCGCCCAGGACGCGTGATCGCCGGTTGAGGAGGCGGCGCAGCGCCGTCTCGAAACCTACTCGTCCGGCATCCGGTTTCGAGACGCTCGCTTCGCTCGCTCCTCAACCCGCGTACATGCGTCAGTACAGCAGGTTCGTGAGGCGGCGGCGGGCGGCGATCACGCGCGGCTCGTCGGTTCCTACGACCTCGAAGTACTCGACGAGGCGCTCGCGCACGCGCTTCTTCCCGTCGACGTCGAGCTTCGGGAAGAGCGTGAGCAGCCGATCGAAGGCGTCGTCGACGTGGCCACCGGACAGGTCGAGGTCGGCCACGTCGAGCTGGGTCTCGAGATCGTCGGGGGCGGATGCCGCTGCACCACGGATCGCGTCGAGGCTCTTGCCCTGCAGGCGCCACAACAGGTTGGCCTGTGCGAGGCCCGCCACGGCGAGGGAGTCACGCGGGTCCTGCGCGATCGCGGTGCGATAGGCCGATGCCGCGGCCTCGAAATCGCCGCGTTCGATCGCGTCGTAGGCCTCTTGGTGCAGCGGTGGCAGTGGTTCCTCAACCGGCTCGGCAGGCGCGTCGGCGGCGTCGCCGGCCTCGGCAGTGCCCTCCTCCACCCGGCCGGTGACGCCGTGCTGTGCGCCGAGTTCGAGCAACTGGTCGAACACCTGCGCGATCACCTCGTCGGGTTGCGCGCCCGCGAAGAGCGGCACGGGCTGGCCGGCGACGACGGCGACGACGGTGGGAATGGACTGCGCCTGGAACGCCTGGACGAGCTGGGGGCTGCGGTCGGCGTCGGCCACGGCGAGCACGAGACGACCATCCCGGGCACGCACGAGGCGATCGAGGGTGGCCACGAGCTCCGCCGACTGCTCGCTCCACGATGCCCAGAGCACGACGACGACAGGAACGGTGCGCGAGAGCTCGAGCGTCGTGCCGAAGGCGGCGTCATCGGTCTGGAAGACGATGCGGTCGCCCCCTGCCGGTTGCTGCGACTGCTGCTCGTGCTGCGGGCGCTGCACCAGTGCAGAAAGGTCGACTGCGCCGCGCAGGCCGCCGGGCGGGGTGGGGTCGGTCATGGTACCTCCGATGCTCCGATGAGGCTCTCGGACCAGCCGAGGAGCCGGATCTGTTCGTCTGTGCCGACGCCCGGCACATAGAACAGCAGTTGCACGCCGATCACGCGCTGCACGCCCTTCGCGCTCTTCTCGGTGAAGCCCGAGAGCGCTGCGCCAGGGGCGCCCGCCTCGAAGCCGATCGTGCCACCGTCGTTCGGCGTCACCTTCTCGGTCTGCTCGATCGAGACGGTCACCAGGGCGCCGGAGTCATTCGTGGCCAGTGCCACGGTGGGACTGGCGCCGACGGCATTGGTGAACGTCGCATCCGCGGTCGGCGGCAACGCGTCATTGATCACCTGTTGGCCCGTGACGCCGAGCTGCTCGCGCAGGACATCGCCCTCCGGGTCGAAGAGCGTGGCGAACTCCGATGCATCCCCCTTGAGCAGCACGTCGGCATACGCGGCCGCGACCTGTCCCGGCGGAAGCACGAGTCCCTTGAACTCGGGTGAGATGAGCGGTGCGCCGATGGACGCCGGCGCCACTTCGGGCACGTCGGCATCTGGCGCGAGCGACATCGCGTACACGATCTGGTAGTTGTCGCGGGGCGTCGCCTGCTGGAGCACGAGCGCGGTCGGGGCGATCGTCGGATCATCGGAGTTCTTCGCGATCGTGAGCACGGTGCGACCACTGGTCGGCCAGCCGTCCACCTGCTGCGGAAGGGTGAGCGTCAAGGGTGATGCGGGGATGGCGACCGGTGCCGGCTGGTCGGGCAGTGTCGTGCGGATCTTGTAGCTCGCTTGACGGGCCGCGAGAGCGGGTCCATCGAACCGTTCCTCGATCGCGGTCGCGTCGAGGGCGGTGTCGGCCTCGTTCGTGAACACCGCGACCCGGCGCATGATGCGCTCCATCTGGGGCACCGTCACGGCCGGCTCCATCTCCTCTTCGTCGACCTCGGGCTGATCCGTCGGCGCGGGCGTGACCGTCGCGAGTGGCGTCGTCTGGGGGGCCTGATCGAAACGGGGCCAGTAGTCGGCCGAGCAGGCGGTGAGCGCGAGAGCCGGCACCAGCAGGAGGGGAACGACGACGACTCGCTTCGCACTGCCGATTGCCCGGCGGCCGCCGCGAGTGATCTGGCTGCGACGGATCGATCGCGGCTTGGGTGCGCTCGGCAGGTTGCGACGCGGGCCACGCGAGCGGCGGTGGTGCCGGAACCCGGAGAGCAGAAGGAGCAGGCCGACCACGAACACCAGCGCACCGCCGACGATCAGTGGCCCGGCCCACGGCGTCGCGTTGTCGAGGGGCCACGACACCTCGACATCGGAGGGCGCCGGCGCGGTGCCGTCGCTCGCGAGCAGCACGGAGATGCCTTCGGGCACGTCGATCGTCGTCGTCACCGAGCGCTCGCCGGTGAACTCGTCGAGCCACAGGTCGGACCCGACCGGCGAAGCTGCCGGATCCACGGCCGTGGACGGATCGCCCTCCGCCGCGGGCGGAGTCGGGCTCGGTGTCGGGGTTGCATCCGCCGTCGAGTTGTCATCATCGACCGGCTCGGTCACCACGACCTCGCTCGTGAACTCCTCCGTCTCGGCGTCGTACCCGATGGCGACGTAGGGAGACGTGCCCAACCAGGCCTCGACATCGGAGGTACGGCCGTAGGCCATGAACACCGTGTCGGAGCCCGAGACGGTGAGCGTCTGCTTTCCGGGATTGGCGCCGAGTGCATCGGGCTCGACGACCGTATAGGCCGCCTGACCCTCCACCTGTGCCGAGAGCGAAACACGGTCGGGGTCGAGGTACACGGTGCGTTGGGCGATGCCGAACCCGATCAACACGGCCGCGGCGACGAATGCCACGATGGCGAGGGCGAAGCGCACGAACAAACCTCCGGTGCCGCATCCAGCGGCTCGAATCAAAGACATTCCACACTACCGGCGGTATCTGGGAGTCTCCTAACGGGTGGCTGTGTGAAGTCGTCCACGCCGGATGGCTCCTGCCCGTACAATCGACACATCCCGCATGCGCCCCCACGAACGCGGACCGAGCCCGGAGGAAGAATTGGCCGTCGAAGAGACCGAGTTCACGCAGGTGTTCCGCGGATACGACAAGGATGAGGTCGACAAGAGCATCAACGGGCTCCGTCGCGACATCATCAACGCGAACACCCAACTCGCCGAGCAGGCCAAGGAGACGAAGCGGCTCCACGCGCGCATCGAGGAGCTGACTGCCGAACTCGAGGAGGTCGGCAGTCCGACGTTCTCAGGCCTCGGAACCAAGCTCGAGAACACCCTCCGTGTGGCAGAAGAGCAATCCACGCGGCTGATCGCCCAGGCGGATATCGATGCCGAGAAGCTCCGTCGGGCCGCCGAAGACGAAGCACACCTCATGCGGTCCGACGCGCATGAACTGGCCGAGCGCACGCTCACCGAAGCTCGGGCCCAGGCCAACAGGGTGCTCGAGAACGCGCGCGGCGAAGCCGACGACATGGTCTCCCGTGCGCACGAGACGAGCGAGCAGCTCCGCCAGGACGCCGCGCGCGATGCCGCCGCGATCCGTGGTGCGGCCGCGACCGAAGCCGCCGAGGTGCGCTCGAGCGCCAAGCGGGAGTCCACTGCGACCCTGGCCGCAGCCGAGCGCAAGGCATCCGAGATCCTCGTGGCAGCGAACGCCGAGGCCGCCGAAGCGCGCGCCACGGCCGCCGGTCTCACGCAGGAGACCGAGCAGACCCGCGCAGAGGTCGCGATCGAGCTCGACCGTGCACGCGCCGACCTCGCGAAGGAGACCGAGCAGGCCCGCATCGACCTGGCCGCTGAGACCGAGCAGTCGAGGCTCGACCTCGAACGTCGCTCAGCCGAGGCGAACGCGGCGATCGACGCCGAGATCGCCGAGCAGCGGGCCGCGCTCGTGCACGAGCTCGAGCAGGCGCGAACCGACCTCGATCACGAGCTCGAGGCCGCTCGTGCCGAGCTCGCCCAGCAGCAGGAACAGGCGAAGGTCGACCGTGAACGCGAAACCGAGGCCGCTCGCCTGAAGCTCCAGCACGAGCTCGAGCGGATCCGCGCCAAGCACGCCGCTGACCTCGATCAGATGCGAGCCGACCTCGATCTCGAGCAGGAGCAGGCGCGTGCCGACTTCGATGCCGAATCCGAGCAGGCGCGTATCGACCTCGACAACCAGCTCACCGCGATGCGCAAGAAGACCACGCACGAGGTCAACCGCATGCGACGCGAGATCGAGAAGGCCCACCTCGACCTCGAGGCCGAGCTCACGACGAAGCGCGACGAGGCCGAACAGGAGCTGCTGACGGCGCACCAGGAGGCGGTCGCGCAGACCCAGAAATTCCTCGACGACGCCAACGCAGAGCTGGCCGATGCGATCGCCCGCACCGCTGAGAGCCGCGCCGAGGCAGACCGGCTCGACACGCAGGTGCGCAGCGAGATCGCCGTCGTCCGCGACAAGGCCGACGAGGAGGCGCGCGACCGCATCGCAGCGGCGCACGACCAGGCGCGTAAGCTCATCGCCGACGCCGAGGAGCGCACCCGCGCCCTCGTCGCAGACGCCGAAGATCGACTCTCGCAGATCAAGATCGAGCGTGACGCGGTCGCGGGCTACTTCGAGAGCCTGCGCGGTGTCCTCACGCAGGCCGAGCAGGTGGCCGAGCAGAGCCGCCGCTAGGCCGAGCGGCCGCATCGGCCATGAAGATTCAGAACGCGTTCCGTGTCGCGCTCGTCGGAACGCTCGGCGTCGGTGTCGGCCTGCTCATCCTCACCTCGATCGCGACCCTCTCGACGATCATCGCGTACATCGGGGCGGCACTCTTCCTTGCACTCGGCCTCGATCCGGCGATCAGCTGGCTCGAGCGCAGAACGCTGCCGCGTTGGGCCGCGATCATCATCGTCATGACCGGCGTCGGCCTGCTCGTTGCGGCGCTCGTGCTGGCCGTCGTGCCGATCATCGTCGACCAGGTGAGCCAATTGGTCGACGAGATCCCGCGCATCGTCGCACGCATGAGCTCGCAGGAGTGGCTCGAGTCGCTCGAAGAGCAGTTCCCGCAGTTCCAGGTGCAGGAGATCAGCGTGCAGGTCTCGACGGGCCTCACCGACTTCTTCACGAACCCCGACCGCCTGAGCGAGCTCGCGGGCGGCGTGCTCCAGGTCGCGATTGCGATCGGCACCGGCGTGTTCGCCGTCGTCATCGTGTTCATCCTCACGCTGTATTTCGCGGCGTCGTTGAACACCATGAAGCGCGCGACCTATCAGCTCGTTCCGGCGTCGAAGCGTGCGAGGTTCGCCGACCTGACCGAGCAGATCACCCAGTCCGTCGGCCGCTACGTGCTCGGGCAGGCAGGCCTCGCGGCCATCAACGGCGTGGCGAGCTTCATCTTCCTTTCGATCATCCAGGCACCGTTCCCCGCGGTACTGGCGTTCCTCGCATTCCTGTTCTCGCTCGTCCCGCTCGTGGGCACGCTGACCGGTTCGATCATCATCGTGCTCGTGTGCCTCATCCCCGGGCTCGGGTCACTCCTCACGGCACTGGTCGCCGCCATCTACTACCTCATCTACATGCAGGTCGAGGCATACCTGCTGAGCCCGCGCATCATGAATCGCGCGGTGAAGGTGCCGGGTGCGCTCGTCGTCATCGCTGCGCTGGCCGGCGGCTCGCTCCTCGGCATCCTCGGTGCCCTCATTGCGATCCCGGTGGCGGCGTCGATCCTGCTCATCATCAAGCAGGTCGTCATTCCACGGCAGAACGAACTCTGAGCCACTGGTCCTCCTCCGCCCGGGGCCTTGACGGGCGTCACCGGTGCGCACGTACCATGGGTCGATCATGGCTTCCATCGAGCACATCACCATCGAGACCACCGAATCCACCTTCGGCGGCTTCTACGCCGAAGCGCTGGGCATCAATACCCGGGTGCGGGCGCAGGTCTCCCAGGCGCCGACCGATGGCTTTCGGGGATTCATCCTCGGACTCGTCGTGGCCCAGCCGGCCACAGTCGATACGTTCATCGCCAGCGCCCTCGACGCCGGCGCCACGTCGCTGAAGCCACCGACGAAGTCGATGTGGGGCTACGGCGGAGCGGTGCACGCACCCGACGGCACCGTCGTGACCTTCGCCTCCTCGTCGAAGAAGAACACGGGCCCGGGCAGCAGGGAGATCGATGAGCTCGTGTTGCAGTTGGGTGTCGCGGACGTCGCAGCGAGCAGGCAGTTCTACACCGAGCGGGGCTTTCCCGCGACGAAGAGCTATGGACGCAAGTACGTCGAGTTCGACTCCGGCCCCGTTTCGCTCACGCTCAATCGGCGCGATGCGCTCGCGAAGACCGTCGGCCTGTCGCCCGAGGGATCGGGATCGCATCGGCTCATCATCGGTGGGAACATCGGTTCCTTGGTCGATCCCGACGGGTACGCGTGGGAGTGAGCGCCTAACCGGATGCCGCGGGCCAGGTCGTCGGCAGGGGCAGCGCCGACGGGTTCACGGCCGCGACGATCTCCTCGAGCACCCGCCGGGTCTGCGCCTCGCCCACCCAGAGGTGCTTGCCACCGGCCACGTCCACGCGCCGCAATCTGGGAAGCACCGCGAACCGCTCGGCGGCCGCCTCGGGCTTCAGGAAATCGTCGTGCTCGGGAATGACGGCGACGATCGGTGCGTGCGAGGCGTTCCACCGCGCGAGTTCCTCTTCGCTCGTACGGTGCAGCGGCGGCGAGAGGAGTACGGCTCCGGCGATGCCGTGTTCGAGTCCGTACTTCAAGGCGAGCTCGGTGCCGAATGACCAGCCCACCAGCCACGGATTCGGGAGACCGCGCTGCTCGACGAAGGCCATCGCCGCCGCGACATCCGCTCGCTCTGAGATGCCCTCGCCGAACGAGCCCTCACTGGTGCCGCGCGGCGAAGTCGTGCCACGCGTGTTGAACCGCAGCACGGCGAGGTCGGCAAGGGCCGGCAGTCGGGCTGCGGCCTTGCGGAGGATGTGGGAGTCCATGAAGCCGCCGGCAGTAGGAAGCGGATGCAGCGTCACGAGCGTCGCGACCGGGGGCCGGTCGACGGGGGTCGCGAGCTCGCCGACGAGTGTCAGCCCATCGACCGTGTGCAACTCGATCTCCTCACGGACGGCGGGCAATTCGATGCCGGCGCGGATCTCGACCGTGCCTGTCTCGTCGTTCACGGGTTGCCGATCCTCCAACAGTGCGTGTGCCAGTGTCGCCGAGCGGCGAGATCTGCGGCATCGCCCAGCACACCGTCGGCGCGCCAGACGACGAGGTGCGCCACACCCGGCGCAACGTCGAGGCCGCATGCCGGGCACAGGTACGACTTCACGGCCTGCGCCTCGGACACCGGCTGCACGTTCCACTCGCGGCCACCGCGGACCTCGGTGCGGCGCCATCCGCTGGTCATCCGCTCGACGTCGAGCTCGGGATGCGGCTCTCGCGCACGTGCCGCTCGACTCCGTGATCGGTTCGTGCGCGCCATGTTTCCAGTGTACGGTCGCCGCGGCATCCGATGACGAGGCCGCACGCCCGGAGGTCTCAGTACCAGCCGACGTCCTGTGAATGTGCCCACGCCCCGCAGGGCGAGTCGTACCTGCCCTGGATGTAGCCGAGACCCCATTCGATCTGGGTCGCGGCGTTCGTCTCCCAGTCGGCACCCGCGGTCGCCATCTTCGACCCCGGCAGTGACTGCGGGATGCCGTAGGCGCCGCTCGACGCGTTGTACGCGTTCACGCGCCACCCCGACTCCTTGCTCCACAGCGCGACAAGGCAGTCGAACTCCCCCGAGCCCCAGCCGCGCGCCGCCACGGCGCCGGCCGCGTAGGCCTGCGCGGAACCTGGGTCGGGGGTGATCGCCGGTGGGGCCCACCCACTGCCGGTCGACGCGGGCGCAAGCGTGATCTCTGGCTTCTTCTCCACCACGTAGCCCTCTTTCGAGACGCTGATCGTGTACTCGCCGTCGACATCGACGGCCTGCACTTCGGCCCCGTCGAATCGGTCGCGCTGGGCCGAGAAGGTCGATGACGCCGTCGCCCCTGCGAACGGATCGACGAGGTTCACCCCGACGAAGCCGACCGAGGCGACGAACGCGAACACCACCGTGGCCGCCTGCTTGACACGACCGGGCCTACGACTCTGGGACGTCGCCGGATGCCGCGTCGAGGAGCTCGGACCCGACGACGCCGAGGGCGGGCGCGTCGAGCCGGCTGCATCACCCGCGACCGCATGCCTGCCCACAATTCGTCGAGTGTATCGGAGCCGCTGAGACATGGTGGACGCCGCGCTCAGCGGACCGCGAGCATGACGTCGACGACCGCGTCGAGCACGAGGTCGACCTGCGACTCCCGGTACCCGCCTCGCTGCGTCGTGAACACGACGGTACGCACGTCATCGATCGAGATCGGCCAACCATCGCGGAAGTAGCGGGTCAGCTTGTCGGCGAACCGGTCGACATCGCGCACCCGGTACCCGAGGGCCAGCGGGCTGACCCGGTCGAAGCGCAGTCCCTCGGGACGCGCGAGGCGGTTGGAGACCACTTGCGCGGTCGTGCGGGCCTCGCTGAGCCACGCTTCGCTCCCATGCAGCCGCGCGGCCACCTGCCGTTCCTCGGCCGCGAACGCATCTTCAAGGCGTTCGAGCGCCGCATCGACATGCGCCGTCGAGTACCCGCCCTTCTGCATTGCGAACGCGGTCAACCGAATCCGCTCTGACGTGAGTGGCGGGTCGCCCGGTCTCGCCGTACCGTCGTAGGCACGACGGGCCACTTGAAGGAACTCCTCGACCTGGGCGGTGTTGTATCCCAGTTGAGGCTTGCGAGCGCGGGGGAAGGTCGAGTCCACCGGACCATTATCGCGGACGCTCAACCGAAGATCCGGAAGGCGAGGAAGGCGACTGCCGCCGACGGCAGGATCGAGTCGAGCCGATCGAGGAATCCGCCGTGGCCGGGGATCCACGAACTCATGTCCTTGATGCCGAGGTCGCGCTTGATCAGCGACTCGACGAGATCGCCGAGCGTCGCGGTCAGGAAGATCACGGCGCCGAAGATCAGGCCGAACCACCAGGTGTTGCCGAGCATGAGCGTTGCGAGGAGCACGCCGGCGAGGAGGCTCGCCGCTGCTCCCCCGGCGAAGCCCTCCCAGGTCTTCTTCGGACTGATCACCGGCGCCATCGGGTGCTTGCCGAACATCAACCCGAACGCGTAGGCGCCAGTGTCGGCGGCCACGGCCGTGACGATGAACGCGAGCGTCCACCATTGCCCGCCCTCTGCTGCGGTGAGGACGACGGCGAACGTCGCGAGGAAGGTCACATAACCCTGCACGAACGCCACGGCGGCGAGGTCGCGCGCGAGCGCCCCACCGGAGCGCCGGTGGTCGGGCATGGCCTGCTCCGCAAGCCGCCAGATGCTCACGATCAACGTACCGCCGAGCACCGCGAGCAGCTGTCCGCCAGCGCCGCCGTAGTACGCGACCGGAACCGCGGCAACCGCCACGACGACGCTCGGGATGCGCGGAACGAGGTAGCCGCCCTTCCTCAGGGCCTGGGCCAGTTCGTAGCTCGCGAACCCGGCGATCGCGACTGCGAAGAGCATGAACAGCTCTTTGATCACGAGGAGGCTGAGCAGCACCGCGCCGCCCAGTGCGAGGCCGATCAGGATCGCGAGGATCAGGTTGCGCCCGGTTCGGGCCTTGATCTTCTCCTGCGCCTGGTCGAATTGCGCCTTCGACACCTCGAACTGACGCTCGAGGTCGGCCTTCCGTGCCTGCACCTGCGCGCGGAATTCATCACGCGAGGTCCGGTCGTGCCCCCCGACGTCCGATTGATCTTCCTCCGGGACGCCCGACATCGTGTTCCCTCAGACCTCGAGGAGTTCGGCTTCCTTGCGCTTCAGCGCATCGTCGATCGCATCGACGTTGGACTTCGTGATCTGCTCGAGCTCCTTCTCAGCGCGCGACACCTCGTCGTCACCGACCTCACCCTTGAGCGCATCGAGGTCGTCTTTGGCCTTGCGGCGGATGTTGCGGACCGAAACCTTCGCGTCCTCCGCCTTCGATCGCACGATCTTGACGAACTCCTTGCGACGATCTTCCGTGAGCTCGGGGAGCGTCACGCGAATGATGTTGCCGTCGTTCGACGGATTGGCGCCGAGGTTCGGCGTGTCGCGGATGGCCTGCTCGATGTCCTTCAACGCGCCCTTGTCGTAGGGCGTCACGAGGAGCGTGCGCGCTTCGGGGTTCTGCAGCGACGCGAGCTGCGCGAGCGGCGTCGGCGTGCCGTAGTAGCTCACCAGGATCTTCTGGAAGAGCTGGGGGTTCGCCCGCCCCGTGCGCACCGTCGCGAAATCGTCTTTCGCGACGTCGACGGCCTTGTGCATGCGTGCGGTGGCATCGGAAAGTACATCCGCGATCACGGGGGCTCCTTCTGGTTTCGATCCTCGGGACAGTCTATCGAGTGGGCGCGGGCACGCCGTTGCTCACGATGGTGCCGAGATCGGCGCCGAGGATCGCCGCCGTGACGTTTCCGCTCGGGGTCATGCCGAAGACCTGCATCGGCATCCCGTTGTCCATGCACAGGCTGAACGCCGTCGAGTCGACGACCTTGAGCCCACGTTGGAGGGCCTCCTGGTAGCTGATGCGGTCGATCTTGTGCGCGTCGGGATTGGTGCGAGGGTCGTCGGAATAGACGCCGTCGACCCCGTTCTTCGCCACGAGCACGACGTCGGCGTCGATCTCGAGCGCGCGTTGCGCCGCGACGGTGTCGGTCGAGAAGTACGGCAGCCCTGCGCCGGCACCGAAGATCACGACCCTGCCCTTCTCGAGGTGACGCTCGGCGCGGCGCGGGATGTAGGGCTCCGCGACCTGCGTCATCGAGATCGCCGACTGCACGCGCGTCTCGGCACCGGCCTGCTCGAGGAAGTCCTGAAGGGCGAGGGAGTTCATCACCGTACCGAGCATGCCCATGTAGTCGGCCCGCCCACGGTCCATGCCGCGCTGCGACAGCTCAGCGCCGCGGAAGAAGTTGCCGCCGCCGACGACGATCGCGATCTCGACGGTGGCCGCGGCATCCGCGATCTCCTTCGCGAGCGCGCTCACGACGTCGGGATTCACCCCGAGTGCGCCACCACCGAAGGCCTCCCCCGACAGCTTCAGCATGACCCTGCGCCTGTGTTCCGTCATCCGGACCGTCCTTCCCTCTGGGTGTCAAAACTAGTGGTTCGCAGACCTCGGCGCTGTGCCCATTCACCGGATTCCCATCTGCGTGCCCGACCGAGCGTCGGGCCGTGCCCTGAGG
>JALYWB010000142.1 GCA_030852935.1 Actinomycetota bacterium | reverse complement strand
CATATTGCCGATGGTCGCGCGATTGGCGAGCGGCACAGAGGCCACGCCCGAACCGTAGAACTCGACGAACTTGCCGACCACGCCGTGCTTGCGCAGCATGTCGGTGATCGTGAGCACGACGTCGGTGGCCGTGACGCCCATCGGGATCTCACCCGAGAGCTTGAAGCCGACGACCTTGGGAATGAGCATCGACACGGGCTGGCCGAGCATGGCCGCCTCTGCCTCGATGCCGCCGACGCCCCAGCCGAGCACGCCGAGGCCGTTGACCATGGTGGTGTGCGAGTCGGTGCCGACGCAGGTGTCGGGGTATGCGCGCAATACGCCATCGACCTGGCGTGTGAACGTGACCTTCGCGAGGTGCTCGATGTTCACCTGGTGCACGATGCCGGTGCCGGGCGGCACGACCTTGAAGTCGTCGAACGCGGTCTGGCCCCAGCGGAGGAACTGGTACCGCTCGCCATTGCGCTCGTACTCGATCTCGACGTTGCGCTCGAGGGCGTTCTCGGTGCCGAAGAGGTCGGCGATGACCGAGTGGTCGATGACCATCTCGGCCGGTGCGAGCGGGTTGATCTTGTTGGGGTCGCCACCGAGGGCGAGCACGGCCTCGCGCATCGTGGCGAGGTCGACGATGCAGGGCACGCCGGTGAAGTCCTGCATGATCACGCGCGCCGGCGTGAACTGGATCTCGGTGTCGGGTTCGGCGCTGGGCACCCAGGAGCCGAGGGTCTCGATCTGTTCCTTCGTGACGTTCTTTCCGTCTTCGGTGCGCAGCAGGTTCTCGAGGAGCACCTTCAGGCTGTACGGCAGCTTCTCGTACCCGGGCACGGTGTCGAGCCGGAAGATCTCGTAGGACCTGTCACCGACGTGGAGCGTGTCCTTCGCCCCGAAACTGTTCACTGCAGACACGATGTCCTCTCCTTCACGGATGCCGCGCCAACACGCTGGCGGCACTCCATCTTGTCCGTCGGGCCGACGACTGATCCAGCAAGGCTTACCTAAGCGATCAGCCCGTCGCCTGCATCCGCACGGTGCACGGATTTATCTCGACGTCGAGATAACTCTATCACTTCGGAGATCTGGCCGCCGACGGGTAGACCGCGCGCACGACGAGCCAGGAGAAGACGAGTACGAGCGCATAGAGGGGGACGCCCATGAGCAGGCGTGTCGCCCCGAGGGCCTCGACATTGTCGACGAGGTAGAAGGGAACCTGCACCAGCAGCCGGGCCGCGAACAAGCCGATCCAGACGAGCGTGAGGAACTGCGCAGCCCGGTACTTGCGACGGTCCTGACGCCACGAGAGCCCCTCGCCCATGAGGAAGCCGACGATGAGCCCGAGAGCCGGCCAGCGCACCAGCAGGGACACGAGCAGCGCGACCACGTACGCGGCATTGGTGAAGAAGCCGAGCACGTAATTGTCACGGGCATCTCCGGTCCAGAGCGCGAGCGCCGCTGACGCGAGCACGCCGATGAGCCCAGCGATCGCCTGCGTCGGCTGCCCCTTCGTGGCGATGCGCACCGCGGTGAACACGACCGCAAGGCCGACGGATGCCGCGAGCGAGGGGATCAGCGCCGACTCGGTCGCCCACCCGGCGAAGCTCGTGAGCACGCTGTACGTCACGAGGAACACGAGCCCGGGCAGGAGCGCCTCGAGGATGCCTCGCACACCGCCGACCGCACCGAGCAGGTCCCTGCCGCTCAGCCGCTCGTCGCGTGCGATCGCACCGAGACCGCTCTTCTCCGCGGCGGCAGCGAACTGACGGGCGAACTCGCCCGCCTCGAGATCTCGGGAGGTCGCGGCATCCGACCGCTCATCGGGTCGATGCTGGGGCTGGGCGTCGGATTCGGACACGGGCGTCAGGCGGTGGTGGGGGTGCCGGTCGACGTCGCGGGCATCCGGAGCGGGATCAGGTCGCGCGGCGGCATCGGCGTCGAACCCCGCACGACCACGATCGAACGGAAGAGGTCTTCGACCTGCGCCGCGGCCGCAGGCTCGACAGCGGCTTCCCCCGCGATGACGCCGCGGAGGAACCAGCGCGGTCCGTCGACTCCGATGAATCTGGCGAGTCGCATGTGCCCCTGCTGACCCTCGCCGGCGGCGACGGGAATCTGGGCGAGCAGTTCTGGACCGAACGCGCCATCGCGCACGGTCGTCGTGCCGCCCTGGCGGGCGATCTGCTCGGCGATCTGCGCACGGATCTCATGCCACAGCCCGCTCGTGCGCGGCGCCGCGAATGGCTGCACCTGCAGCGTGGACTTGGCATAGTCGAGGCCGATCGCCACCACTCGCTTCGTGCCCTCCTCGACCTCGAGGCGCACGTGCAGGCCATCTCGTGGCAGCACCTTGACCCCGCCGAGGTCGACGTAGGGTCGCACCGGGTTCGCCTCAGACTCGTCGAAGGGTCCGGCGACGGCACGGTCGTCGGGTGCTGACTTGGGCTGGTCGACGGGGGTCTCGTCGACGTTCTCGATTTCACTCACGCGTTCACTCCTTGGTTCTCCCCGAACCCCGTCGACCCGAATCCGCCCTCGCCACGCATGCTCCCGGGAAGTCGTTCGACCTCGACGAACCGCGCGCGGCTCACCGGCATGACGATGAGCTGCGCGATGCGGTCGCCCGCCGTGATCTCGTACGCTTCGGTCGCGTCGGTGTTCAGCAGCGCGACCTTGATCTCACCGCGGTAGCCGGCGTCGACGGTGCCGGGCGCGTTCACTATGGTGAGGCCGTGCTTGAAGGCGAGACCGGAACGCGGAACGACGAAAGCGACGTAGCCGTCGGGCAGCGCGATGGCCACTCCGGTGCCCACGGTCGCACGCGCGCCGGGCGCGAGCACGACGGACTCGGCAGCGTGCAGATCGGCGCCTGCGTCGCCGGGGTGGGCATACGACGGGAGGCGGTCTGCCGTGATCAGCACATCGACGGAATCGGTCACTGTTCGAGGGTAGACCAGAAGTCTGATCGAATAGACCCATGCCCGACTACCGCGAGAAACTGTGGCCGACGCCATGGATCTACATCGCGAGCCTGCTGCTCGTGCCCGCGAGCATTCTCGTGCTCGCGCCCGTGTCGTTGCCCGCCGGCATCGCGACGGGCATCATCCTCTATCTTGCTGCGGTCGGCTCGCTCACGATGACGGCGCCGGTCATCGAAGTGGATGACGGAATGCTGCGAGCCGGTCGAGCCCAGATCGCGCTCACGCACACCGGCGTGGCCGTGCCGGCCGCCGATGCCGCGGCCCGGGTGGAACGAGGCACCGGCCTCGATGCACGTGCCTACCTCGTGATCCGGGGCTGGGTGCACTCGGTCGTGAGGGTGCCGATCACCGATCCGTCCGATCCTGCGCCGTATTGGCTGCTCTCGACCCGGCGACCGACGGAACTGGCCGCCGCGATCAATGGATCACGACGGCCGGAGCGCGCAGAGGGCGACGTCTAGGACGCGCACTCCAGGCAGATCGGACCGAGCTTGGTCTCGTGGTCGATCTGCGAGCGGTGCTTCACAAGGAAGCAGTTCACACAGGTGAACTCGTCGGCCTGCGGCGGAAGCACCACGACGTCGAGTTCGACGTCGGAGAGATCAGCTCCTGGCAGGTCGAAGCCTCCGGGGTTGTCGGCGTCGTCGACGTCCACCACTCCCGACATCTTGTCGGGCACGCGCTCTTTCAGGGCCTCGATCGACTCGGAGTCGTCCTCGGTCTTGCGCGGTGCGTCGTAGTCCGTTGCCATTCCCATCCATTTCCTCAGGCCGAAGATTCGGCGGGCATAGTCTGCATCAAAACGGTTGCGTAAGCAAACCACTTTTTGCGGCCCTTGTCGGCTGCTACGTGCACAACTTCCGGCGCGCCCGCGCTATTCCCGGCCGCACACCATCGGGCGTGGCATCCTTGGGCGCAGACGAAGGCACGGAAGGGCTTGTCGCGATGCAGGAACTCAAGGTAATCGGAGTCGAGAACGGCGCGTTGCTCGCCGCTTCCGACGATGGCGCACGCTTCCGGATCGAGATCGACGAAGTACTGCAGTCACGGATCCGCCAGGCGCAACCCGAGGCGAGCAACAGCGCTCCCAAACCCTCGCCTCGCGAGGTGCAGGCGCTGATCCGCTCGGGCCTCTCGGCCGAGGAGGTCGCCCAGGTGACCGGCGCGTCAGCCGACTACATCCGTCGCTTCGAAGGGCCGGTCCTCGCCGAGCGCGAGCACGTGGTGACCTCGGCGCTCGCTGTGCCGGTGCACGTGGTGCCCGACGCCGAACCATCCGACGACCCGGCGACGTTCGGCGGAGTCATCCGCGACCGGCTCGCGAAGCTCGGTGCGCAGGGCGAGCGGTGGGCCAGCTGGAAGGACGACGAGCGAGGCTGGATCGTCAAGCTCGAGTTCACCGCCGACACCATCGACCACGACGCCCGGTGGGGCTTCGAGCCGCGCACCCAGTCGCTGCACCCGCTGAACTCCGAGGCCACGACGCTGTCACAGCAGGGCGAGTTGAAGGGCGGTCTCATCCCCCGCCTGCGTGCGGTGGGCCCCGACGCGCCGGAGTCCCGGTTCGACAGCGGGGCGTTCACGTTCGATGAGACCGACCACGGCGAGTACGACACGGCCCCGCACCTGGAGCCGCTGCCGTACGCACGGATCACCACCACCACCTCGAGCCCCGCGGTGACGCGTGCGGCGATCAAGCGTGCGGACGAGCCCGCACAATCGCTCGGAGAGACCGCAGACCTGCTCGAGGCGCTCCGTCGCCGTCGCGGTGAGCGAGAGGCAGCGGTGGAGTCGGAGCAACCCGAGCTTCCGCTCACGCCGGCGCCGGTGGCCGAGACTTCGGCTCCGGCGCCCGAGGCGAAGGCCGACCCCGCCAAGCCCGGCTTCGATGAGAAGCCAGGCAGTGGAGCGCGCACGCTCTGGGGTGGCAAGTCGACCACCGGGCCGGTTGGCGCCGCCCGCGGTTCAAAGAAGGGCCGGGCCTCCATGCCGAGTTGGGATGAGATCGTCTTCGGCGCACGGACTGACGACGACCTCGCCTGATCCTGACCGCTCCGGCCAGCGCGGTCGGCCGTCGGCGCGCGCAGTCACGTGACCGCCGGCCGTCAGGCCGACTTCTCGGCGCGTCGCGGCTTGTGCGGCACGATCGTGGGCGCCGCATTGTCAAGTACTGCGGCCTTCGTGACCACGACGCGCGCGACGCCGGTGGTGGAAGGCACCTCGAACATGATCGGGCCGAGCACCTCTTCGAGGATGGCTCGCAGGCCACGGGCGCCGGTCTGGCGGAGTACGGCGAGGTCGGCGATCGCCTCGAGGGCAGGCTCTTCGAAGTCCAGTTCGACGCCGTCGAGCTCGAACATGCGCTGGTACTGACGAACGAGGGCGTTCCGCGGAACGGTGAGGATCTCCATCAGCGCGTCGCGGTCGAGCGGGGTCACGGTGGCGACGATCGGCAGGCGGCCGATGAATTCGGGGATGAGCCCGAACTTGTGGAGGTCTTCGGGAAGCACCTCGCTGAAGAGCTCGGCCTCGTGCTGCTTCGAGTGCAACGGCGCACCGAAACCGATTCCCCGCTTGCCGGCCCGCGACGAGATGATATCTTCGAGCCCGGCGAATGCGCCGGCCACGATGAACAACACGTTGGTCGTGTCGATCTGGATGAACTCCTGATGCGGGTGCTTACGGCCGCCCTGCGGTGGCACTGACGCGACCGTGCCCTCGAGGATCTTCAACAGCGCCTGCTGCACACCCTCGCCCGACACGTCTCGGGTGATCGAAGGATTCTCGGCCTTGCGGGCGATCTTGTCGATCTCATCGATGTAGATGATGCCCGTCTCGGCACGCTTCACATCGTAATCGGCAGCCTGGATGAGCTTCAGGAGGATGTTCTCGACGTCTTCGCCGACGTAGCCGGCCTCGGTGAGCGCGGTGGCGTCGGCCACGGCGAAGGGCACGTTGAGCTGCTTCGCCAGTGTCTGCGCGAGGTATGTCTTGCCGCACCCGGTGGGGCCGATCAGCAGGATGTTCGACTTCGCGATCTCGACGTCGTCACGAGCATGGTCTGCCGACGTGAGCGTGGTGCGGGCGCGCACGCGCTTGTAGTGGTTGTACACGGCGACCGCGAGCGCCTTCTTCGCGGCATCCTGCCCGATGACGTACTCCTCGAGGAACCCGAAGATCTCTTTGGGCTTCGGCAGCTCGAACTCGCCGGCCTCGGTCTCGCCCGCTTCGGCCAGCCGCTCCTCGATGATCTCGTTGCAGAGCTCGACGCACTCATCGCAGATGTAGACGCCAGGGCCCGCGATGAGCTGCTGGACCTGCTTCTGGCTCTTCCCGCAGAAGGAGCACTTCAGCAGGTCGGCGCTCTCACCGATGCGTGCCATCGAACCCTCCCTGTCGACGAGTCTGTTCCGAGCCTAGCCCGAGATCGGGCTCGTGCATCATGACGCGCCCGGATTGGCAGTCAGTCGTGGTTCGCGGTCCGCGAACCGCGGTACACGGCTGATGTCTCGACGATCGTCGAGACATCCGCCATGCTCATCGGGCCTCAGGCGCAGGTCAGCGCGTGATGGCCGGCAGCGTCTTGCGCGACGACAGTACCTGGTCGATGAGGCCGTACTCGAGCGCCTCGTCGGCAGAGAGGATCTTGTCGCGGTCGATGTCGACGTTGACCTGCTCCTGGGTGCGGTTCGAGTGGCGCGAGAGCGTCTCTTCGAGCCACGAGCGCATGCGCATGATCTCGGCAGCCTGGATCTCGATGTCGGAGGCCTGGCCGTGGCCGGCCTCGCCCATCGCGGGCTGGTGGATGAGTACGCGCGCGTTCGGAAGCGCGAGACGCTTGCCGGGGGTGCCGGCCGCAGCGATCACCGCGGCCGCCGAGGCGGCCTGGCCGAGCACGACCGTCTGGATCTCGGGGCGGATGTACTGCATCGTGTCGTAGATCGCCGTCATGGCCGTGAACGAGCCGCCGGGCGAATTGATGTAGAGGATGATGTCGCGGTCGGGATCCATCGACTCCAGCACGAGGAGCTGCGCCATGATGTCGTCGGCCGACGCGTCGTCGACCTGCACGCCGAGGAAGATGATGCGGTCCTCGAAGAGCTTGGCGTAGGGGTCTTGGCGCTTGTAGCCATACGCCGTGCGCTCCTCGAAGCTCGGCAGGATGTAGCGCGAGCTGGGCATCTGCAGGCCGTTGTTCGCGACTCCGCCGAAGGTGGGGCCACCGGAAGTAGGTACTGACATTCGCTCGTTCTCTCTTCTCTCGCTGCTACGCCTGATCGGTGCCGCCGCCGCCGGACACGTCGAGTGCCGATTCGCGGATGGCGTCGACGAAGCCGTACTCGAGCGCTTCCTGCGCGTTGAACCAACGGTCGCGATCGCCGTCGGCGTTGATCTGCTCAACCGACTTGCCGGTCTGCGCCGCGGTGATCTCGGCGAGCCGCTTCTTCATGTCGAGGATGAGCTGCGCCTGGGTCTGGATGTCACTCGCGGTTCCGCCGAAGCCTCCGTGCGGCTGGTGCAGCAGCACTCGCGCGTTCGGCGTGATGTAGCGCTTGCCCTTGGTGCCGGCGGTGAGCAGGAGCTGTCCCATCGAGGCCGCCATGCCGATGCCGACGGTGACGATGTCGTTCGGCACGAACTGCATGGTGTCGTAGATCGCCATGCCGGCCGTGATCGAGCCGCCCGGCGAGTTGACGTAGAGGTAGATGTCCTTCTTCGGGTCTTCTGCAGCGAGCAGCAGCAGTTTCGCCGCAATCTCGTTGGCGTTCTCGTCACGAACCTCGGAACCCAGCCAGATGATGCGGTCCTTCAGCAGTCGATCGAAAACACCGGGGCTGGGTGTCACTTCGGCCATGTGTCGCTCCGTTTCCGTTGTCGCGTTCACTCGAATCTATCCGGTGCAACACCGGCGAACCGGGCTGTTCGCCCTAGGCGGATGCGGGCGTCGGATGCCGCGATGTCGAGCCCGCCCCGATGACGGTACGCAACGAGGCCGGGCGGAATCCGCCCGGCCTCGTTAGGGCATGCCACGCGAGCGCGGCACGTCAGTGCTACTCGGAATCGGCCTTCTTCGCGGCGCGCTTCTTCGGTGCCGGCTTCTCCGCGGCCTCGTCGGACGCGGCTGACTGCTTCGCCGCTCGCTTCTTCGGTGCGGGCTTCTCGGCGGCCTCGGCCTCCTCGACGATCTCGTCGGCTTCGTCGACGACCTCGGCCTCAGCCTCGGCTTCGCTGTCTGGCACGGCGGTGAACTCGGAGAGGTCGACGGAGTTGCCTGCGGCATCCGTCACCTTGGCCTTGCCGAGCGCGATCGCGAGTGCCTTGTTGCGGGCGACCTCGCCCACCATGGCGGGGATCTGGCCGTTCTGGCTGAGCACCTGCACGAACTCGTTGGGGTCCATGCCGTACTGGGCTGCGCCCTGCACGAGGTACTGGGTCAGCTCGTCCTGGCTGACCTGCACGCCCTCGGCCTCGGCGATCGCGTCGAGCACGATCTGGGTCTTGAAGGCCTTGGTGCTCGCCTCGGTGACCTCGGCGCGATGCTCGTCGTCTTCGAGGCGGCTCTCGGACTCGAGGTGGCGGTGCACCTCGTCTTCGATGACGCTGTCGGCGACCGGAACGTCGACGAGTTCGAGGAGGCGCTCGACGAGGAGGTCGCGGGCCTGGCTGCCTTGGCCGAACGACTTGTTGCGGCCGACCTGCTCCTTGAGGCTCTCGATGAGCTCGTCGAGCGTGTCGAACTCGCTCGCGATCTGTGCGAAGTCGTCGTCGGCCTCGGGAAGCTCGCGTTCCTTCACCGCGGTCACGGTGACCGTGATCTCGGCCGTCTCGCCCTCGTGGTCTCCGCCGAGGAGCTTCGAGGCGAACGTGGTGGTCTCGCCTGCCGTCAGCGAATCGAGTGCCTCGTCGATGCCCTCGAGCAGTTCACCCGAGCCGAGCTCGTACGAGATGCCCGTGGCGGTGTCGACCTCGGTGCCGTCGATCACGGCGACGAGGTCGAGGGTCACGAAGTCACCGGTCGCGGCAGGGCGGTCGACCGTGATGAGTGTGCCGAAGCGGCTGCGCAGGCGCTCGAGCTCGGCGTCGACCTCAGCTTCGTCGACCTCGACGGAGTCGACCGTGAGCTCGAGGCCCGCGTACTCGGGCAACTCGACCTCTGGTCGCACGTCGACCTCGATCGCCAGCAGCAGGTCGCCTGAGAAGTCCTTCTCATTCGGCCACTCGACGATGTCGGCCTCGGGCCGGCCGAGGGGACGCAGTTCGTGCTCGGTGACCGCTGCGCGGTAGAAGCCGTCCATACCCTCGTTCACCGCGTGCTCGAGTACGGCGGACTTGCCGACCCGCTGGTCGATGATGGGCGGCGGCACCTTGCCCTTACGAAAGCCGGGCACATTGATCTGCTCGGCGATGTGCTCGTAGGCGTGGGCGATGCTGGGCTTCAGCTCCTCGGGCGTCACCGAGATGGTGAGCTTGGCGCGGGTCGGGCTCAGCTTCTCAACCGAAGTGGTCGGCATGTGGAAGATCTCCTGTTGTGTGGAAGTTCGTGTCGAGCCACGGGCGACTCGTCGGGGCGACAGGATTCGAACCTGCGACCTCCCGCTCCCAAAGCGGGCGCTCTACCAAGCTGAGCTACGCCCCGAGTCGCTGACTCAACTCGTCCGATACATCCATGCGGCACGCCGAAGCATGCGGAAGCACGGATGGACCCACGAAAGTCTACTGCACCGATGGTGCCGCCGATGCGCCAGGGGTGACGGTGCCCCGCCGCAGCCACGGCACTGTGGATGATCGCACTCGACGAACCCTCGACGCGTGGCAGAGTGTGCGCATGACCGACCGCCGCTCCCGCCCCGAGATGCGGGACCTTCGCCGATGGCCCGCCGATCCGGCGCAACTCGTCGACACGACGCTCTGCCCCGCCTGCTTCACTCGCCTCTACTCGACCCGGTGCATCGAGTGCGGACTCGAACTCGGCGTGGCCGCGGCCGCGGAACTGCTCGCGAGTTCCACGCGGGTCTTCGAGGAGGAGCAGCGTCGGCAGCATCTCATCACGCGCATGCGCGAGGCGCAGGCCGGTGCAGTGTCGAGGCGGTCGGCACCGGCCGCAGCACCGGCGGCGGCCGCGCGACCGGCAACACCGGCCGCAGCACCGGCGCCTGCAGCGAGGCCGGCGGTCGTGCGAACGGATGCCGCGACGGCGGCCCGTGCGCAGACGCCGCCGCCCGCAGCATCCGCGCCCCTTGGCGACGCGGGGCGTCCGCGCCGATCGGGAGTGCAGGTGCTGCTCCTCACCCTCGGCGTGGTGCTCATCTCGATCACGGCGATCGTCTTCCTCTTCGTGGCCTACCTCGTCGCCAGCCTCGAGGTGCGGTCGGTCATCATCGCAGTGGCCAGCGTGCTCGTACTCGGCGTCGCCTGGCTGCTGCGGGCACGGCGTCTTCCCGGCACGGCGGAGGGAGTGGCATCCGTCGCCGTGGTGCTGCTGCTGCTCGACGTGTGGATCGTGCGCGCCAACGGCCTCTTCGGCAGCGACGCGCTGAACGCCGCCGCCTACACCGGGCTCGCCTTCGCGGTCGTTGCGGTGCTCCTCGCGGCGACGCGCAGGGCCAGTGGCATCCGCATCACCGGGTATGCGGCCGCCGGGCTCACCTCGCTCGCGGCATTCCTGCTCGGCTTCGCGGTCGAGCCGGGCGCGGCGACCGGCTTCTGGCTCGGCGGTCTCGCCGCGGCGCTCGTCGGCAGCATCGCCGTGGCGGTCAGCTCGCGCTCACCGGAACGGTTGATCCTCCTGTGGGCCGGCGTCGCCGGTCTCGCGGTCGCGGTCGCATCGGGTTCCTGGGCCATGCCCGACGTGGCATGGGGCGCGACCTGGGCACTCGCCGGTGTCGCGATCTCGAACCTGCTGCTCGTCGTCGCCACCCGGATTGCGAGGGCCGGCGTGGTCGCCGGCTGGGCCCAGGCCGCCGCGGTCGGCGCGGGTA
>JALYWB010000136.1 GCA_030852935.1 Actinomycetota bacterium | reverse complement strand
ACCGAGCACCGCACGCGCCCGCACCGACCAGGCCAGTCGCCGCCCGGACATGCCCTGGCTGGACGCCCAGACGGCATGTTCATGAAGGTCGGAGGCGATCTCATCCTGCCGGGCAGCGGCGACTGCGGGTTCAAGGCCCCTGGTGTAGACCGCGCACCAGCGAAGCACCGACCCGGCGGAACTCCGGAATTGTGGACTGCGTTGCGCGGTCATGCCAGCCGCACCCTCGCCGCAGCCGGTGTCGCAACGGCCGCGGGCTGTGGCTGTGCGCTGAGTACACGCATCCCATCGGCGGTGACCCGGTACAGACGACGACGTGGCCGGCCCTCGCCTTCGGCGATGGCCGGGTCTTCCCACGTCGACTCGAGCATCCCCGAGGCCGCCATCCGATTCAACGCCTTGTAGAGCGTCCCATGCGACGTCAACTGGCCGCCGTCCTCTGCGGCGAGTTCCCGGGCAATGCCGAATCCGTAGAACGGGTCACCGCCCCCTTGCAGGGCGATGCCGTGCTCAAGGATCTTCAACTCCAGTGGGAGCAACACTCCCGCACGTCTGCGTGGCATGGCGCGAGCTTATCGGAAGATAGGTGCGTTTTGGCAAGTCCCGGTCCCGGTGGCCGGTCCGTCAGCGCATCACACTTGATGTCCCGCAGCGAGATCCCCTTTCGGGCTCCGCCCGAAAGCGGCGGGCGTCGGGCGTCCCGAGAGGGGCACCTCGGATCGGTCAAGCGCGGTCACCGTCACCTGATGGTGCAGCAGGCCCGTCCCGTGGCTAGATTGGGCCGGCTACCAATACGTCGAGCGCCGATGCCTACACACGACGATGGCGTGGTGAAGCGCTGACTCGTTGCCGCCAGACCAGAATCGGCACATGGGCCAGACGCCTGCGAAGAAACACCACTATGTGCCCCAGTTCTACCTCCGGGGGTTCGCCCAGAACGAGCAGATCGTCACTGTGAGGTTGCCGGGCGAGCGGCGTTATACCCGGCACATCCGTCAGACGGCGGCCGAGAACGGGTTCTACGCGGTCCCCGGCCACCCTGAAGGCGCTGACACCTTCGAGAAGGACTTCAACCAGCTGGAGACCGACGCCGCGGCAGTCTTCCGAAAGATCGGAGCCGGCACCTGGCCACTGCCGACCGAGGACCGCGCGGTGCTCGCTACTTTCATCGCGGTTCAGGCCATCCGCGGGCCCGAGCATCGGCGCAACATGGAGCATGTCATGCGGCAGGTGGTTCAGATTCAACTCACCGTCGCCGGCAAGGACGGCCTCAAGCGCCTCATGAAGGGGCGGGCCGGTCAGGACATCGACGATGCCACCGCTGCCCTAATTTGGGAACAAGCGACCCAGCCGGGCGAGCCGCCGCTCAAGATGTCGGCGATGGCTCACATCCAGCAGATCGGCCAGACGGTGCTCGCGCTGATTCCCTACATCGCCGGGCGCCCGTGGACCCTGGTGCAATTCGATCGCCGCTCGCTGTTGACCTGCGACACTCCGGTCGCGCTCGTACCTCATCCGGAGGGCGAGGCCGAGGACGACGAGTACACGCAGCCTTCCGGTGTGGGCTTCATGACCGCGTGGGGCATTACCTATCCACTCACCAGGAAACTCGGCCTGCTCATGAGCGACCCAATGATCCTTCCCGACGACATCACCGTCGAGGATGTTGCCCGCGGAAACCTCGACCGCGCGCAGCCCGGAACCACCGAACTCGAGCGGTTCTTCAACCTGTACACAACCATGAACGCGAGCGCGGCTCTGTTCCACCACCCAGCCGACGGTGGTTTCGTCGCCGATACGCTCCCTGCGCCCACCCCGGTAACCGTCAGAATGGACGGCTTCGGTGCCGCTTCGGGCTTCACCGATCAGCTGAGCTGACCGCAATCCGCGTCGACTGATCGTGATGGCGAGCAGCAAGGGTCCCCGATCGATCAGGTCACGAGCCAGAATCGAGCGGGGGTCGCTCGTGCGTGGTGCAGCTTCCCTTTGCACGAGCCGGCACAACTAGGGTTCGGCGCGAGGCGAGAAGGCGAGATAGTGCCGGTCCAAAAAATGCGGCACGCGTTCGCGCTCCGCTATCGCTTGAACTAGTGACACGGCTCCGCCCGCGGCGCTCGCAGCAACGACCGCGCCGGTGCTGCCCCCGATGGCCGCGCCTCCCGCTCCGCCTAGAGCCCCTGCGATGAAGTTCACGACGTTTCGAGCCGTCCAGACTGCCGAGCTCGCTGCTTCCTTACGTAGTCGTCGACGCGATCCGGCCATCATCTCCTCAATCCCATCGCCGATCGTTGAGGAATCGACACCGACCTTGCGTTGACGGTCGGCATAGTCGAGGGCTGATGCGAGATCGGTGCGCCACGTCGCCAGAGCGTCGCTGTCGGAGCGGATCCGAATCAGGTCGCGGGGGCTCAGCTCATCGATGTTGGGAACGGCTACACGAGCAAGTTCGTGGACACGCACTTGTTCGACCGGATCTGGCGCACCGATGAAAAGCAGCTTCCTCATCAAGTCCGATGAGGCCAGGACGTCGGTGCCGCCGCCGAGCTGAGTAATGATGGCGAGCGAGGATGCCGTGGCCTCAATCGCGTTCTCCAAGATCGTCTCGGGGCGCAGCATGGATAACACCTCGACGAATGTTTCCGCCAGGACCGGGTCATCGCCAGCTGCGCGTCTGACCAACTCGAGATCAGGTGAGCGATTCCCCTCTCTCACTTCCCTCCACACATGTTGAAGCGGCAGCGATAGACCGGCGACAAACTCAGACTCGAAAGACTCCCATAATTCGATCTGCGAGAACCCCGGTATGCCTTTCTCAACCGCTGCAACCATCAGTGTTGCGGCGGCGGAGGCGCGATCCACTTCGGTCGCTTCGGTGTAGAACAGGCTCACAACGCCCGCATCAAGAAGCTCCGCAATCTCTGAGAGCGACGAAGCGGCAGCTGACAGACCCCGCCGGGTGATTGGCCGCAGTTCGTCCGTCTGCGACAAATGCATGCCTGCGGCATGACGAAGGGGATCCTCGATCGCGAGCCCATGGCTGTAGAGCAATGCGCTCAGAACCCCGCCCGAAAAGACTCCGGTCCCCGCGAGCCGGGGATCGGTCGCGGCCGAGAGTCTTATTCCAGTGGATGCGAAACCCGCAGCGACCTCGTCTCCGAGGCGATCGAAGAACAGCGACGAACGCATCGGGACGAGCGGCCACACTTCAGTTACGGGACGCACGGGCAGCTTCTGGGTGGGCTCTAGGGCGGCGATCTCCTCTGCCAGCTCATCCAATCGGCGCTGGGGAATGGTGTCGATCGCATGAATCAGTTCGGGACCTGCGCCATGGCCCAGATTCTCACGGAGAACGTCCAGGGCACCTGTCATGATCGGATCCTATGGGGACACGGCACCGATTCAGATGTGTTTGGCCAGTGCCCGAGAGCCGGTCCCTCAAAGCGGCGGTGCTCGAGCGCCGTCCCGTTTCGCGTGACTAGGTTGGGATCATGGGAGACGAAGACGACTCCGCTCGACCACTCGAGCCAATCTCGAACCATCCCGAACCGCCCTACCAAGCGCTTCTGCCGAATCTCGACAGAATGAGTCGCTCTTCCTTCGAGAAGGGCACCGTGAGTCGGCGGCGCATCAACCGCGCATTGCTCCTGCTCGCGCTCATATCGGTTGCGGTGCTCGCGGCCATCTTCCTGCCGCAGTTGCTCTAATCCCGCTCTTGGCATGCTCCCTCGGGGAACCGCGTGCGGGACCCCTGTAAAAACCTCTCGCGCCTAGGATGGCGGGCATGGGGCGCGCGACATCGAAGCTCAAACCTGCGGTGCTTACAGCGATTGCCGGCGTCATGCTGGTCGCGGCTTACGCCTCCCTGGGTGCCCTGCAGATTCTGGTACTGAATCCTCTCGCGGCAGCGCCAGGGCTCACCCTCGCCCGGATTCACGCCGAGCTCACAGCGGCGAACGAGTCCTTGACCACCGTGCCCGTAATCATCTTCGTCGCCTTAGGTCTCTTGCTTGCTGGCAGTGTCGCGGTGTTCGCGTTCACGGCGCCACGCGCGTCTCCCACAGTGATCATCGTGTTCTTCCTCGTCGTCCTCGCTTTCGGCACCCCTGCCTACTTCGCAGCCTCCTTCTCCGCCGGGATGGCGCTCGCGGATACGTTCGCCATTTCCGGAGGTGACCACTCACGCTGGTCGATCGTGCTCTACGCCACGAGCGCCATCTCGTTTGCTGGAGCGCTCGGCCTGCTGGTGGTCCATGCCGTCCGAATTCGCCGCACCCCATGGCCCTCGAGCGCTGATTCAGACGCGTGGTGACTTCCGCGGTCAACGACCGGCTTGCGGGTCGTTGCTGATCGGCCGGACGGTGCCCCTACTCTCGCGGTGTGGATGAATCTGGGATGTCGTTGGGAAGTTTCCCTGAGCCCCCAGCACAGGGGTCCCTCTCGTCCATCTACTACGCCCACGTATACCAGCTCGTTCCTGACGCGGTGTTCGGACGCCGCTGGAGCGCAGGGCAACGCGCGCTTGCCCTGCTGCATCATCGCCGACGACATGGGGCTGCGGACCTACCAGGAGGTGCTCCTCGTCTTGTGAGGCCTGGACGCCGGGGGCACCAGTCGGTACTTTGAGGCAGGCCCGCCGCGTGGTCGCTTTCAGAGGAGTGACATGTCCGTGTCGCAAGGACGCTCAGTAGCCGCGCTGACCGCAGTCGGCGCGATTGTACTCACCGGGTGCACAGTGACCACCCCGACGCCCGCGCCTACCGCGGTCGACGCCGCGGTCGTCGATGAGTTCTCGCCTCTCGTTGTCTCGATGGTCGAACCCGGCCCGATCCCGGTGCGCGGCACCGACGGGCTGTATCACCTGGTCTACGAGTTGCAGGTGCAGAATGCCTCACCTCGTCCGTCATCGCTCGTGAGCATCGTGTCATCGGCCGACGGCGACGTGATCGACGAGACGACGGGCGAGGAACTGGTCGCGCGAATGCTCCCGATCGGCGACTACCCGTTCCCTCCCCGACCCATTTCGGAGATCGCGCCCGGGACGTCGGCACTCGTGCTCATGGACACCACATTCGAGGATCGCGATTCGGTTCCCCACGCGCTCGAGCAGGCGATCAGCGCGACCTTCGGTGACGTCCGGGCGGACCAGGCCAACTTCGCGAAGCTTTTCCCCACCGACGTCGTCGCCCTCTCGTCCACCCCGGTCACGCAGGGCGATCCGATCCGCATCGGCCCGCCACTGACCGGCCCGAACTGGGTCGCCATCAACGGATGCTGCCGCCTTTCGCCTCACCGAGGCGCGATGGTCCCGATCGGTGGCCGCATCAATGCGTCCGAGCGCTATGCGGTGGACTGGGCCAGACTCGACCTCCCCGATATCTACATCGGCGAGAACCTGAGTTCCTTCTCGGGCGACCCGCGTGATAACGCCGACTACTTCGCATACGACCAGCCGGTCCTCGCGGTCGCCGACGGCGAGGTCGCGGTCGTGTCGGACGGCCTTCCGGATCTGACTCCCCACGTGCTGCAGGACGACCTGCCGCTGAAGGATTATGGCGGCAACTACATCGTTCTCAAGATCTCCGAGGGCGTCTACGCCTTCTACGCGCACCTGAAACCGGGCTCCATGAACGTCGATGTCGGCGACACGGTCCGTATCGGAGACGAGATCGGTCGCATTGGCAACAGCGGCAACACCTCCGAGGCTCACCTCCACTTCCATCTCATGGATGGGCTCGCGCCCCTGACCTCGGGCAACCTTCCTTTCGAGATCACCGCGTTCCGCATGGTCGGCGCGATCAGCCCGGACGGCAGCGAATTCGTCGTCGATGAGGACGACCGCATCAACGAGCTCCCGCTCGGCGGCAGCGGGATCAGCTTTCCCGACTAGCCGAGATGGGCCCGCCAAAGGTGGACGACGCTCCAGCGGACCCTCCGCGACGCTAGCGCAGGTGGTCGACAGGTCGAGTCGCACTCAGGGATCTGTGGTGAGAGATATGAACCCCGAGCAAATCACGAGCTTTGTCCGAACTGGCCTCATCGGACTCGAAGGTCGGCTTCGCGTCGAAGACCTCAAGGAAGGGTGGGGGCTGAACGAGGCTGGCGAGCCCGGAGTCGCTCTTGAGCTTGTTTGCACGCAGGCGTATGAGTACGACGTGGTCGTTCCGCACACGGTCATGGAGCAGATCGTCGAAGCTGGTGAAACGATGCACCTCGACCCGGGTCTTTGGAAAGATCTTGCGGTTGAACCCTGATGGCCGCACTCGTGGCGCTTTTGTCACGCGTTGTCGCCCCTGGGGATCCAGTGCGAGACTGGCTTGACCCTGCGACAACGTCGCCCACCCCGCCAAAGCGGCTACCTGTCGTGGGTCAGGCTTGACCGATAGGGGATCCTCTATTGGGACGGGGTGTACTTTTTGTGAGCGATCAGACCGAGGCGGACGACGCCAGAACCGGAGGTCGTGAAGGAGACGGCGACAGATGCGCAGCGCTGCACGCGAGGGAGCACGTGCGCACCTTCGTGCCATGGGAGTGTTCTGCCCCACGCACATCGCCCTCGCCCATACCGGCCAAGTCGGGGCTGTACGCTCGGGTGACGCGCACAAGGGTCCGGCGCGATTGTGACTCAAAGAGAGAATCCTGATCACACGGTGGGGGTGATTCGCCCCAACCGTCAATTCTGATCAGACGGCGTCTTCGGATAAGAGGTCAACGCGGTTCGTTCGGGACGGTCGCACGGCCGGCTGGTAGCGGTTGCCGCGGCGAACCTTGTGGCATGCCCCGATTTTCGGGTTTGGCCAAATCCGACCGAAATCAACTTTAGGTGCCCTAAGCTTGATTTGACTTCGATTCCGCTCACCTTAGGAGGGCTCGATGCCGACATTCATCGAACGGGTATGGGACCCCGATGACGCTGGTCAGCTCGGGCGCAAGGATCGCGCTCCCGGCCGCTACCGCGCGTTCGTCCCCGACGAACTGGGTACCACGCTCCCCGTACTCGGTGAAGAGGCGCAATCAGCGGCCGAGGACGCCGTGACGGTGCTCGCGCGCGCCGACGAGCGCATCGGGTCCCGCGGCGCCTACCTGAATCAACTGCTGATCCGGTCGGAGAGCATCTCGTCGTCGTGGATCGAGGGCAACCGCATCAGCCCGAAGCGGTTGGCGATCGCCGAGGCGCTTCGCGAGGGCACTCGGGTCGCGGTCGACGTGATCGGCAACGTGCGCGCGACCGAAGCCGCCATCGCCGCACTCGCCGACCGCTCATTGACCATCACTGTCAGCGACATCGAGGATCTGCAGCACGCCATCGAGCCGACGCTCGACCCCGGGTTGCGCGCCGAGCAGAACTGGGTCGGCGGTCCTGGCTGGAGCCCGCTGCGCGCTGAGTTCATCCCACCGCCGGAAACCGAAGTGCCGCGCCTGGTCGCCGACCTCGCGCGCTTCGTGACCGAGACGACCGGCAACCCAGTCGTGCGCGCCGCGATCGCCCACGCACAATTCGAGACGATCCACCCCTTCATCGACGGCAACGGCCGCACCGGGCGCGCACTGATCCATACCGTGCTTCACCGGGCGGACGCGCTGCGAAACATCCTCATCCCCATCAGCACGGTCTTCGCCGGCGACACGAGCGCGTACATCGCCGGTCTCACCGCGTTCCGTGCCGACCCGCCACAACTCGACGACTGGGTCATCGCCTTCGCCCAGGCCACCGAACGTGCCGCGGGTAACGCGGTGCGCCTGTCCGCCGATGTCGCAGCGCTCGATGAACGCACGCACGAGGAGCTGATCACCTACCGCCGGTCCCAGGGTCACATCCCGGTGGTGCCGCGACGCGGTGCCGTCATCGGCCGCATCCTCGACGGACTCGCCACCACCCCCGTCCTCACCGTCGAGACCGCCGCCCAGCAGCACGGCGTCTCGACGACCGCGGCGCACAACGCGCTGGTCGAACTGGCCGACGCCGGTATCCTCGGCCGCACCAAGGACCAGCGCGGACGGCTCATCTGCTGGACCGCGGACCGGCACCTCGCGCTCGTCGCCCTCACCGAGCGCAGCAACCGCGTCGGAGCCGGTGATACCGCCGGACGCAGACCGAAGCAGGGGCCGCCGCTACCCGAGATCGGCCAGTTCGGCCGCTTGCAGGCCACCCGAGATGGCGGACGCAGCCTCACCTGACGAATACCACCTCCCGGTGCTACCGCTTCTGCGCAGAAGATGCGCACTGCTGCGCGCGAGGGAGCAGGTGTGCACCTACCTGTCATGAGAAATGATCCGGGCCGTACACGTCGCCTCGACGATGCCGTCCAAGTCGGCCGCGAAGCTCGGTTGACGCGCACCCGGGTGTCACAAGCGCGATGACGCTTCGGGGAGAGAATGCCCCGATCACACGGTGGGGCCGATTCGGCCCCACCGTCTCGATTAGTCTTTATCCCGCCTGAACGCCCGCTCCAGCAGTTCCGCCGTCGCGGGGTTCACAAGCTCCCGACGCTGGATGTAGTGCTGCACCGTGATCTTCGTATCGGTGTGCCCGAGCAACTCGGCGGCGAGTTCGACGCTCGCGTTGTCGTTCACGGCCGTCGCGACGGTGCGCCGGAACAGGTGCGGCGTCACTCCGCCGATGCCGGCCAGCTCGAGCACGTGTCGCGGCTGACGCCGGACGTTGGCCGTGGTCAGCGAGGTGCCCTCGCGCGAGCGGAACACCAGCGACTCCGGGTCCGGGTCGCGGGTGACCGCAAGTCGACGCCGCACCGCCTCGGCTGTGTACGACGGCAATGCGACGATGCGCCGCGACTTCGCCGTCTTCGGATGGTCCTGCCGGAATGTCGGCTCGCCATTGCGGCTGATGATCGTCCCGGCGATCCTGATCGTCGGGATCGGGCTGGTGACGTCGACGTCGCGCCGGCGGATCGCGAGCACCTCACCGATGCGGGCGGACGTGCCGAGCATGACCTCGACGATCGCGCCGAGCTGCCCATCGGGCCGGGGACCTGAGATGTGGTCCACGCCGGACTCCCAGCGGGCGATCACAGCGCGGATCACGTTCACCTCGATGCTCGTCAGCGCGTCGGGCATCCGAGCCTCACGGTGGACGCGGGAGACGTGATGCATCGGGTTGGCCGGCAGCACCTCGTGCCGCACCGCGAGTTCGAGCGCGAGCCGCAACACGACGCGCGACTGCTTCGCGCGGTTGTACGAGACCCGCGCCTGCTCCTTGATGAACCGGTCGCAGCGCGCCACCCCGATCTCACGGAGGGTCAGGTGCTCGGGCGCCTTGGCGGTGTCGGCGGTGGCTTGCACGATGCGCGAGCGACCGTCCCGGTCGCGATACCGGGTGCGGGCTTCGAATCGCTCGGATGGCAGGATCCGGGTGGTGAGATCGCCGAAGCTGCCGATGGTCAGTCGCGGCCGGCCCATGTCAGTTCGCCACCCTTCGGAGCATCGAAGTGGGGGCTACGCCGATTCCCGCTGCTCGGCCACCCAGGCGCGCACGTCCGAGACGGCGAACTTCAGGTGCTTGC
Organism: Actinomycetota bacterium; assembly: GCA_030852935.1. Classification (GTDB taxonomy): domain Bacteria; phylum Actinomycetota; class Actinomycetes; order Actinomycetales; family Microbacteriaceae; genus Agromyces. The sequence continues at coordinate 8,798 of JALYWB010000136.1, read as the reverse complement.
CGAAGCGGTAGGCCGCCGGCCCTTTGCCGCGGGTGCGCCAGTCGTAGAGCGTCGAGACGGGCACACCCAGATAGGCAGCCAGTTCGGTGACGTCCAGGAGCGGCTCGAGCCCGAATGCGTCGGCGGGTACCGTCGCGGAACTGATCGGCAGATCCTCGTGCGTGTTCATACCGGTCAGGTGCGCCGGGCACTCCCCCACAACCGGAACCGACCGCTGACGACACGACCGTCTCGGACGGCACGTCCGGGTCAAGGGTGCTGAAGGGGTGAAAGTGATGGGTTTTCGATGGGAGGATCAAATCTCTTAACCTCAAAAGTCCCGGAAACCCTTGAGTTTCCGGGACTTTCTGGTCGGGCTGACAGGATTTGAACCTGCGACCCCTTGACCCCCAGTCAAGTGCGCTACCAAGCTGCGCCACAGCCCGATGCCATCCGAATCCTCGGAAGACAACTTGACCATCATAGCGGCATCGGTCGAGTCGCTTGTGCACTGGCAGCCCCTCTCCTCGACCACAAGCGCATGTAGCGGGAGACTGGGCAGACGCACGTCCGACCAGAGGGGGACACCGTGGCACGCACGATCGCCGACCAGCTCGTCGAGCAACTCATCGACGTGGGGGTGGAGCACATCTACGGCATCGGCGGCGACTCGCTGAACCCGATCGTCGATGCTGTGCGCCGCAGCGGCGGAGCGGAGAAGGGCGGCATCGACTGGATCCACGTCCGGCACGAGGAGGCCGCCGCCTTCATGGCCGGCGCCGAAGCCCAGCTCACGGGCAAGCTGGCGGTGTGTGCCGGCAGCTGCGGGCCAGGCAACCTCCACCTCATCAACGGTCTGTACGATGCCCACCGCTCAGGTGCACCCGTGCTCGCGATCGCGAGCCACATCCCGAGCGCCGAGATCGGATCCGGCTACTTCCAGGAGACACATCCCGACCGCCTGTTCGTCGACTGCTCGGACTACTGCGAGATGATCGCCACAGCGCCGCAGTCGCCACGAGTGATCAACGCTGCGCTTCGGCATGCTCTCGGCGGGCCCGGCGTGGCGGTCGTCGTCATGCCCGGCGATGTCGCCGAGCTCGAGGCATCCGCCTCGTTCCCGGCTCTGGTCACGACTGGGCCCGGCATACTCGTGCCCGACGAGGCAGACGTTCGCGCGTTGGCCGAGGCGATCGACAAGGCCCACACCGTCGCGATTTTCGCGGGGGCCGGGGTCGAGGGTGCGCACGATGAGGTCATCGCGTTCGCCGAACTCGTCAAGGCGCCCATCGGGCATTCGCTGCGCGGCAAGCAGTGGATCCAGTACGACAATCCGTTCGACGTCGGGATGACCGGTCTGCTCGGATACGGCGCCGCGCACGCCGGCATCCACGATGCCGATCTGCTGCTCCTCATGGGCACGGACTTCCCATACGAGCAGTTCCTCCCCGACCCCGGCAAGGTCGTCATCGGCCAGATCGACACGGATGCCGCGCACCTCGGCCGCCGCGTGAGTGTCGCTCACCCCGTGCACGGCGACGTGCGCGCGACGCTCGCCCTCCTCACCGATCTCGTGAAGCCGAAGACGAGCACTGCCTTCCTCGACCGCACACTCAAGCGGCACGAGAAGCTCCTCGACTCCGTCGTGGGCACCTATACGGATGTCGCGACGACGACCCCGATCCATCCCGAGTACGCAATCACACTCATCGACGAGGCCGCATCCGAGAGTGCGGTGTTCACCGCCGACACCGGCATGGGCAACGTGTGGCAGGCGCGCTACATCACGCCGACCCCCGACCGCCGCATCATCGGATCGTTCCTGCACGGCTCGATGGCCAACGCGGTGCCGCAAGCGCTAGGTGCCCAGGTCGCGTTTCCCAACCGTCAGGTCGTGGCGATCGCGGGCGACGGCGGACTCTCGATGCTGCTCGGCGAGCTCATCACCGCAGTCGTCTATGAGCTGCCGATCAAGGTGTTCGTCTTCAACAACTCGACCCTCGGGCTGGTACGGCTCGAGATGCTCGTCAACGGGTATCCGTCGTTCGGCGTAGATGTGCCCGCCGTCGACTATGCCCGAATCGCCGCGGCGATCGGCTTCCGCGCCGAACGCGTCGATGACCCCACGCGGCTGGAGGGTGCCGTGGCGGATGCCTTCGCGCACGAGGGCCCTGTGCTCGTCGACATCGTCACCGATCCACGCGCGCTGTCCCTGCCTCCGGCGATCACCGGCGAGCAGGTGAAGGGCTTCGCGCTCGCGATGTCGAAGACCGTACTGAACGGCGGTGCCGGCGAGGCAATCGCGATGGCAAGATCGAACATCCGCCACCTGCCAGGACTCTGACCACGATCCCTGCCGACGCGCACCCGTGCGCTGGCGCGGGCAGCTCCGGACGTTTCGGCGGACGGATGGACCATCCATACCCGATGCATAGCTCGGGGCCATAAGCTCGTCGAGGCCGATCACGGCCGCACGTCACGATCCGAGCAGCTCCGCTCCGACCGACTCCCTGGAGGAACCTTGCCGAACGACACCACGCGCCGCATCGCGCTGAACATCCCGCTGATCGTGCTCTGGGTCGCCGCGATCGCGGTCGCCGGACTGGGCTACTGGCTGTTGCAGACAGGTAACGCCGCACAGGCCGACTTCTACAACACCCAGGGCTCCGACTATCTGCAGTTCCTCAACCTGCAGACGCAGAGCACGCTCGGCGGAATGCTCCTCACCGCCGGCGTCGTCGGCGTGTTCATCGCGCTTGCGATCCACGCACGCAACCGTGCTGCCGCGGTCCTCGCCGCGAATGCGACCGTCGTCGCCGGCTACTACGAGGATGAGCTCGACGAAGACACTGCGTTCGACGGCACCTACGGCGACGCCGATGCGCACTCCACTGCCGTCAAGGCGCCTGCCGTGAGCGATACTGCGGCGGGTGACGCCACGGGCACACCGGCCGCAACCGATGCACGTACCAACACCGCTGCGTCCGCGCAGGCCGCCGCAGCCGCCGCCAAGCCCGCCGCTGTCGAGCCCACCGCCGACGAGCCCACCGCTGCCGAGCCCGCCGCTGTCGAGGCTGCCGATGTCGAGGCTGCCGATGTCGAGCCCACCACGCCGGCCGTCGACGAGACCTCAGCGGATCCCACGGACGGCACCACCCGCGCCTGACCTCGGCCTTGCGGGCGTTCAGAGATGCTTGCGCACCTCATCCATGAACGCCCGCGGGTCGTCGACCCAGATGCGCAGCCCCGTGATGATCTGTTCGCCGCCCTTCGCTCCCCCGCCGGGCAGATGTACGACGGTCGGGCGTTCGAGTTCGATCTCGATGTCGGTCTCATCCTGCATGCGGTACACGAGGATGCGCCCAGCATCCGTGCCCTCGTCATCGTCTGGGGCGATCTCTTCGAACTTCGGCGACTTCGGCTCGTCGACCCGCTTGTTGCGCGCCACCGACGCGATGTCATCCCAACCGAACCCGAGATCGACCTCGAGTCCCTGGCGGATGCGGATGCCCTCGGCCCCGACGGTGTGCGGCTTCATGAGGTAGGCGCAGAGGAACCCGAACATCCAGGTGACGCCCCAGATTCCGAGGATGAGGAAGAGCACGCGCACGACGGGCCACTGATGCACGATGAGATCGACGATCGGGATCTCGAAGGCCGACAGGGCGATGAAGATGATCAGCACCGTGAGCACCGGCTTGTGGTAACTGAAGCCGACCGCATCGCGCGGGATCGCCGGACGCCGGGCGATGAGTCGGCCGATGTTCGCGTAGATGGCCAGTTCGAGCATGAGCGCACGCTTTGCGAAGCCCGCAGCGCGACGCCAGACGGATGCCGCAGGCGTGGTCGCGGTCTTCACCGTCATGCGCTCGCCTCACCGCTCGTGGAAACGTCGGTCTCGTCGGCTGCGATCAGCTCGCGCAGGCGCGCCGCGATCGCATCGACACCACGTTCGAGCGCCGCCCGGTCGCTCGGCTGCACCGCGCCGAGCAGATCGGCGGTGAGGTCGGCATGGTCACGCTGCATCTGCTGCATCATGGACTCGGCGGATGCCGCGAGCGACACGATGATCGCGCGTCGGTCACTCGGATGGGGCGACCGCCTGACGTAGCCGCTCGCTTCGAGCGCGTCGACGAGGCCGGTGATATTGCGCGGGCTCACCTCGAGTCGAGTCGCAAGGGCATGCTGCGTCGATGGCCCGGTGTGCTGCAACTCCCACAGCAGTCGGACGCGCGCAGCCGTGATCGGTGTGCCATCGAACGTCCGTGCCATGTCCTTCTGGAACAGGTCGCTGATCTCGAGCAGCCGGTCGAGCACCGTGATCTCGGGATCCATACCTTGATGGTACTACATCATTACCTCCCTTCACGATTCACCGTCGCACGCGAAGATGACGGTGTCGGATGCCGCGGCTACCGTGGAACGCATGCGGACCGCAGCGACCGAACACACCGACGAGCGCGGGCTCCAGATCATTCCTGCGCGGGATGCGCCGTTCGCCGATATCGAGGCGGTATTCGGAACGAGGGGCGACCCGGCGCACTGCTGGTGCCAGTGGTACATGATTCCCGGTCGCGACTGGCGCGATGTGGGTGATGAGTCGTTACGCGACCGGCTTGCAGAGCAACTCGCTGCACCCGGCGCAGGTCGCGGGCTTCTCGCCTACGACGGCGACACACCGGTGGGATGGTGCGCGGTCGAGCCCCGAGCCGACCTCCCCCGCCTGGCACGCAGCCGCATCGTCGCCGGAGGTACACAGCATCCCGACTTCGACGAAGCCGACATCTGGACGGTCAGCTGCTTCGTGGTACCCAGAGCCCACCGAAAGCGCGGCGTGGGTCGCGCCCTTGCCGAGGCCGCGGTCGAATTCGCCCGTGGCAACGGTGCTCGCGTCATCGAAGGCTACGCCGTCGATGTTGAGGCGCGGGCGAAGATCCACGCGGCCGAGCTGTTCCACGGCACCGTCACCATGTTCCAGAATGCCGGCTTCACCGAGGTGGCGCGTCCGAAGTCCGACCGAGTCGTGATGGAGCTGCGCCTGCGCGACTAACACGTGCACAGGCGACCGGAACGCAGGAGAGAGCCGATGACACGTCGCGGGCGGATTGCGGATCTGTGGTTCCGCGCGCTGTCGAGGGCACACTCCCTGCTGCTCAGGCTCGGTGGGTGGCGTCTCGGTGCGAGGGTCGCCGGAATGACGATCGTCGAGCTTCGCACGATCGGACGGCGCAGCGGTCGTAGGCGCACTGTCATCCTGTCGGCACCGATCGTCGACGGCGAGCGCGTCGTGCTGGTCGCTTCCAAGGGCGGCGACGACCGCGATCCCGCCTGGTACCGCAACCTCATCGCCCATCCGCTCGTCGAGCTCTCGATCGGGGAAACCACGCGGGCCATGATCGCGAGACCGGCAGACACGGCTGAACGTGCAGAGCTGTGGCCGAAGGTCGTCGCCTCCTACGGTGGTTATGCGACATACCAGCAACGCACGAAACGTGAGATTCCGCTCGTCATCTGCGAACCGCACGAGTGAACCGCCTCGGTGCGCTCACCCCCGACCGAGCCCCACGGGGCCGATGCGATCTACCCGACCGCATCACACTTCTTCGACTCCCTCGATGCGCACCCGCTTGATTCGCGACGTCTCGCCCCGCAAGATCGAGACGTTCGATCGTGCGACGCCGAAGTGGGCCGCCAGGGCTGCGACGACGCCGGCGCTGGCAGCACCGTCCACCGCACGCTCACGCACGAACACGATGACGGATGCCGCAGGGTCGTTCTTCGCCGCCACGACGAGTGGACCCTTCCGGCTCCCCGGCTTCACGCGCACGGTCAGCTCCACGGCCGCGAGATCCGTTCGGCTATCGTTGGCGGCGCTCGCGCACCCGCATGTTGATCACGATCGGCGAGCCCTCGAAGCCGTAGATCTCGCGCAGGCGACGCTGGATGAATCGTCGGTAGCCCGGGTCGAGGAATCCGGTGGTGAAGAGCACGAACGTCGGCGGGCGGCTCGCGGCCTGCGTGCCGAACAGCACGCGCGGCTGCTTGCCACCACGCACCGGGTGCGGGTGCTCTTGCGTCAACTCGGTGAGGAACGCGTTGAACTTGCCGGTGGGAATACGCGTGTCCCACGAGTCGAGCGCGAGTTCGAGGGCGGGCACGAGCTTCTCGAGGTGGCGTCCGGTGCGCGCCGAGATGTTCACGCGCGGCGCCCACGCAACGTGGTGCAGGTCTTGTTCGATCTCTCGTTCGAGGTAGCGGCGGCGATCGTCGTCGAGTAGGTCCCACTTGTTGTACGCGAGCACGAGCGCGCGGCCCGACTCGAGCACGAGGTCGATGATGCGCACGTCCTGCTCGGAGATCGGCTGCGAGACATCCAGCAGCACGACCGCGACCTCGGCCTTCTCGAGGGCCGCCTGCGTGCGAAGCGAGGCGTAGAAATCGGCGCCCTGCTGCAGGTGCACGCGACGACGGATGCCGGCGGTGTCGACGAAGCGCCAGATCTTGCCGCCGAGCTCGATCTGCTCGTCAACCGGGTCGCGCGTGGTTCCCGCGAGCTCGTTGACGACGACTCGCTCCTCACCGGCGGCCTTGTTGAGCAGGCTCGACTTGCCCACGTTGGGGCGGCCGAGGATCGCGACGCGACGGGGACCGCCGAACTCGTCCTTGGCGACGGCCGACACCTGCGGCAGCACCTTGAAGACCTCTTCGAGCATGTCGGCAACGCCACGACCGTGCAGCGCCGAGACGGGATACGGCTCGCCGAGTCCGAGATTCCACAGTGCCGTCGCCTCGGGCTCCTGGCGCGCGTCGTCGACCTTGTTCGCAATGAGGAACACCGGCTTGTTCGCCTTGCGAAGCTGGCGCACGACATGCTCGTCGGTCGACGTGGCGCCGACCGTCGCGTCGACGACGAACATCACGACGTCGCTGAGGTCGATCGCGACCTCGGCCTGTGCGGCGACCGACGCGTCGATGCCCTTCGCGTCGGGCTCCCAGCCGCCGGTGTCGACGAGCGTGAAACGGCGGTCGAGGTATTCGCCCTTGTAGGCGACGCGGTCACGCGTGACGCCCGGCGTATCTTCCACGACGGCCTCCCGGCGGCCGAGGATGCGATTCACGAGCGCGGACTTGCCGACGTTCGGCCGGCCGACGATCGCGATGACGGGCAGCGCGGGCAGGTAGCGGATGCCCTCCTCGCCCTCTTCGGAGATCTCGAGCACCTCGAGGTCATCTTCGTCGAGCTCGTACTCGGAAAGTCCCGACCGCAGCGCGGCGGCGCGCTGCTCGGCGAGGTCGTCGTCGACGTCAGCAAGCCGATCGGCGAGGTCGTCGTCATCGACGATGGCCTCGTCGTCGTAGTCGCCCTGCTGCTCGGTCATGGTGTCTCCTCTGGAACATCTGCGGTTCGCCGCTGTTCGGCCGCGCCACCGCTCGCCGGCACGTCGATCGAACGAACGGACTGGATCACGTCGATCACGGCATCGACCGTCTGGTCGAAGTCGAGTTGCGTGGAATCCACGGTCGTCACGCCGTCGGCGGCGGTCATGAAGTCGACCACCTTGGAGTCGGCTTCGTCGCGTCGATGGAGCTGTTCGCCCGCGGCCAGTGCCGAATCGCCGACGAGCTCCGCAGAGCGCCTCGCTATTCTAACGTCCTCCGAGGCGGTGAGCAGGATCCGCACCGGCGCATCTGGCGCCACGACGGTCGTGATGTCGCGTCCTTCCGCGACGATGCCGGGCGCCGGCTCGTTCGCCATGATGCTGCGGAACAACTCGATGAGATGCGCGCGCACCTCTGGCACGCGTGCCACCCGGCTCACGACGGCCGAGATCTCGGGGTCGCGAATGGCCATCGTCACGTCGACGTCGGCGACCTGCACTGCAGATCCGGTGGGATCGGTGCCGATGCGAAATGCGAAATTCTGCAGGCTCGCGATGACGGATGCCGCGTCATCCGTCTGCACTCCGGATGCTGCTGCGTGCCAGGCCAGTGCACGGTACGCGGCGCCCGTATCGAGGAATCCGAATCCCAGCCGTCGTGCGACCTCTTTCGAGACGCTCGACTTTCCGCTGCCGGCGGGGCCGTCGATCGCCACGACGAAGGGATGCATCGGCGCTCTGTTCACGTCAACCTGCGATCCGCCAGCCGCGCGCGGCCAGCTCATCGGTGAGGCGCTCGAGCACCTCGGGAAGCACGAAGACCTCGGCGAGGCCGACCTGTGCGCCCGGCGAGTGTTCGAGCCGCAGGTCTTCGAGGTTCACGCCGGCGTCGCCGACGTCGTGGAAGAGGCGCGCGAGTTGGCCAGGGCGGTCGTCGACCATGACGATGAGGCTCGCGTAGCGCCGGTCGACACCGTGCTTGCCGGGAAGCCGTTCGACGCCCGTGTTACCACCGAAGAGCTCCTCGGCGATGCGACGACGCGCTCCGGGCGCATCAGGGTGCTCGAGAGCGTCGATGAACCGGTCGAGATCGTCGCGATAGCCGCGGAGGATGTCGGCGACGGGCGACGCGTTCTGCCCGAGGATCTGCACCCACAGCTCGGGGTCGCTCGCCGCGATGCGCGTCATGTCGCGCAGGCCCTGGCCCGCGAGGTTCACCGAGGCGTGCGGGGCGTCGATGAGACGGCGGGCGAGGAGGCTCGACACGACCTGCGGCACGTGCGACACGAGCGCCACTGCACGGTCGTGCTGCTCGGGGGTGAGCTCGACGAGGGTGGCGCCGAGGTCGAGGATCAGGTCGTCGATCGCCGAGCCCTCCTGGTAGGAGATGCCGCCGTGTGCAGCCACCACCCACGGGCGACCCACGAAGAGATCGGCGCG
>JALYWB010000124.1 GCA_030852935.1 Actinomycetota bacterium | reverse complement strand
CGAGCTCGGCGACCTGGTTGCGCAGCCGCTCGATCTCGAAGCGATCCGTCCACTCTTCGAGCGCCTCGAGTTCCGCACCCTGATGGAACGCCTCACGAAGCTCGTCGCGGGCGAGGGCAACGGCGCCGCCGCGGCACCAACGCCCGAGGCACCAGTCGAGCCGGCCGCCGAGCCTGCCGTCGCACCGGTCGCACCTGAACCGCAACGGCTTCTCGGTGCAGAGCTGACCGCATGGCTGGAGCGGGCGGTGGTCGCTGAGCCGGCAGGACTCGGCGTGAGCCTCGAGATCGTCGACGGCCGGGTGATCGGCGCGGGCATCGCGACGAGCGAGGAGACGGTGCACCTGCCCTGGCAGCCGGGCAGCGCAGAGGCGGCGCCGTTCGAGCGGTGGCTCGCAGGCGAATCGCCGAAGATCATGACCGACGCCAAGTCGCAGATCAAGGCGCTGTCGCGTTCGGGGCTCACGTTCGACGGACTGGTCCTCGATCCGCTGATCGCCGGGTGGCTCGTGCGCCCGACGCTCTCCGAGAAGACCCTTGCCGATCTCGTGGCCCACCACCTCGGCGAGACGGTGCCGCAGGGCGACCCTGCTCAGCTCGTGCCCGAAGAGGGTACCGACGCCGGCGCACCCGAGTACGCGTGGTACTCGCTGCGCCTGGCTCCCGTGATCCTGCGTGCGCTCTCCGAGAGCTCCCGACGCCTGCTCGCCGAAGTCGAGATGCCGCTCGTGCCCGTGCTGGCGGCGATGGAATTGCGCGGCGTCACCGTCGATCACGCCGAGCTCGCCTCGCTGTCCTCCGAGCTCGGCGAGCGTGCGGCTGCTCTCGCCGCGTCGGCGTATGCCGAGATCGGCCGAGAGGTCAACCTCGGTTCGCCCAAGCAGTTGCAGGAGGTGCTCTTCGACCAGCTCGGCATGCCCAAGACGCGTGCGACGAAGACGGGCTACACCACCGACGCGAGCGCACTCGCAGACCTCCAGGAGTCGAATCCACACCCGTTCCTCGGCTTCCTCCTCGAGCATCGTGATGTCACGAAGCTGCGCCAGATCGTCGAATCGCTCGACAAGTCGATCGGTTCCGACGGCCGGATCCACACCACATACGGGCAGATCGGCGCCGCCACCGGCCGGATGTCGTCGAACGACCCGAACCTGCAGAACATCCCCATCCGCACGGGCGACGGCCGGCGCATCCGGGAGGCCTTCCGACACGGACCCGAGTACATCGAACTCCTCACGGCCGACTACTCGCAGATCGAGATGCGCATCATGGCGCACCTCTCAGGCGACCCCGGGCTGATCGAGGCATTCAACGCCGGCGAAGACCTGCACCGATTCGTCGGTGCGCGAGTGTTCGGGGTCGACCCTGCCGACGTCACGCCGCTCATGCGCACCAAGGTGAAGGCGATGTCCTACGGCCTGGCCTACGGGCTCAGCGCGTTCGGGCTCTCGAAGCAGTTGCGGATCGAGCGCGCAGAGGCGACGCAGTTGATGAAGGAGTACTTCGAGCGGTTCGGCGCCGTGCGAACCTACCTGCGGGGCGTGGTGGAACAGGCGAAGGTCGACGGCTACACCGAGACGATCTTCGGTCGCAGGCGTCCGTTCCCCGATCTCGCAAGCCCGAACCGGATTCACCGCGAGAACGCCGAGCGCGCCGCCCTCAACTCACCGATCCAGGGATCGGCCGCCGACATCATCAAGATCGCGATGTCGCGAGTCGAGGCCGACATCGCGGCGAAGGGACTCGAAAGCCGCATGCTGATGCAGGTGCACGACGAGCTCGTGTTCGAGGTCGCGCCGGGTGAATCCGAGGTGCTCGAGCGGGTCGTCCGCGATCGGATGTCGCACGCGGCCGAGTTGCTCGTGCCGCTCGATGTGCAGGTCGGGCGCGGCGCGAACTGGGACGACGCAGCGCACTGATCCGGCATACATGCGCGTCGCGGCATCCGCACCTTGGGCCAGGCGTACAGAGCTCCTCAGGGGCCGGGGGAGTGCCATAGGGTCGACGTATGACTTCGAGTACGCGCACCCCGACCGACGTCGACCGAATTGCAGAAGAGTGGGTCGACACGGCCGTTGAACTGAACCCGGTACTCGGCACGTACATCGGCCGAAAAGACGCCGATGCGAGGTTTGGCGACTATTCGCCAGACGGGCTCGAACGCTCAGCCGAGGCGCTCCGGCGCACGATCTCGCAACTCGACGCGGCGAGCCCGGCCGACGACGTCGACGCCGTGACCGTCGCCGACCTGCGCAGCGAGCTCGCGCTCGATCTCGAGGCGCACGAGCTCGGCCTTCCCCTGCGCGACCTCAACGTCATTGCGAGCCCCGCGCAGGAGTTGCGCGAGGTATTCGACCTCATGTCGACCGACGGTCCCGAGGAATGGCAGACCATCTCGACGCGTCTCGCCGCGCTGCCGGCGGCGCTCGACGGGTACATCGAGACCCTCCGGCTCGGCATCGCCAGGGGCATCGTGCCGGCGAAGCGCCAGGTGCGCGAGGTCGCCGCTCAGGCCCACAAGCTCGAGCGCAACGACGGCTTCTTCGCACAGTTCGTGCAGTCAGCACCGTCCGAGCTGCCGTCGACGCTCCGCACGGATCTCTCCGGTCGTGCGGCGCACGCCGGAGCGGCGTATGCACGGCTCGCGTCGTTCCTCGAACACGAGCTGCTGCCGGCAGCGGGCGATGCCGACGCCGTCGGCCGCGACATCTACGGCCTCCAGTCGCGCCGATTCCTCGGCGCCACCATCGACCTCGACGAGACGTACGAGTGGGGCATCGACGAGCTCGCCCGCATGGTGGCCGAGCAGGAGTCGATAGCGAACGAGATCCTCGGGGGGTCGTCTCCCGCGGGTTCAGGCGACCGTGTGCGCGAGGCGATCGCCTTCCTCGACGGCGACTCGAGTCGAAAGCTGCACGGCACCGATGCGCTGCAGCGGTGGATGCAGGAGACGAGCGACCGTGCCGTCGCCGAGCTCGCCGGCACGCAGTTCGACATCCCATCCGAGATCCGCACGCTCGAATGCATGATCGCACCGACGCAGGAGGGCGGCATCTACTACACGGGCCCGAGCGATGACTTCACCCGGCCGGGTCGCATGTGGTGGTCGGTGCCAGAGGGCGTGACCGAGTTCGACACGTGGCGCGAGCTCACGACGGTCTACCACGAGGGCGTGCCAGGCCACCACCTGCAGATCGGGCAGGCGGTCGTCAACCGCGGCAAGCTCAATACCTGGCGGCGTCAGCTCGCCGGCACGTCGGGCCACGCCGAGGGCTGGGCGCTGTATGCAGAGCGGCTGATGCAGGGCCTCGGCTACCTCGACGATCCCGCCGACCGGCTCGGCATGCTCGATGGGCAGCGCATGCGCGCAGCGCGAGTGGTGCTCGATATCGGCGTGCACCTCGGCAAGCAGCGCCCCGACGGCAACGGGCAGTGGACCGGGGAGTACGCCTTCGAGTTCCTCGGCCAGAACGTGAACATGAACGAGGGCTTCGTGCGCTTCGAGGTCAACCGCTACCTCGGCTGGCCAGGGCAAGCGCCGTCGTACAAGGTCGGCCAGCGCATTTGGGAACAGTTGCGAGATGAACTGCAGCGCCGCAAGGGAGCGGCCTTCGATATCCGTGAGTTCCACCGTCGCGCCCTCGACCTCGGCGGAGTGGGCCTTGATACGTTGCGCACCGCGCTGCTCCGCTGAGCTCGAAGCGGGGTTCTGGTCCCAGCCGGCGTGCGGTTGCCGGAGCCATCATGACTCCGTTAGGATAGAGCGTCACTCGTGTGACATCCCTGTCCGCATGCCCGTCGCGGAACCACAACACGCTCTACCTCGCGACGGGCTCGATTTTGTCCTTTACGGAGCATTTACTACATGACAACCGCAACGACCAAGGCGCCCAAGCAGGTCGCGATCAACGACATCGGATCTGCTGACGATTTCCTCGCCGCGGTCGAGAAGACTTTGAAGTTCTTCAACGACGGCGACCTCATCGAGGGCACCGTCGTGAAGATCGACCGCGACGAGGTACTCCTCGACGTCGGCTACAAGACCGAGGGTGTCATCCCCTCGCGTGAGCTTTCGATCAAGCACGATGTCGACCCCAGCGAGGTCGTCGGCGTCGGCGACACCGTCGAGGCCCTCGTCCTCCAGAAGGAAGACAAAGAAGGCCGTCTCATCCTGTCGAAGAAGCGCGCTCAGTACGAGCGCGCATGGGGCGACGTGGAGAAGATCAAGGAATCCGATGGCGTCGTGACCGGTTCGGTCATCGAGGTCGTCAAGGGTGGCCTGATCGTCGACATCGGCCTCCGCGGGTTCCTCCCGGCCTCGCTCATCGAGCTCCGCCGAGTGCGCGACCTCACGCCGTACCTCGGCCAGGAGATCGAGGCGAAGATCCTCGAACTCGACAAGAACCGCAACAACGTCGTGCTCTCGCGCCGCGCGCTCCTCGAGCAGACGCAGTCCGAGTCGCGTTCGACGTTCCTCGCGAACCTCCACCCGGGCCAGATCCGCAAGGGCGTCATCTCGTCGATCGTCAACTTCGGCGCGTTCGTCGACCTCGGCGGCGTCGACGGTCTCGTCCACGTCTCCGAACTGTCGTGGAAGCACATCGAGCACGCCAGCGAGGTCGTCGAGGTCGGCCAAGAGGTCACCGTCGAGGTGCTTTCCGTCGAGCTCGACCGCGAGCGCGTCTCGCTGTCGCTCAAGGCGACGCAGGAAGACCCGTGGCAGGTCTTCGCCCGCACCCACGCGATCGGCCAGGTCGCCCCGGGCAAGGTCACGAAGCTCGTTCCGTTCGGCGCGTTCGTTCGCGTCGCAGACGGCATCGAGGGTCTCGTCCACATCTCGGAGCTCTCGGGCAAGCACGTCGAGCTCGCCGAGCAGGTCGTGTCGGTGGGCGAAGAGGTCTTCGTCAAGGTCATCGACATCGACCTCGAGCGTCGCCGCATCTCGCTCTCGCTGAAGCAGGCGAACGAGGGCGTCGACCCCGAGGGCACCGAGTTCGACCCGGCGCTCTACGGCATGCTCACCGAGTACGACGAGCAGGGCAACTACAAGTACCCTGAGGGCTTCGACCCCGAGACCAACGAGTGGCGCGAGGGCTTCGAGTCCCAGCGCGAGAAGTGGGAGCAGGACTACGCTGCGGCCCAGGCTCGCTGGGAGGCGCACAAGAAGCAGGTCGCGCAGGCGAACGTCGCTGCGGCGACCGACGACTCGTTCTCCTCGGCCGCGTCCTCGTTCTCGAACGACGCTGCCGGCGCGGGTACCCTCGCCGACGACGCGTCGCTCGCGGCCCTGCGTGAGAAGCTCTCCAGCAACTGACGCATCGCGAATCGTGAACCGGAAGGCCGGTCCCCTTGGGGCCGGCCTTCCGGCGTTCCCGGCCGGTCATTCCGTGATCGGCGGATGTCCCTGCCGCGCCCGTCTCGCGCGGAGCCGTCGCACCAGCATGACGATGAGCACCACGACGAGTGCGATCCCGAGCAGTACGAGCACCGGAGCGAGCAGCGCCGCGAATGCGAATGCGACGCTCCCTGCGTCTTCGGCGGCGCTCGCGATCGGTGCCCCCACACCCGCAGTCATGGTGTTGAGGACGGGGCGGGCGGCCGCCTTGACCAGGTGCATCCCGAGCGCGATCACAACGCCCACCGCGATCGGGACCCACTGCTGAGTGGTGAAGAAGGCTTCGGGATCGGTGACCGCGATCGTCGTGGCATCCGTGCCGGAGCCGAAGGCGATCCCTCCGGCGGTCGGACGCACCACCGTCTGGACCACGTCGTTGACGGAGTCCACGCCGGGAATCTTGTCGGCGACGAACTCGAGCACGAGCAGGGCGACGAGGATGAGGAGGACCCACTCGTTCGACAGCCACGCCCATGGCGATGGCAGCTCCACCAGGCCGGTGAAGCGGTCGAGTCCGCCGATGATGACGAGTGGGATCCATGCGTTGAGGCCGGCCGCCAGCGCGAGCCCGGTTCCCGTCAACAGCTCGAGCATCTCCACCCCTTCAGCCGACGCCTCGAGTTTCGCACGGTTAGAGTTGTCGACGTGTATCTGATCGGTCTCACGGGCGGAATCGCCTCAGGCAAGTCCACCGTCGCCAGAAGGCTTGTCGAGCACGGCGCGGTGCACATCGACGCCGACGAGGTCGCGCGTCGGGTCGTCGAGCCAGGTACGCCCGCCCTTGCGGCGATCGTCGAGGAGTTCGGACCGGGGGTGCTCAGGCACGACGGCACGCTCGACCGCCAGAAGCTCGGCGAGATCGTGTTCGCCGATGAGGCCGCGCGAGCCAAGCTCAATGCGATCGTGCATCCGGCCGTCCGCGAGCGATCCGCGACGCTCATCGAGAAGGCCGAGCGCGAGGACCCCGATGCGGTGGTCGTCTACGACGTTCCGCTGCTCGTCGACGCAGCCGTCGATCATCCGTTCGATCTCATCGTGGTGACGAACGCGCCGAAGCGCACGCAGGTGAAGCGCCTCGTCGAAGAACGCGGGCTCGACCCGATCCAGGCGGAGGCGCGCGTCGACGCCCAGGTCGACAACACGCGTCGACTCGAGATCGCCGACGTCGTCATCGACACCGACGGCTCGATGGCCCACACCATGAGCCAGTCCGATGCGCTCTGGCAGCGCATCCTCCAGGAGCGAACCCGGAAGTAGTGTCGGTGGCCGTACCTAGACTGGAAGGTATGCAGGCCACCCGAACCGTACGCCCCTTCGAGGTCGTCAGCGAGTACCGGCCGAGCGGCGACCAGCCGACGGCGATCACCGAACTCGCCGGTCGCATCAATGCAGGAGAGACCGACGTCGTGCTGCTCGGCGCGACCGGAACCGGCAAGTCGGCCACGACCGCCTGGCTCATCGAACAGGTGCAACGACCGACCCTCGTGCTCGCGCACAACAAGACCCTTGCAGCACAGCTCGCCACCGAATTCCGCGAGCTCATGCCGAACAATGCTGTCGAGTACTTCGTCTCGTATTACGACTACTACCAGCCTGAGGCATACGTGCCGCAGACCGACACCTTCATCGAGAAGGACTCATCGATCAACGCAGAGGTCGAGCGCCTCAGGCATTCGACCACGAACTCGCTGCTCAGCCGGCGCGACGTCGTCGTGGTGTCCACCGTCTCGTGCATCTACGGGCTCGGCACGCCAGAAGAGTACCTCGGCGCAATGATGCCGCTCCAGGTCGGTCAGCGGGTCGATCGCGACTGGCTCATTCGCAAGTTCGTCTCCATGCAGTATCAGCGCAACGACGTCGACTTCTCGCGCGGGACCTTCCGCGTGCGCGGGGACACTATCGAGATCATCCCGGTCTACGAAGAGCTCGCGATCCGCATCGAGATGTTCGGCGATGAGATCGAGGCGCTCTACAGCCTGCACCCGCTGACCGGCCAGGTCGTGGCGAAGCTCGACGCCGTGCCGATCTTCCCGGGCTCGCACTACGTGGCGAGCACCGACGTGATGCAGAGGGCCATCGGCACGATTCGCGTCGAGCTCGAAGAACGACTCGCAGAGCTCGAGCGAGAGGGCAAGCTGCTCGAGGCCCAGCGGCTGCGCATGCGTACCACCTTCGACCTCGAGATGATGGAGCAGATCGGCTTCTGCTCCGGCATCGAGAACTACTCTCGCCACATCGACGGCAGGGCACCGGGCGAGGCGCCGCACTGCCTGCTCGACTACTTCGCCGACGATTTCCTGATGGTCATCGATGAGTCGCATGTCACCGTTCCGCAGATCGGCGCCATGTACGAGGGCGACTCGTCACGCAAGCGCACCCTCGTTGAGCACGGATTCCGGTTGCCGAGCGCACTCGACAATCGACCGCTCAAGTTCGACGAGTTCAAAGACCGGGTCGGGCAGACCGTCTACCTCTCGGCCACGCCCGGTCGCTACGAGATGAACATCGCCGATGGGGTGGTGGAGCAGATCATCCGCCCGACCGGTCTGGTCGACCCGCAGATCGTGGTGAAGCCCTCCAAGGGCCAGATCGACGATCTCCTCGAAGAGATCCGCATGCGCACCGAACGCGACGAGCGGGTGCTCGTCACGACGCTGACCAAGCGCATGGCCGAAGAGCTGACCGACTTCCTGACCGAGGCCGGCGTGCGCGTGCGCTACCTGCACTCCGACGTCGATACGCTCCGGCGCGTCGAACTCCTCACCGAGCTCCGTGCGGGTGTCTACGACGTCCTCGTCGGCATCAACCTCCTGCGCGAAGGGCTCGACCTGCCAGAGGTGTCGCTCGTCGCCATCCTCGACGCCGACAAAGAGGGGTTCCTGCGCTCGTCGACGTCGCTCATCCAGACGATCGGTCGTGCCGCGCGCAACGTCTCGGGCGAGGTGCACATGTACGCCGACGTGCTGACCGATTCGATGAAGTCGGCGATCGACGAGACGACGCGCCGTCGCGACCGGCAGCTCGAGTACAACCGCGCGAACGGCATCGATCCGCAGCCGCTGCGTAAGCGCATCGCCGATATCACCGACGTCCTCGCGCGAGAAGAGGCGGATACCGCGGCGTTGCTCGCCGACCGGGATGCTCGCAAGAAGTCGCCGGTACCGAACCTGCGACGCGAGGGCATCGCGGCCGCTGGGGCGAACGACCTCGAAGAGCTCATCCGCGACCTCAACGACCAGATGCTCGAGGCGGCAGGTGAGCTGAAATTCGAGCTCGCGGCACGACTCCGCGACGAAGTCTCCGACCTCAAGCGCGAGCTTCGGCAGATGGAGCGTGCCGGTCACCTCGGCTGACACACCAAAACGCTTCGGCAATCTGGTAATCGAACGTATGTTCGCTGAGAGCGGGCGCCGGGCGGGGCTCCATGTCGGTGGTGCTCTCTAGACTCGTAGGGTGCCAGTTTCACGTCTCGATGCCCACACGCGCCTGAGTGTCCGCGGTGCCCGCGTGCACAACCTGCAGAACGTCGACGTCGAGATTCCGCGTGACGCGATGGTCGTCTTCACGGGCCTTTCGGGCTCGGGCAAGTCATCGCTCGCCTTCGACACGATCTTCGCAGAAGGGCAGCGACGGTACGTCGAGTCGCTCTCGGCGTATGCGCGTCAGTTCCTCGGCCAGGTCGACCGACCCGACGTCGATTTCATCGAAGGGCTCAGCCCAGCCGTCTCGATCGACCAGAAGTCGACCAACCGCAACCCGCGCTCGACCGTTGGCACGATCACCGAGATCTACGACTACATGCGGCTGCTGTGGGCACGCATCGGCGTGCCGCACTGTCCCATCTGCGGTGAGCGCATCCAGCGGCAGACGGTGCAGCAGATTGCCGACCAGTTGATGGAACTGCCTGAGGGCACCCGCTACCAGGTGCTCAGCCCGGTCGTCTCGAAGAAGAAGGGCGAGTTCGTCGATCTGTTCCGCGATCTCGCGGCACAGGGCTACTCGCGCGCCGTGGTCGATGGCGAGGTCATCCGCCTCGACGAGCCGCCCGTGCTGAAGAAGCAGGTCAAGCACGACATCTCCGTCGTCGTCGACCGTCTTGTCGCCGGTCCCGACATCCTGAATCGCCTCACTGACTCGCTCGAGACCGCGCTTCGCCTGACTGATGGCCTCGTGCAGGTGAACCACGTCGACGAGTCAGGCCCGGCGGCATGGGCGACGTATTCCGAGAAGCTCTCCTGCCCCAACCAGCATCCGATCCAGCTCACCGAGATCGAACCGCGCACCTTCTCGTTCAACGCACCGTTCGGGGCGTGCCCCGAGTGCTCCGGGCTCGGCACGCGCATGTCCGTCGATGATGCGCTGCTTCTCGGTGACCCGGCCATGAGCATCGCCGAGGGCGTGATCATCCCGTGGACCTCGCAGGGCAAGAGTCTCTACAACTACTACGAGAAGCTTCTGGCAGGACTCGCCCGTGATCTCGGGTTCTCGCTCGACACCCCGTGGGAAGAACTGTCCGAAGATGCGCGCCAGGCGGTGCTCCGCGGCGACAACTTCGAGGTGAAGGTGCGCTGGCGCAATCGCTACGGGCGTGAGATGAGCTACACCTCGGGCTTCGAGGGCGTCGTCCCGTACATCGAGCGGCAGTACCTGCAGGCCGAGACCGACGTGCAGCGCGCCAAGTGGTCGGAGTACCTTCGCGAGGTGCCGTGCCCGGTCTGCAACGGCAAGCGACTCAAGCCAGAAGTGCTCTCGGTACTCATCCACGGGGCGAACATCGCCGACGTCGGCCTTCTCAGCCTCACCGAGGCGCGTTCGTTTATGGATCGACTGCACCTCTCCGATCGCGAGCAGGCGATCGCTGCACAGGTGTTGCGTGAGATCAAGGTGCGTCTCGACTTCCTCATCCGCGTCGGCCTCAGCTACCTCGATCTCTCGCGCGCCGCGGGCAGCCTGTCGGGCGGCGAGGCACAGCGCATTCGTCTCGCGACGCAGATCGGTTCGGGCCTCACCGGCGTGCTCTACGTGCTCGACGAGCCGAGCATCGGGCTGCACCAACGCGACAACCGGCGCTTGATCGACACCCTCATCGCGCTCCGCGACCTCGGCAACACCCTGATCGTGGTCGAACATGACGAAGACACCATCCGCACGGCCGATTGGATCGTCGACATCGGACCGGGCGCAGGCGTGAACGGCGGCACCGTCGTGCACTCCGGCAGCTACGCCGACCTCGTCACGAACACGCGTTCGCTGACGGGCGATTACCTCTCGGGCCGGCGGGAGATCCCGATCCCCGCGCGCCGCCGCCCGATCGACCGCGAACGCATGATCTCGGTCACAGGAGCAGAAGCCAACAACCTCCGAGGCATTGACGTCGACTTTCCGCTCGGCACATTCACGGCGGTCACGGGAGTCAGCGGTTCGGGCAAGTCGACCCTCGTCAACGACATCCTGTATCGGGTGTTGGCGAACCGCCTGAACGGCGCCCGCAAAGTTCCGGGCAGGCATCGCAGGGTGACCGGTCTCGACCACCTCGACAAGGTGGTGCATGTCGATCAGGCACCGATCGGGCGCACGCCGCGCTCCAACCCGGCCACGTACACGGGCGTGTTCGACCGAATCCGCACGCTGTTCTCCGAAACCAACGAGGCCAAGGCACGCGGCTACCTGCCCGGCCGCTTCAGCTTCAACGTCAAGGGCGGCCGGTGCGAGGCATGCTCAGGCGACGGCACCATCAAGATCGAGATGAACTTCCTCCCCGACGTCTACGTCGCGTGCGAGGTCTGCGGCGGAAAGCGCTATAACCGCGAGACACTCCAGGTGCACTACAAGGGCAAGAACATCGCGGAAGTGCTCGAGATGCCGATCAGCGAGGCGGCCGAGTTCTTCGAGCCGATCTCGGCCATACATCGATACCTGAAGACCCTCGTCGACGTCGGCCTCGGCTACGTGCAGCTCGGGCAGAGTGCCACCACGCTGTCGGGCGGCGAGGCCCAGCGGGTGAAGCTGGCCACTGAGCTCCAGCGACGCTCGAACGGCCGGAGCGTCTATGTCCTCGACGAACCGACGACCGGGCTGCACTTCGAAGACGTGCGCAAGCTGCTGAAGGTGCTCGGCAAGCTCGTCGAGAAGGGCAACACCGTCATCGTCATCGAGCACAGCCTCGATGTCATCAAATCGGCCGACTGGATCATCGACCTCGGCCCAGAAGGCGGGTCCGGCGGGGGCCAAGTCGTCGCCACCGGCACGCCCGAGCAGGTCGCTCGAGTGTCCGAGAGCCACACCGGGTACTTCCTGCGCGAGATCTTCGACGCGGCATCCGTGCGCGCCGGGGTAGCCAGTTGAGGCGATGAGCACTGCGTCCGCGAGAACTCAGAGCGTTCCCTATCGCCCGAAGCCCGGGGAGATCCCGACGGGTCCCGGCGTCTATCGTTTCAGGGACGCCGACCGGCGTGTGCTCTACGTCGGCAAGGCCAAGAACCTGAGGGCACGCCTGTCGAACTACTTCGCGCCGTTGCACACGCTGCATGAGCGCACGCGTCGGATGGTCACCAGTGCCACAGCCGTCGAGTGGACCGTCGTTCGATCCGATGTCGAGGCCCTGAATCTCGAGATCACCTGGATCAACGAACTGAAGCCGCCCTTCAACGTGCGCTTCAAAGACGACAAGTCCTACCCCTACCTCGTCGTGACGCTCGGCGACGAAGCCCCGCGCGCGATGATCTCACGCCGTCGCGGCATCCCTGGCGCTCGGTACTTCGGACCGTATCCCAAGGTGTGGGCCGTCAACGAGACGCTCGACCTGTTGATCAAGCTGTTCCCGATCCGTACCTGCAAAGACAGTGACTACCGCCGCGCGATGGCATCCGGCAAGCCGTGCTTCGCGGGGCAGATCGGTCGGTGCTTCGGGCCGTGCTCCGGCAGGGTGACGGTCGAGGAGCACCGCGACAATGTCGACCGATTCGTGGCCTTCATGCAGCACCAGGATCCGAGGATCCTCGACGACCTCCGCAGCGCGATGCGTGCTGCAGCCGACGTGCAGGACTACGAGACGGCGGCGCGTCGACGCGACCAGCTCCAGGCCGCCACCGCGTTCTTCGAGAAGAGTGCAATGGTGCTCGGTGACCGGGTCGATATCGACGTCTTCGGCATCGAGCACGATGAGCTCGCCGCCGCGGTGCAGCTGTTCGTCGTACGCGGTGGTCGCGTCCGCGGTGTGCACACGTGGACGGTCGACAAGGAGCTCGATGTCCCGTTCGCCGACCTCGTCGACTCGGTGGTGCAGAACGCGTACGGCGATGGCCTCAGCCCCGCTCGGGAGGTGGTCGTTCCCGAGCTTCCTGACGATGCCGCGGCGCTCGAGACCTGGCTGGGCACCCTCGCGGGGCGCAAGGTACGCCTCCGCGCTGCCCAGCGGGGTGACAAGGCAGCCCTGCTTCACACGGCTACGCAGAATGCCAAGCAGTCGCTCATGCTCTACAAGACGCGTCGGAGCGCAGACTTCACCACGCGATCCCGCGCTCTCGAAGACATCCAAGAAGCGTTGGGCATGGCCGACGCGCCGCTTCGGATCGAATGCTACGACGTCTCGCACCTCAGCGGCACGAACATCGTCGCCTCGATGGTGGTCTTCGAAGACGGACTGCCACGCAAGGACGAATACCGACGGTTCACGATCCCGAGCTCGACCGATGACACCGACTCCATCCATCAGGTGCTCACCCGACGGCTGGCGTACCTCGCAACGCCGGCGCGATCCGAGCAGAACGATGACGGCTCCGACGCGCGGGAGGCCGACACGATGGCTTCAGGCGAGCCGGATGCCGCGGCATCCGAGCGTCGCAGGAAATTCGCCTATCGACCGAACCTCCTCGTCGTCGACGGCGGGCAACCGCAGGTCGCTGCGGCAGCGCGCGCACTGGAGGCATCCGGCGTCGAGGGCATCTACCTCTGCGGCATCGCGAAACGACTGGAGGAGATCTGGACGCCCGACGCCGATTTCCCGGTGATCCTCCCTCGCAACAGCGACGCCCTCTTCCTGTTCCAGCGCGTGCGCGACGAAGCCCACCGGTTCGCCATCACCCACCAGCGCCAGCGGCGGAAGCGCGACATCGGTTCCGTGCTCTCGGAGATCCCCGGTCTCGGGCCGGCGCGCGTGAAAGGGTTGCTCCGCCATTTCGGGTCCGTGTCCCGGTTGCGCGCCGCAACCGAGATCGAGATCGCCGAGGTGAAGGGAATCGGCCCGGCCCTCGCTGCGACCGTGCACACCCGCCTGCGCACCGAGGGCGGGTCGGCCCCCCGGTAGGCTGGGGTGTCGACACGCGGAAGGGGACCCGAGACGATGTCAACTGGAGCACTGCAACAGGAGATGCTCATCGTCACCGGGATGTCGGGTGCCGGACGCACCACAGTCGGGAATGCGTTGGAAGACCTTGGCTGGTACGTGGTCGACAACCTGCCGCCGCAGATGCTGCGCCCCCTCGTCGAATTGGTCGAGCGTGCCGGCGCGTCTCTCCCGCGGATCGCGGCGGTCGTCGATGTGCGGGGCGGCGACTTCTTCTCCGAGCTTCGCGACATCATCCAGGCCCTCCGCACGGGCGTGAACGTGCGCGTCGTGTTCCTCGATGCGACCGATGCGGTGCTCGTGCGTCGCTTCGAGTCCGTTCGCCGACCGCACCCGCTACAGGAGGACGGCACGCTCCTCGACGGCATCGGCGCCGAGCGCATTCGCCTCGCCGAGCTGCGCGAGTCGAGTGACATCGTCATCGACACCTCAGACCTCAATATCCACCAACTCGCGACGCTCATCACCGAGACCTTCGCCGAAGAGGGCAGGGCCGGACTTCAGGTCACCCTGCTGAGCTTCGGCTTCAAATACGGCCTCCCGGCCGACGCCGACCTCGTCGCCGACGCGCGATTCCTTCCGAACCCGTTCTGGATCCCCGAGCTGCGCCATCTCGGGGGCGAGGATGCCGCCGTATCGGAGTACGTGCTCGACCAACCCGGCGCTCGTGAATTCATCGACGCCTACGCGACCGCCCTCGAGCCGGTACTGGCGGGTTACCAGCGCGAGAACAAGCGCCACGCGACGATTGCAATCGGATGCACGGGCGGCAAGCACCGCTCGGTCGCAATGGTCCGTGCGCTGGGTGACCGACTCGAGCAGATGCCGGGCGTCGTCGTGAGCGTGAAGCATCGTGATCGCGGCCGGGAATGACCGGTGGCGACGTGACGAATGAGAGGACGTGAGGTGGCACTGACCGCGGACGTGAAAGAGGAACTCGCGCGGGTCGAGGTGTCGAAGACGAGCGTTCGGGCGGCCGAGCTCGCTTCGGTGCTCCGATTCGCGGGCGGACTGCACATCATCTCCGGGCGCATCGCGATCGAGGCCGAACTCGACTCCCAGACGATCGCTCGTCGCGTGACGCGAGACCTCGGGGAGCTCTACGGCGTGCGTCCTGACGTCTCGGTGATCTCGCCGTCCGGCATCCGCCGCTCGAATCAGTACCTCGTGCGTGTGCTCGACGGGGGCGAGACCCTCGCGCGGCAGACCGGGCTGCTCGATGCACGCCGCCGCCCCGTCCGGGGCCTGCCGAACAAGCTCACCACCGGGTCGCGCGAGGACATCGCCGCGGTCTGGCGTGGTGCCTTCCTCGCGCACGGCAGCCTGACCGATCCCGGCCGATCTGCGGCACTCGAGATCATCTGCCCCGGAAACGAGACGGCGATGGCACTCGTGGGCGCGGCCGGGCGGCTGGGCATCTCTGCGAAAGCACGTGAGGTGCGCGGCGTGCACCGCGTCGTGATCCGCGACGGCGAGGCGATCAGTGCGATGCTCGCGCTGATGGGGGCGACCGACACCGTGCGCAACTGGGAGGAGCTCAGGCAGCGCCGAGAGGTGCGGGCGACCGCGAATCGCCTCGTGAACTTCGACGACGCCAACCTCAGGAGGTCGGCACAGGCGGCCGTGGCCGCATGCGCCCGGGTGGAGCGTGCGATGGAGCTGCTCGCCGACGACATCCCCGATCACCTGCGCTACGCGGGCGAGCTCCGGCTCGCGCACCGCGACGCGAGCCTCGACGAGCTCGGCCACCACGCAGACCCGCCGATGACGAAAGACGCGGTCGCCGGCCGCATTCGTCGCCTCCTCGCGATGGCCGACAAGCGCGCCGCCGACCTCGGCGTCCCGGGCACCGAGGCGAGTCTTCCGTCCGACCTCGACGACGTCTGACGACCGCGACGTCAAGCCGGTGAACGCATCGCCGGGCGGGCATAGACTCGAGAATGCAGCCGCGGAACACCGGGCAGGAGCCCGGAATGCCCGGCATCTGACAAGGAGAAGCAATGGTTGACTACACCCTGCCCGACCTGCCCTACGATTACGCGGCGCTCGAGCCCTCGATCAGCGCCACCATCATGGAGCTGCATCACTCGAAGCACCACCAGGCGTACGTGACCGGCGCGAACACCGCGCTCGCGCAGCTCGCCGAAGCGCGGGACGCCGACAACCTGGCCAATGTCAACAAGCTCGAGAAAGACCTGGCGTTCAACCTCGGCGGACACGTCAATCACTCGATCTTCTGGACGAACATGTCGCCCGACGGCGGCGATGGACCCACCGGCGAGCTCGCTGCGGCCATCGACAACGACTTCGGTTCGTTCGACAAGTTCCGAGCGCACTTCACCGCGACCGCCCTGGGCGTCCAGGGATCGGGTTGGGCGGTGCTCGCATGGGATTCCATCGGACAGCGCCTCATCATCGTGCAGTTCTTCGACCAGCAGGCGAACCTCCCCGCGGGCATCGTGCCGCTCCTCATGCTCGACGTGTGGGAGCACGCGTACTACCTCGATTACCAGAACGTCCGCGCCGACTACGTGAAGGCGTTCTGGAACATCGTGAACTGGGCGAACGTGCAGGAGCGCTTCGCGGCCGCTCGCGAGAAGACCTCAGGGCTGCTGCTACTGTCATAGCGGATGGCGTCCCCGGACCCGTCCGGGGACACCGCCGTCCGATCCGACCACCTTGCCATCGTGCGTCCCCGCACCGTCAAACAGGAGACCTCCGTGTCTGTAAAGATCGGCATCAACGGCTTCGGCCGAATCGGCCGCAACTACTTCCGAGCCGCGCTCGCCCAGGGTGCGGATCTCGAGATCGTCGCAGTGAACGATCTCACCGACAATAAGACCCTCGCGCACCTGCTGAAGTTCGACTCGGTCACCGGGCCCCTCGACGCGACCGTCGAGTATGACGACGAGCACATCATCGTCAACGGCACGGCGATCAAGGCGTTCGCCGAGCGCGACCCGGCCAACCTGCCGTGGGGCGACCTCGGCGTCGACATCGTGATCGAGTCGACCGGCTTCTTCACGAAGGCGGGCGATGCGCGCAAGCACCTCGAGGCAGGTGCGAAGAAGGTGCTGATCTCGGCGCCGGCGACGGATGAGGACGCCACGTTCGTCATGGGCGTCAACGAGGACTCGTACGACCCCGAGCGCCACCACATCATCTCGAACGCGTCGTGCACGACGAACTGCCTCGCGCCGCTCGCCAAGGTCTTCAACGACGCGTTCGGCATCGAGCGCGGCCTCATGACCACGGTGCACGCGTACACCGCCGACCAGAACCTGCAGGACGGCCCCCACAAGGACCTGCGCCGGGCGCGTGCGGCGGCGATCAACATCGTGCCGACCTCCACCGGTGCCGCGAAGGCCATCGGCCTGGTGCTGCCCGAACTCGTCGGCAAGCTCGACGGCTTCGCCCTGCGCGTGCCGGTGCCCACCGGCTCGATCACCGACCTCACCGTCACCGCATCCCGTCCGGTCACGGTCGACGAGGTGAAGGCCGCGTACAAGGCCGCCGCCGACGGACCCCTCAAGGGCATCCTGAAGTACTCGGAAGACGAGCTCGTCTCGAGCGACATCGTCTCGGACCCGTACTCCTGCATCTTCGACTCCGGACTGACCCGGGTGATCGGCGACCAGGTGAAACTGTCGGGGTGGTACGACAACGAGTGGGGTTATTCCAACCGTCTCGTCGACCTCACCGAGTACGTCGCCGAGCGTCTCTGAGGCAGCCGTGACCCTGCGAACGATCGACACACTCGGTCCGCTCGCCGGCACACGCGTCATCGTCCGTTGTGACCTGAACGTTCCTCTCCAGGACGGGGTCATCACTGACGACGGTCGTGTGCGGGCATCGGTCCCCACCATCCAGACCCTCGCCGCCCGCGGCGCCCGCGTCATCGTGGTCTCCCACCTCGGGCGGCCCGAGGGTGCCCCCGATCCCAAGTACAGTCTTGCGCCGGTCGCCGCGCGACTCGATGAACTCATCGATGCGCCGGTTGCCTTCGCCACCGATACGGTCGGTGCGGATGCCGCGGCCAAGGTCGGGGCACTCGGTGAGGGTGAGGTGCTCGTCCTCGAGAATCTCCGGTTCAACCCAGGCGAGACCTCGAAGAACGAAGCGGAGCGGACGGCGTTCGCGGGTGAGCTCGCCGGTTTCGCGGATGCGGTGGTGTCCGACGGCTTCGGCGTCGTGCACCGCAAGCAGGCGAGCGTATTCGAGCTCGAGGAATTGCGGCCGAGTGCCGCCGGTCTCCTGATCGCCGCCGAGCTCGAGGTGCTCGACCGGCTCACCGAGTCGCCCGAGCGACCGTACACGGTCGTGCTCGGTGGATCGAAGGTCTCCGACAAGCTCGGGGTCATCGCCCATCTCCTGCCGAGGGTCGACGAACTGCTGATCGGCGGCGGCATGCTGTTCACGTTCCTCGCGGCCCAGGGACACAAGGTGGGTTCGAGCCTCCTGGAGGCCGACCAGATCGCCACCGTGAAGGGCTACCTCGACGAAGCAGACGAGCGCGGCGTCTCGATCCTGCTGCCCACCGACGTCGTCGTCGCGTCATCCTTTTCGGCTGACGCCGACCACGTGGTGACCGCGGCCGACGCCATTGAAGAGACGCCATTCGGCGCATCCGGGCTCGGCCTCGACATCGGCCCCGACACGGCGGCAGCCTTCGCGGAGCGCATCCGTGGTGCTCGCACGGTGTTCTGGAACGGTCCGATGGGCGTGTTCGAACTCGCGCCGTTCGCCGCGGGCACGCGTGCGGTCGCCGAGGCGCTCAGCGAGGTCGACGGGCTCAGTGTCGTCGGCGGCGGCGATTCCGCGGCTGCGGTTCGCCAGCTCGGGTTCTCAGACGACCAGTTCGGTCATATCTCGACGGGCGGGGGCGCCAGCCTCGAGTTCCTCGAGGGTAAGAAACTTCCCGGACTGGAGGTCCTCGGATGGCAGTGACACTTCGACAGGTTCAGCGCGGCGCGCGCACCCCGTTCATCGCAGGCAACTGGAAGATGAACCTCGACCACCTGCAGGCAATCGCATTCGTGCAGAAGCTCGCATGGGCGCTGGCCGATGCGAAGCACGACTTCGCCGACGCAGAGGTGGCGGTCTTCCCGCCGTTCACCGACCTGCGGTCGGTGCAGACCCTGATTGCTGCCGACTCGCTGCCGCTCGCATACGGCGCGCAAGACGTGTCGGCACATGATTCAGGGGCGTACACGGGTGAGGTCTCGGGTGCGTTCCTCGCGCAACTCGACTGCACGTACGTCATCATCGGCCACTCCGAGCGCCGCACCCTGCACGACGAGTCCGACGCCGACGTCAACGCCAAGGTGCGTGCCGCGCACCGCCACGGGCTCATCCCCGTGCTGTGCGTGGGGGAGACCGCGGCCGACCTCGAGGCGTACGGCCCGAGCGCCGTGCCGGTCGCGCAACTTCGCGCTGCCCTCGACGGTGTCGACGGTTCGAAGGGACTCGTCGTTGCGTACGAGCCCGTGTGGGCCATTGGCTCCGGTCAGGCGGCGACTCCCGAGCAGGCCGAGCAGGTCTGCGCGGCGCTCCGGTCGGTGGTCGCTGAACTGCTCGGCGACGAGGTGGCGGCGACAACGCGCATCCTGTACGGCGGTTCGGTCAAGGCGGCGAACATCGCCTCGTTCCTTCGGGAGCCCAACATCGATGGTGCCCTCGTCGGTGGAGCGAGCCTCGACATCGACGAGTTCTCGAGCATCGTGCGGTTCAAGAAGCACGTCGGCGCCTGATTCCGCATGCGGTAGCCAGGGCGGCGTCCTCGGCTCACCGCGAACGTGCCGTTATACTAAGTGTCGGCTCGGCCTCCTGTGTCGTGCCCGGAAAGGTTCACCGTGGAGATTCTCCAGGTCGTAATGCAGGTGCTGCTGGGTCTCACCAGCCTCCTGCTGACGCTGCTCATCCTGTTGCACAAGGGCCGCGGCGGCGGTCTGTCCGACATGTTCGGCGGCGGCGTCACCTCGAATCTCGGGGCGTCCGGAG
Organism: Actinomycetota bacterium; assembly: GCA_030852935.1. Classification (GTDB taxonomy): domain Bacteria; phylum Actinomycetota; class Actinomycetes; order Actinomycetales; family Microbacteriaceae; genus Agromyces. The sequence goes on along the minus strand of JALYWB010000124.1, from coordinate 3,090 downwards.
TGGCCGAACGCAACCTCAACCGGATCACCGTCATCCTCGGGCTGGTGTGGGTGACCTGCATCGTCGTGCTCGGCCTGATCACCAAGTTCGACTCCGGAATCTGACAGGGGAACCAAGCCAATGGCATCGGGAAACAGTGCAATTCGGGGCTCGCGCGTCGGCGCGGGTCCGATGGGTGAGCAGGATCGTGGCTTCCACGCCGACCGCGTCGCGGTGAGCTATTGGGATGCGATGGGCAATGAGACCGTGCGTCACTTCGCGGCGAATCTGCCCGAAGAGGAGATCCCCGACATCATCGACAGCCCTTCGACGGGGCTTCCCGCGGGGCGCGACAAGGACAATCCGCCTTCGGTGTCGAAGCTCGAGCCCTACAAGACCCACCTCGCGTATGTGAAGGAGCGTCGCACCGACGAAGAGGCGGCGGCGCTCCTCGAAGAGGCGCTCACGCAGCTTCGCACGCGTCGCGGTCAGGTCAGCCCGCAGGACTGACCGACCGGGCGATCAGTAGTCGCGTTCGATCAGCCCGGCGGGGACTTCTGCCGCGGCATCCGCGTCGACGAAGAAGACGGTGCGGCGTCGACCCTTGATGCCCGCAACGGGCACTTCATCGCGACTGGCTCCTGCGAGCGCCAGGCCCAATGCCGAGGCCTTGTCGGCGCCGGCGAGCACGAGCCAGACACGCTGCGACGCGTTGATGACGGGCCGAGTGAGGCTGAGGCGCTCAGGCGGCGGCTTCGGTGATTCCCGTACGGCGATGACCGTGCGGTCGGTGACCTGGATGCCCGAGCGGTGCGGGAACAGCGAGGCGATGTGCCCGTCGGGTCCGACACCGAGGAACGTGATGTCGAAGATCGGATGCGGCTGGCCCTCAGCGCCGTGCTCTTCGAGGTCGGCCGCGTACTCACGTGCGGCCTCGTCGAGGGACAGTCCCGAGTCCGAGGCCGGAAACGGGTGCACGTTCTCGGCAGGCAGGTCGAGGTCGTCGAGCAGCGCCGCCTGCGACTGGGCGTCGTTGCGCTCCTCATCGCCGGTGGGCACCCATCGCTCGTCACCCCACCAGAAGTGCACCCGCGACCAGTCGATCGACGTGCGGGCCGGCGAAGCGGCCACCGCCTCCAGCACCGCGGCACCCATCGATCCACCGGTGAGCACCACGTGCGCCACGGCCTGCGCGTCGAGGATGTCGCGCATCTTCGTGATGAATCGCGCGGCGACCGAACTCGCCAGCGACGCCTTGTCGGGATGAACGAGAACGCGCCGTTCGTTCGTCATGCATGGACTCCTTCGGCCTCGACGTCATCGAGCAGCGCGAGACCGCTCGTGATCACTTCACCGTACAACTCATCGGGGTCGAGGCGGCGGAGCTCGTCGGCCAGGCAGTCGCGGAGGTTGCGGCGCGGCAGCGCCAGGTCGTGCACCGGCTGCCCAGGCTGGCGCAGCGTGGCGATGCCCGGGATGTCGCGAACGAGCTCGATCGCACCGCCATCGCGCTCGAGGTGCACGCCATGGATGCCGTGCGAGCCGGAGTCGACCCCCATCAGCACGCACGTGCTCGGTGCATCGAGCTGGAGCCGCAGCCAGGCCGCCAACAGCGTGGTCGACGGTGAGTCGATCGCTCCGGTGACGCGCACGGCCGTGACGGGTTCGTACGGCGGCTGATCGAGCACGGCGGCGAGCTGCGCCCGCCAGAGCGTGAGCCGGGTCCACGCGAAGTCGGCGTCACCCGGCCGGTAGCTCTCGGCGAGGGCGTGCAACGCCGCCTGCGGGTCTGGCTGCGTCGAGGCATCCGTGATCCTGCAGTGGGCGATGCGCCCGAGCGGCGCCTCGCCGGGGATGGCGGGTGCTGAGCCGGGCCACCAGGTGACGACCGGGGCATCGGGCAGCAGCAGCCCCATCACGAGGCTCTCCTCGTCGCGTGCGGCGGCGCCGCGAGCTCGCAGTACGATCACCTCGCTGGCACCGGCATCGCCGCCCACGCGGATCTCCGCGTCGAGACGGGCCGGAACGTCGGCAGCCTCCGCCGGGTCGGACGATACCGCGATGACGCGCATCGGATGCTCCCGCGATGCGTCGTTCGCCGCCTCGATCGCCTCCTCCTCACCGCCGGGGGCCGTCGCGATGACGAGGGTCAGCACGCGACCGAGCGCGACGACGCCGCCCTCCTCGCGGATCTTGACAAGGGTCTTGGAGACCTGGCTCGTGGTGGTGTCTGGCAGGTCGACGATCATGGGCGTCTCCAGCTTCGTCCGTCTCGGGCGAGGAGTTCATCGGCAGAGGCGGGACCCCAAGTGCCGGGGCGGTACTCATCGGGCCTGCCCTGGGTGGCCCAGAACTCCTCGATGGGATCGAGGATCTTCCAGGAGAGCTCGACCTCCTCCTGGCGGGGGAACAACGGTGGATCGCCGAGGAGGACGTCGAGGATGAGCCGCTCGTACGCCTCGGGGCTGGCCTCGGTGAAGGCGTGGCCGTAGCCGAAGTCCATCGTGACGTCGCGCACCTGCATGCCCGCCCCCGGCACCTTCGAGCCGAAGCGGATCGTGACGCCCTCGTCGGGCTGCACGCGGATGACGAGGGCATTCTGGCCGAGCTGCGAGGTCTGGCTGTCGGCGAAGACCTGCTGCGGCGCTCGCTTGAACACCACGGCGATCTCGGTCACGCGTCGGCCGAGGCGCTTGCCGGCCCGGAGGTAGAAGGGCACGCCGGCCCACCCGGCGGCGTACTGGCCTCGCGCGGTGGCGCGGTCGCGCCGCCGGGGGAGCATCACCGACTCCAGCACCTTGAGCTTCTCGATCCGCAGCGAGCGGGCGTCGAAGGAGGTCGGCTCCTCCATCGCGACCAGGGCCATCAGCTGGAGCAGGTGGTTCTGGATCACGACGCGCGCGGCGCCGATGCCGTCGTAGTAGCCCGCCCGACCGCCGATGCCGATGTCCTCGGCCATCGTGATCTGCACGTGGTCGACGTAGTTGGCGTTCCAGATCGGCTCGAACATGTTGTTGGCGAAGCGCATCGCCAGGATGTTCTGGACCGTCTCCTTGCCGAGGTAGTGGTCGATCCGGAAGACCGAGCCGGACGGGAAGACGCCGTCGAGGA
>JALYWB010000093.1 GCA_030852935.1 Actinomycetota bacterium | reverse complement strand
CGCTGAGCCTGTCGAAGCGAGCGGCGATGCACCGGATGCCGCACCGGCGCTCGCTGAGCCTGTCGAAGCGAGCGGCGATGCACCGGATGCCGCACCGGGGCCGAACCTCGTCGGCTATGGCGCGCGCGACGAGGGCGGGCCCAAACGACGCGCCCGCCGTGCCGCCCTCGCGGCTGATCTGGTGCCGCCGACGCCGACGCCATCCGCCGATGTGGAGCCGGTCGTGTCGGAGCGGTTGGAACCGCCCCTCCGTCCTGAGCGTCCGCGATCGACGCCGCCGGTGCGCAAGCTCGCCCGCGACCTCGGCATCGACCTGGAAGAGGTCACCGGCACGGGCGAGCGCGGGCTCATCACACGCGCCGACGTCGAGGCAGCGGCATCCGGTGCGGAGTTCCCTCAGCCTGTCGAAGGGCACATGCCAGGCCTCGATTCGACGCGCTCATCGAGCGAGACCAGGTCCGCGCCGCCCGCCGAGACCCGCATTCCGATCAAGGGCGTGCGCAAGTACACCGCTCAGGCCATGGTCCAGAGCGCCTTCACCGCACCGCATGTGACCGAGTTCCTCACGGTCGACGTGACGTCGACGATGGAGCTCCTGCGCGGCATCCGAGAGGACCGCAACTTCGCCGGGCACAAGGTCACCCCGCTCACGGTCGCTGCCAAGGCGGTCTGCATCGCGGCGCGACGTACGCCAGAGGTGAACTCGCGCTGGGACGAGTCGTCGCAGGAGATCGTGCAGTTCGGCGGCGTGAACCTCGGCATCGCCGCTGCGACCGGTCGCGGCCTCGTCGTGCCGAACGTGAAGGGCGCCGAGCAGATGACGCTCATCGAGCTCGCCGATGCGATCGTCGCGCTCGCCGAGACTGCCCGCGCCGGCCGCACGCCGCCCGCCGACCTCGCCGGTGGCTCGATCTCGATCACGAACATCGGCGTGTTCGGCATCGACGCCGGCACGCCGATCCTGAACCCAGGGGAGGCGGCGATCCTCGCGATGGGCGCGGTACGACGACAGCCCTGGGAGCACCGCGGAGAGATCGCGCTGCGTGAGGTCATGACGCTGTCGCTGTCGTTCGACCACCGCCTCGTCGACGGCGAGCAGGGGTCGCGCTTCCTCGCTGACATCGGAGCGATCCTCCGTGAGCCCGGTATCGCGCTCACCATGGCGTGAGCCGGTGACGACCATGGCGTGAGCAGCTGATCGGCGAGAGGATGGGTGTATGGACGAACGCAGCATCTTCTCGCCGGCCGACACCGCCGCCGAACTCGATGGCACCGACTTCCGCCACGCCCAGGATCACCTCGTCGCCGTCTACACCACTGCGGATTTCCGCAGCGCGGTACGACTGCTCGACGCCGTCGCTGTCGTGGCCGACGAACTGAATCACCACCCCGATGTCCGTCTCGGGTGGGGGCGCGTCGAGTTCGCACTGAGCTCGCACGATGCAGGCGGGGTGACCTCGCGTGATCTCGAGCTGGCGCGGCGTATCGGGGCGCTTGCGGGTGAGCTCGAGGCGACCGCCGAATAGCGGCACCCACCGAGTCGAACAGCCGGCGCGGTCGCGCCATCCGTGCGCTATGCGCGCGTCATCCGGGCACGGGACTGGACTCAGTCGAGCCGGTAGATCCGCTCCTCGATGTCGGTGCCGCGGGCGTTCGCGTGGCTCACTTCGCTGCCCGCCTGCACGAACCCGAGCTTCTCGAGCACCCTGATCGACCCCGTATTGTCGGCGGCGACATGCGCCAGTATCGGCCGATCATGCACGGCATCGAGGAAGAGGCGGAGCGCTCGGGTGGCGATGCCCTCTCCCCAGTGCGCGGCGTCGACCCAGTAGCCGATGAAGGCGACGCCGTCGTCGCTCCAGCGCACGAGGTCGCCCACGATGACGCCGTCGGCGCGGATCGTGCGAACTTCGACGTCGGGATCTGCGATGAGGCGTGCCCACCGCGTATCGAACGCGTCCCGATCGTGCTGGTCTCCGGAGGTGAAGGCGGCCATCCGGCTCGCCACTGGGTCTTGCCGAAATCGGAACAGTGCGTCGAGATCGCCCGCGCGGGTGGCGCGCAGGGTCACGACATGAGGCTGGCCCACGTCATCTCCTCCAGGATGCCGCGGATGATGCCGTCGGCCGGTCGGCGCTCAGGGATGCGAGCGCTGTGCGGAGTGGAGTTCAGGAGTCCGAAGGCGGCGTGTGCCCGGAACCTGAGCTCCGTCTCGGCCCGATCGGGCCGGAGTCGGGAGAGGGTGTCGACCCAGTGCTCGACGTAGCGCCGCTGCAGCAGGCGCACCTCGTGTCGCGCGTCTCGGTCGAGCTGTTCGAGCTCCCGATCCTGCACGACGATGACATCGGCCTCGCCGAGGGCGAAGTCGACGTGGAAGCGGATGAGCGAGCGCAGCGCGGATGCCGCGTCGGGCGCCACGCCGAGCACGCGCTCTGCACCGTCGAGGAGCGTGCGGCTCGCTCCCTCGAGGATCGCGGCGAGCACGGCGGACTTGCCCGAGAAGTGCCGGTAGACGGCCGGGCCACTCACACCGACGGCGGCACCGAGGTCTTCGATCGTGACGCCGGCGTAGCCGCGCTCGGCGAAGAGCGTCGCACCCGCCGCGAGGATGGCGGCGCGCCGGTCGGCCTTCTGCCGACCTCGCTCGGTGAGGGGGAGGCCCGGGGCGTCGGCAACGGTGTCATCGGTGTCGAGGGTGCTTGCCATTGCGGTGAGTGCTCGCTAACATCGGAATTCGAGTTAATGCACACTAACCGAAATGGCGCGACCTGCACAAGTGGCGCGCCGTCGATGCAGACAGGCGGACCGCATGACGACCCTCACCACGGGCATCGACCTCGGGAGTGAGTCGTCACGCCGCAACATCGAGGAACACGCTGGGCTCGTGCGAGAACTGCGCGAGAAGCTCGCCATCACCGCGCTGGGCGGCCCAGAGCACTCCCGCGAACGGCACGTCTCGCGCGGAAAGCTGCTGCCGCGCGATCGCGTCGACCGGCTGCTCGACGAGGGCAGCCCGTTCCTCGAGCTCTCGCCGCTCGCCGCCGAGGGACTCTATGGAGGCGACTCACCCGGCGCCGGCATCATCACGGGTGTCGGCCTCGTGCACGGCCGGCCGGTCATGGTGGTGTGCAACGACGCCACCGTGAAGGGTGGCACCTACTACCCGATGACGGTGAAGAAGCACCTGCGCGCCCAGGAGGTGGCCCGCGAGCAACGTCTCCCGTGCGTCTACCTCGTCGACTCGGGCGGAGCATTCCTCCCCAAGCAAGATGACGTCTTCCCCGACCGCGACCACTTCGGCCGCATCTTCTACAACCAGGCGCAGCTCTCGTCGCTGCGCATTCCCCAGCTCGCGGCCGTGCTCGGCTCGTGCACCGCGGGTGGCGCGTACGTGCCGGCCATGAGCGACGAGTCGGTCATCGTTCGCAATCAGGGCACGATCTTCCTCGGCGGCCCCCCGCTCGTAAAGGCGGCGATCGGCGAGGTCGTGACGCCAGAGGAGCTCGGCGGGGGCGACCTGCACTCGCGTGTCTCAGGCGTCACCGACCACCTTGCCGACGACGACGAGCACGCCCTCGAACTCGTGCGCGACATGGTCGCTACGCTCCCGCCGCCTGCGCCAAGGGCCTGGGCGGTGCGCGAGTCGCGTGCGCCGGCGGTCGATCCGGCTGGGCTCACCGCGGCCGTGCCGGTCGACGTGCAACAGCCCTACGACGTGCACGAGGTCATCGCGCGACTCGTCGACGGCAGCGAATTCGCCGAGTTCAAGCCCGAGTACGGCGACACGCTGGTCACCGGATTCGCCCATCTCGACGGGCACCCGATCGGCATCGTCGCGAACAACGGCGTGCTCTTCAGCGAGTCGGCCATGAAGGGGGCCCACTTCATCGAACTCTGCGACCAGCGCGGCATCCCGCTGTTGTTCCTGCAGAACATCTCGGGCTTCATGGTGGGCAGGGACGCCGAGGCGGGCGGCATCGCAAAGCACGGCGCGAAGATGGTCACGGCGGTCGCGACCACTCGTGTCCCGAAGTTCACCGTGGTCATCGGCGGCTCGTTCGGCGCGGGCAACTACTCCATGTGCGGGCGCGCGTACTCGCCGCGGTTCCTCTGGATGTGGCCGAACGCACGTATCTCGGTGATGGGCGGCGAGCAGGCGGCATCCGTGCTCTCGACCGTGAAGCGAGACCAGCTCGCGGTGAAGGGCGAAGAGTGGTCGGATGCCGCCGAGCAGGCGTTCCGGCAACCGATCCGTGAGCAGTACGAGAGCCAGGGCAGCCCGTATCATTCGACCGCCCGGCTCTGGGACGACGGCATCATCGACCCGGCGGACACGCGCACGGTGCTCGCCCTGGCGCTCGAGCTCGCGAGCCGCACGCCGTTGCCCGAGCCCGCGTTCGGCCTCTTCCGGATGTAGGCGCCGCTCGCGCCCACGCCGAACCCGCCCGCGCCGACACCCGCCTGCCCACCTGCACCGATATTCGCACACCGCCGCGCCGGTACCTGCACACCCCGGCCGGTCGGCCACGCCCAGTGGTTCCCACCCGGCGACGACTACACGCGCACCTCCGGCATCGCCCTCCTTCCGTCCCACACCCAGTTGCCACCCGGCCACCACGCTCCGGACCGCGCACAACTGAGGCGATATGCGATTCCGAGGGCGGACAAGGCCAGATCGGTCCTCGGAATCGCCGATCTCCTCGGATCTGCCCCCAAGCACGACTCCTCCCCGGGCGCCGAGAGTGCCGAGTTGTCCACGGGTGCTCCTCGGAGCCGATGCTTAGGGGCGCGCACGCCCGATGTTGATGGAGTGAACCGCGCCACCGCAGTTGAGCCCGAGCCCGAGCCCGAACCCGAACCCGAACCCGAACCCGAACCCGAACCCGAGCCGATCGTCGCATACGCGTCGGCAAACGGCGGAGTCGTCCGCACCCGGAATTTGATCCGGGCGGGCACAGTCGTCACAGCATCGAGCAGGCTGTCGCGAGGGGACGCGTCTTCCGAGTGAGAAAGGGATGGGTGGCGCTGCCCGGTGCCGACGCCTACCTTGTCGCGGCTGCGCGCGCGGGGGTGGTGATCTCGTGTATCACCCAAGCCCGCCGTCTCGGGCTATGGGTGCTTCATGAGGACCGACCGCACGTGGCCGCGCCGGCGCACTCTGGTTGCGTGACGCCGAGAGATGCGGCCGTGCATTGGGCGAAACCGCTCGTGCCGCGGCATCCCGACGCGCTCATCGACCCGATAGAGAACGTTCTGACGCTCGTAGCGCTGTGCCAGCCGTTCGAAGCGGCGCTCGCGGTGTGGGAGTCCGCGCTGCGGAAGGGACTCGTCGAGACGCATGCACTCGAACGGATGCCGCTTCCCGCCGTCGCGCGCAACGTGCTCGAGTCGGCATTCCCGTTCTCCGACTCGGGCCTCGAGTCGTTCGTGGTGCCGCGACTGAAGTGGTTGAATCTTCCGCTCGTGCCGCAGGTCTGGATCTCGGGACATCGCGTGGACTTCCTCATCGGGGAGCGCCTCGTGCTGCAGATCGACGGCGGCCATCACGTGGGTGAGCAGCGCGAGTCCGATATCGAACACGATGCGCAGCTCGTCCTGCTCGGGTACCACGTGATCCGGGTCGGCTACCGCCAAGTCGTCGAGCGCTGGTCGTCCGTGCACGATGTCATCGTGCGCGCAGTCGCCCAGGGCCTGCATCGGAGCCGTTAGACACGCGCGGTCGCGAGGAGATCCGCGAACCAGAGGAGGACCGAGCGCAAACTCGTCCTGGAAATCGCCGATCTCCTCAGAATTCAGCGGGCTCGGGCACCCATCAAGGGGTCGAGAGCACGTTCTGTGAGGCCGACGCGCGACCCGGTTACGAAGCGGATACCGCGGCCGCACGCGTGACCTCGCGCACCGCCTCATCGACGCCGCGGTTCCACGGCGTGCCGTGGCCCGGTAGCACCCATGTGACGCCGAGCCCCTCGAGGCGTCGGAGTGACGTCAGCGCCGCCTCGGGGTCGTCGGTGAACGGCGCCGGTTGCGGGCCTTCGGCGCCGGTGAGCACGTGGCGAGTCGTCAGGGCATCACCGACGAAGACCGCGTCGGCGACCGGAACGTGAATGGCGATGCTGCCGGGTGAGTGACCCGGCATGCCGATCACCCGGGGCGCGCCCGGAAGGTCGAGCACGTCGCCGTCATGCACGGTCACGACCTCGGTGAGCGGAGCGGGCTTCAGTCCCCGCTTCGCGATGGCGTACCAGAGGAACCGCGCGGTGGCGGCGAGCCTCACCCGACCCCATTCGGGCTTGGACGAGATCTCGCCACGCGCGCGGGCGGCGTCGGCGACGTGCACGTACACCGGCACGCCGTACTCGCGCCGGAGTCGCTCGGCGAACCCGATGTGGTCGGAGTCCCCATGCGTCAGCACGACGCCGCGCACATCCTCGAGCGATCGGCCCATGGCGGCGAGCTCGGCGAGCAGTTCCTTCCACTGGCCGGGGAGGCCGGCGTCGATGATCGTCACGCCGCCAGGCGCGTCGATGAGGTAGACGGCGACGATGTCGTTGCCGATGCGGTGGAGTGAGGGCCGGAGTTCCATGATGGCTATGATACATAGCTATCATGGCTACGTGCAATAGCCTACGATCGATTGCAGGTCGGTCGACCGCTGTTCCTGGCGGTCGACTCACCCCGTCCACACCCTGTCGAAGGAGCCCCGATGCCCACACCTGAGCGCACTTCGCGCGACGCGATCGTGGCGGCGGGGTGCGACCTGCTTGAAACCGCGGGTCTCGAGGGGCTCACCATGCAGTCCGTCGCCGAGCGGGTGGGGGTCCGCGCCCCGTCGCTGTACAAGCGGGTGCGCAATCGAGATGAGCTCGTCGGGTTGATCGCCCAGGCCACGATCGATGAACTCGGCGCACGCCTGGAGATGGCGGCGGCCGGGCCCCCTGCCGAAGCCCGCGCGGCACTGCGCCGACTGGCGCGCGCCGCCCGTGAGTTCGCGCACCAGCGTCCAGCCGGTTTCCGCCTCATCTTCGCGCCGGCCGCCGGCGCGACCGTCGCCCGCGACTCGCTCACGGCAGCCAGTGCGCCGCTACTGCGCGTGGCCGCGTGGCTAGCGGGCGAGGAACATGCGCTGCACGCGGCCCGTACGTTCACGGCATGGCTGAACGGTTTCGTCAGCATGGAACTCGCGGGGGCCTTCCGGCTCGGCGGCGACGTGGACGAGGCGTTCGAGTTCGGGATCGAACGCCTGTCCGACGCGATCGCGTGAACCGGGCGGCGAAGCCCCCGCGGCGGTCGTGACGCGACGTGTGCATGCGCGCCGAGTCGAGCCCGCATTGCGAGCGTCGGCCGCTTGTCATTTCAGTTAACGCGCACTAACATCGATCCAGTTAGTGCGCACTAACTGACGGTGTGCGCGGGGATCCAGCAGAGAGGCGGATGGACACGCTGATGAGCATGCACCGACCATCGCCTCCCTTCGAGCGAGTGCTCGTCGCCAATCGCGGTGAGATCTCAGTGCGCGTCATCCGCACGCTGCGCCGCCTCGGCATCCACTCGATCGCCGTGTACTCCGACGCCGATGTCGACGCACTGCATGTGCAGCTCGCCGACCAGGCCGTGCGCATCGGCCCCGCCGCCGCCGCACAGAGTTATCTCGACCCCGAGCGGATCATCGCGGCCGCGCGTGCCACGGGTGCGCAAGCGGTGCACCCGGGCTACGGCTTCCTCTCCGAACACGCGGGCTTCGCCCGTGCGTGCCGTGACGCCGGCATCGTGTTCGTGGGACCCGGGCTCGAGGCGCTCGAGGTGATGGGCGACAAGATCCGCGCCAAGCTGCATGTCGCGGCATCCGGAGTACCGGTCGTGCCCGGCGTCTCCGATCCCGGGCTCGATGATGCGGCGCTCATCGCTGCGGGCGAAGCGGTCGGATTTCCGCTGCTGGTGAAGCCGTCGGCCGGCGGCGGCGGCAAGGGCATGCAGATCGCACGTGACGCCGACGAACTGGCCGCCGCGGTGCCTGCGGCCCGGCGCGTGGCCACGACGGCGTTCGGCGACGACACCCTGCTGCTCGAACGACTCATCGAGCGACCGCGCCACATCGAGGTGCAGGTGCTGGCGGATGCCGCGGGCTCGACCATCCACCTCGGCGAACGCGAGTGCTCGTTGCAGCGCCGGCACCAGAAGGTCATCGAAGAGGCGCCGTCCCCGCTGCTCGACGAGGCCACCCGCGCGCGCATCGGCGCGGCGGCGTGCGATGCGGCGAAGAGCGTCGGCTACCTCGGCGCGGGCACGGTCGAATTCCTCGTTTCGGATGCCGCGCCCGACGAGTTCTTCTTCATCGAGATGAACACCAGGCTCCAGGTCGAGCACCCCGTGACCGAGCTCGTGACCGGAATCGATCTCGTCGAACAGCAGCTGCGGATCGCCGCGGGCGAGCCGCTCGCCCTCGAGCAGCACGACGTGCACCTCACCGGCCACGCGATCGAGGCCCGCCTCTACGCGGAGTCGCCGCACCGAGGCTTCCTCCCATCGACGGGCGAGGTGCTCGCCTGGCGTGAACCGGGCGGTGACGGCGTTCGCATCGACGCCGGTATCCGCGAGGGCCAGGAGGTCACGGCGCACTACGACCCGATGCTCGCGAAGGTCATCGCGTACGGTGACGATCGCGCCCAGGCGATCGGGAGACTCGACCGCGCCCTCGCCGAGACCGTCGTGCTGGGTGTCGATACGAACATCGCGTTCCTCCGTCGACTGCTCGCCGAGCCCGATGTGCGTGATGGGCGCCTCGACACGGGGCTCATCGACCGCATGCCCGAGTCGAGCGTCGCCGATCCGTCGCCCGCGCTGCTGGAGGAGGCCGCCCGTCGCGTCGTACGCGACGCGACTCGTGAGCTGGTCGAGGCAGCTGCCGCCGGCCCCACCGCGTGGCACGCGTCGACGGGCTGGCGCCCCGGCCCGGTGCGCCCGCCGGTCGTGCTTCTGGCGCCCCGTGATCACCCGCACGACGTGAGGCCCGTGGTCGCACCGCACGTCGGCGAGCACCGCGATCCACACTCCGACTCGCACGGTGATGCGCGTGTCGACCCGAAACACGCTGCGCAGGCCGATTCGCACACGCTCGTTCGCCTGGCCGACGATGGCGCGATCTGGGTGCACCATGACGGCGAGACGGCCGCATTCGTTCACGTCGACCGTCGCGCACACGCCGAGCAACGGCGAGCGGCCGCAGAGCGCGGCGGGCTCGCGGCCGATCCCGAACTTCGGGCGCCCATGCCCGGCACCGTCACCGCGGTGTTCGTCGAAGACGGGCAGTCGGTCCAAGCCGGCGATGCCGTGCTCGCGATCGAGGCGATGAAGATGGAGCACCGCGTGCTCGCCACCCTCGACGGCACGGTGCGCCTCACCGCCGCGACGGGCGATCTCGTCGGGCGCGATCAGGCCGTCGCACGCATCGAACCGCGCGCCGCGGCATCCGACCCCGAACCCTCGAGCGGACCGCACGACGGCGCCGTCCCGAGCACATCCCACCAGGAATAGAGGAGCACCATGCAGCACGACCTGAGCCCCGAGGAGCAGGAGCTCTACGACATGGTCTGCGACTTCGCAGACACCGTGGTCGCCCCGCAGTCGTACGAGGCCGACCGCACGCACACCCTGTCGATGGACGTCGTCGCGCAGATGGGCGAGGTGGGCCTGTTCGGCCTGCCGTTCCCCGACGAGTTCGGCGGACAGGGCGGCGACTACTTCGCGCTCTGCCTCGCGATCGAGGCGCTCGGCAGGGTCGACCAGTCGATCGCCATCACCCTCGAGGCCGCGGTCGGGCTCGGGGCGATGCCGATCTTCCGGCACGGCACCGACGAGCAGAAGGCCGAGTACCTTCCCGACCTGGTCGCGGGGCGCGCGCTTGCCGGTTTCGGCCTCACCGAGTCCGAGGCGGGTTCCGACGCCGGCGCCACGCGCACGACGGCCGTGCTCGACGGCGACGAGTGGGTCATCAACGGGTCGAAGCAGTTCATCACCAACTCGGGGACCCCGATCACGAGGTTCGTCACGGCCACGGCCGTCACGGGTGAGCGCACACGCGCCGATGGTTCCGTCGACAAGGAGCTGTCGACGATCATCGTGCCCAACGGCACGCCCGGCTACACCGTCGGTCCCGGCTACGACAAGTCGGGCTGGCGCGCGTCAGACACGCACCCGCTGACCTTCGACGACGTGCGCGTGCCCGCGACCAACCTGCTGGGTGAGCGGGGCCGCGGCTTCGCCAACTTCCTGCGCACCCTCGATGAGGGCCGCATCGCGATCGCAGCGCTGGCGACCGGAGCAGCGCAGGGCTGCCTCGACGAGGCGGCGAGGTACGCGAAGACACGCAACGTGTTCGGCGTGCCGATCGCGTCGCACCAGTACATCGCGTTCACCATCGCGCAGATGCAGACCCGCGTCTACACCTCTCGCCTCGCGTGGCACGACGCGGCCCGCCGGGCCGATGCCGGCCTGCCCTTCAAGAAGGAGGCGGCGATGGCCAAGCTCGTCTCGAGCGATGCGGCCATGCTGAACGCCCGCGACGCCACCCAGATCTTCGGCGGCATGGGCTTCATGAATGAGAGTCTCGTCGCGAGGCACTACCGTGACTCGAAGATCCTCGAGATCGGCGAGGGCACGAACGAGGTGCAGCTCATGGTGATCGCACGCGAGCTCGGATTGAACTGACCGCTCAGCACGGATGCCGCGGCCGCCGGTCGCGCGGAGGGAGGCCATGATGACCACAGACAACGCCGACCGTGCGGACACCACCATGCGCGAGGTCGTGCAGCGCGGGCTCTGGTACGAGGAGCTCGAAGAGGGCGTGCGGTACCTGCACCGCCCGGGCCGCACCGTGACAGAGGCCGACAACGTGCTCTTCACGACGCTCACGATGAACCCGCAGCCGCTGCATCTCGACGCCGCCTGGTCGGCTCGCCAACCCTTCGGCCGGCCCCTCGTGAACTCGCTGTTCACGCTGTCGACGCTCGTCGGCCAGTCGGTGGGCCAGCTCACACAGGGCACCCTCGTGGCGAACCTCGGCTTCGGCGCGGTCGCCTTCCCGCACCCGGTCTTCGTCGGCGACACCCTCTACGGCGAGAGCGTCGTGGAGTCGAAGCGCCTCTCGTCGTCGCGTCCCGGTGAAGGCGTCGTCACCCTCTCGCACACGGCGCGCAACCAGGACGGAGTGGTGGTCGCCACCGCCTCGCGCACCATGCTGGTCTGGACGCGAGACGCAGGAGAGCGGCCCGAGACGACCGACGCGACACCCGAGAGTGCAGGGGAGACGAGCGGATGACGCATCCGCCGTTCCGCTTCGGCCCGGCGCTCCTCTTCTGCCCCGCCGACCGGCCCGACCGGTTCGAGAAGGCCGCCGAGCGTTCCGACGCGGTGATCCTCGACCTCGAGGACGCCGTCGCGGCCGACGCGAAGCACGCCGCTCGGCTCGCGGTCGTCAGGTCGGCGCTCGACCCCGATCGAGTGATCGTGCGGGTGAACCCGTCCTCGACGCCCGCGTTCGCCGAAGACCTGGCGGCGCTCGCCGCGACCGACTATCGCACGGTCATGCTGGCCAAATGCGAGGGCACCGCGGATCTCGTGGACCTCGAGGGGTTCGAGGTGCTCGCGCTCTGCGAGACGGCGCGGGGCGTGCTCGCTGCGGCCGAGATCGCCGCGATCCCGAACGTGTCGGGCCTGATGTGGGGCGCAGAAGACCTGGTCGCCTCGCTCGGCGGCTCATCGAGTCGGAGCGCCGACGGGCGCTACCGCGATGTCGCGACGCACGCCAGGTCCCAGGTGTTGCTCGCGGCAGGCGCGCACGGGGTCGCTGCGATCGATGCCGTGCACCTCGAGATCGGCGACCTCGATGGGCTTCGTGACGAGGCCGAGGATGCCGCGGCGCTCGGCTTCGCGTCGACCGCGTGCATCCACCCCTCGCAGGCGGCGGTGGTGCGCGACGCGTATCGGCCCGATGCCGAGCAACTGGAGTGGGCACGCGCCGTGCTCGTCGAGGCGGCCGATCGTCCAGGGGTCTTCGCGTTCCGTGGCGACATGGTCGACGCTCCGGTGCTACGGCAGGCCGAGGCCCTGGTGCGACGCGCAGGCACCTGAGTCACGGCGGCGGCCGCGGCATCCGGCGGCCTGCATCACGGCGGCGCGCATCCGATCGCTCAGATCGCGACATCCCGCCGCCGGAACACGAGCCAGCCGATCAGGAGCAGCAGCCCGGCGACGCCGAAGGGCAGCCAGATGCGCCAGTCCCAGCCGTTCGTGAGCGGGTCCGTGTTGAATGCCCAGCTGTACGGCGACCAGTCGTGCAGCCAGCTGAGGTCCTCACCCTGATTGCCGAGCGCGTTGAGGGCGTATCCGTACACCGCCACGCCGGCGCCGGCGCCGAGCGCCCACGACCGACGGCCCGTGACACCGCCGATCGAGATCGCCGCCGCCGCTGAGAGGAACGCGAGCCCGAGGAACGCCGTCGCAGCTGCACTCAGCGGCCCGAGGTCGATGCCGAGCTCGGCTGGGCCGTTCAGCGCGAGCACCACGACGACGCTCATCGCAGTGAGCCACGCGAGCTTCACGAACACCGCCGCCGTGCGCTCGACGAAGAGCTGCCCGCGGGTGATGCCGTGAGCGAGGGTGAGCTCGAGCTGCCCGTTCTCCTCATCGTTCGCGATCGCGCCGGTACCCCAGCCCACGGCAGCGATCGTGACGAGCACGAAGCCGATGAGACCGAAGAACGTCGCCTGCACGTAGCCGGGGCCCGTGCCGATCGCGTCGTAGCCGAGAGTCTGCACGAGCTCGGGCGGGAGCGTTTCGACGATGTCCTGCAGCTGGCCGTTCCCACCGAGCGACGGATACAGGGGCAGGTAGAGCATGAGAGCGGCGAGCAGGCCGACGGACCAGCCGACCAGGCCCCGCCATGAGTCGGCGAGGTTGCGGCGGAAGAGCGGCAGGAGCCGGTTCATCGTCCCTCCTCGGTTCCGTCATCGGACGTCGGTTCGGCAGCTGGGCCGTAGAACGCGAGCACGGTCTGCTCGAGATCCGGTTCCTCGATCGTGAGGTCGACGACCTCGAGGCCGGCGATCGCCTTCACGAAGGCGTCTACATGCGAGTCGAGCGTCGTCGTGAACGCCCTCGTGCCTTCCCGATCGGATGCCTCGACCACCGCCCCGACGCCGGGGGCGCGTTCGAGCACAGACCTGGTCGACGCGGCATCGGTTTCTGCGACGACGATGCGCACATGACGCACCGCGCTCTCGCGCAGCGCCGCGACCGTTGATCGCTCGACGATGCGGCCCGCGCGCAGGATGGCGACCTCGTCTGCGGTCTGCTGCACCTCGCTCAGCACGTGAGAACTGAGGAACACGGTCTGACCGCTCGCCCTCGCTTCGCGGAGCATGGCATGGAACTCCTGCTGGACGAGCGGGTCGAGACCGCTCGTCGGTTCGTCGAGCACGAGGAGTTCCGGCTCGTGCATGAACGCCTGGATGAGCCCGACCTTCTGCTTGTTGCCCTTCGACAGGCTGCGCACCGGCCGGTCCAGGTCGAGCCCGAGTCGGTCGGCGAGCGACTCCACCCTGCCCGGACGCACGGAGCCCGAGATCTCGGCGTAGTGCGCGAGCAGGTCTCGGCCACGTACCCGGGCCTGGAGATGCAGCTCGCCCGGGAGGTAGCCGATGCGCCGACGGAGCCCGGCGCCGCCCGTGCGTGGCTCGTCGCCGAGCACGCGCAGCTCGCCACCCGACGGCCGGATGATGTCGAGCAACAGCCGCATGGTGGTCGTCTTGCCGGCCCCGTTGGGGCCGATCATGCCGAAGATGCTGCCGTGCGGGATGTCGAGGTCGATGCCGTGCAGCGCGGTGCGTGATCCGTATCGCTTGACCAGGCCGCGCGCGGTGACGGCCGCGGGATTCGTCGTGTTCATGCGTGTCCTTCGCGTGATTCCGGTGATTCAGGGGAGTCGACGGTCTCGGTCAGGGCTTCGAGGGCCGCCGCTGCCGCGTCGAGCATGCGGCGGTCGGTGTAGAGCCCGTGGGTGTAGAGCTCGAGCGTGGGAACCGTCATGCGGCGCACCGCGGCCGCGCTGGCGAGTGGCGTGCCGAGTACACGGGCGAGCTGGTCGCGCAGCAGCAGTGGAGCCAGACCGTGGAGCGTGATCAGGATCGCGCGCATCTCGGGGTCTTCCGAGGGATGCACCGTGCCGTCGTCGACGCCCTGCTCGAGCATGGCCACCGTCTCGCCGACCAGGCGGTCGAACAGGCGGTTCCCGCCCTCGCTGCCGTCGGCCAGCATGGTGGCGAAGTAGTCGATGTACGCGCCGAAGTGCTCGGGGTGCTCGAGCCACTCGCGCATCGTCTGGGCCATGTCGGGCGCCTGTGCCCTCGCCTTGTCGACCATCAGCTGCTCGACGAGCGACTCGTCGCACGCCATCCGGAGCCCATCCTTCGAGCCGTAGTGGTGGATCACGAGGGCAGGAGAGACGCCGGCATCAGCCGCGATCTCACGCACGCTCGTCCGCGCGAATCCCTGCCGCCCGAATCGCACGATCGCGGCCTCGCGGATGCGGGCGGCCGCGGTGGTGTCCTCGGCACGGACTGAACGCATGTTCACCATACTAAACGCTTGTTCAGTCCGTGTGCAAGCGTCGCCGGCCCGCGAAGTCGACGGCGCGGGCGAGGCGCTTCAGGGGACACGGAGGCGCCGTCGCAAACGATTCGGTAACAGTTCACGTGGTGTTCCGGGGGACAGGTACCCCGAGGCCGTATTCTCGGTACCAATCCTGGGGAGGAGGAGCGGGTGGCACGACGACACAGCATCCGTGGCAGCGGGGCGAGCGTTGCGGGGGCGACGATCGCCGAGCTGGTCGCAGCATCGGCCGAATCGGGATCGGCGGATGTCGCGGGGGCGGCCGCGCCGACGCAGCGCGTGGAAACGGTCGAATCGAACACGCTCTCCGGCCCCATCACGGTGCCGATGCGCATCGACCTCGGCCAGACGGGGCTCACGGCGCATCCGCTCGCGCTCGGCGGCAGCACATTCGGCTGGACGCTCGGGGCCGACCAGGCATTCGCGGTGCTCGATCGCTTTGCTGGAACGGGCGGCGATCTCCTCGACACGGCAGACAGTTACGCGGCAGGGCGAAGCGAATCGATGATCGGGTCGTGGATGGCCTCGCGCCGCACACGCGATCGCATTCGGATCATGACGAAGGTCGGCCGTCATCCAGATCACCGAGGCCTCGCACCGCTCGACATCCGGGTCGCCGTCGACGACTCGCTGCAGCGCCTGCGCACCGACCGCATCGACGTGCTGTTCTTCCACGGCGACGACCCCGCGGTTCCGCTCGAAGAGAGTCTCGGCACGGTCGGCACCCTCGTCGCAGAGGGCAAGGTCCGCTCGGTCGGCGCCTCCGACTTCCCGCCCGAGCGGCTCATCGAGGCTCGGGTGCTCGCAGCCAACGGCCTCCCGCGGTTCGAACTGCTCACCACGCGGTACAACCTGATGGATCGTCGACCATTCGAGGGCGCCACCGAACTGGTCGCGCACGCCCAAGGGCTCGGCGTGCTGCCGTACTTCGCACTAGCCAACGGCTTCCTCGGCGGCCAGGTGCGCCGGCGCTCCGAGGTGCGCCACGATGCGCGAGGGTCACGACTCGCCCGTCACCTCGGCCGACGCGGGCACCGGGTACTGGCGGCGCTCGACGAGATCGCCTTCGCGCACGGCGTGGCGCCTGCCACGATCGCCCTCGCCTGGCTTCTCGCGAAGCCGACGGTCGTGGCGCCGGTCGCAAGCGCGACCCGGCCCGAGCAGGTCGAGGCGCTCCTCGCCGCGGCATCCATCGACCTGCATCGATCCGAGCTCGTCGAACTCGATCGCGTCTCGGCCTGACGGCGTCGCAGGGATTCCAGGTCGTTTCCGGTGGTTTCCACTGTGGACCGCTTCTGGGCGCTGCCGTGACATAGGCTGGTCGGGATGAACGGCGCCGTCGACCTCCCACTCGGCCAGGCCGAACTCTCCTTCACAGCAGCGGGCGACGCGCGGGTTCGGCGCAGTGTGCTCCCTTCGGGCGTGCGAGTCCTCAGCGAGCAGGTGCCCGGGAGTCGCAGCGTGACGGTCGGCTTCTGGGTCGCCGTCGGCTCGCGCGACGAGCACCACGCCGACGCGGGGCATCCGGCCACCTACGGGTCGACGCACTTCCTCGAGCACCTCCTGTTCAAGGGCACCACGACGCGCACCGCGCTCGATATCGCGATCTCGTTCGACGCGGTCGGCGGTGAGCACAATGCGCTCACCGCGAAGGAGTACACCTGCTACTACGCGAAGGTGCAAGACCGAGACCTGCCCATGGCGGTCGGCGTGCTGGCCGACATGTTCACGTCGTCCCTGCTCGATCCGATCGAGTTCGACAACGAGCGCGGCGTCATCCTCGAAGAGCTCTCGATGGCCGGCGACGATCCGGCGGATGTCGCGAACGAACGGTTCTTCGAGGCCGTGCTTGGCGAACATCCGCTCGGCCGGCCGATCGGCGGAAGCCCCGAGACCATTCGCGCGGCCACCCGTGCGGCAGTGTGGTCGCACTATCGCACGAACTACCGTCCGCAGGACCTCGTCGTCACCGTGGCCGGCGCGGTCGATCACGACGCGCTCGTCGCCGAGCTCCAGCGCGCACTGACGCTCGCCGGCTGGGATCTCTCGATCGAGGCCGCGCCCGTCGACCGACGTTCGGTCGAGCTCGCACCGCTCGCGGTAGGGCCTGCACTCACCGTCGTGGAGCGCCCCACCGAGCAGGTCAACCTGTTGCTCGGCGTGCCCGGCCTCGTCGCGACCGACGAGCGCCGCCCCACCATGAGCGTGCTGAACGCCATCTTCGGCTCCGGCATGTCGTCGCGACTGTTCCAGCAGGTGCGCGAGCGCCGCGGCCTCGCCTACGCCGTCTACTCGTTCGCTCCCGGATACTCCGACGCCGGGCTCTTCGGCATGTACGCCGGCTGCGCGCCCGCGAAGGCCGGTACGGTCGCCGCCCTTCTGCGCACCGAGCTGGAGCGTGTCGCCGAGCACGGCGTGACCGCTGAAGAGCTCCAGCGCGCGTCGGGCCAGCTCGCCGGCGCGTCGGCGCTCGCGCTCGAAGACTCGGATACCCGGATGTCTCGGCTGGGCCGCGCCGAGCTCACGCTCGGCGAGTTCGCCGATCTCGATGAGGCCCTCCGGCGCATCGCGCTCGTCACCGTTGACGACGTGCAGGCGCTGGCCGGCGACCTCGTCTCCCGGCCGTTCTCGCTCGTCGCCGTCGGGGCGACCGGCGAGGCGGCCCTCCAGGGTGTGGTCGAAGAGACCGCACCGCGCATCGACGTCGCCTGATCGCGACTCCAGACGAGCAGTAGGAACGTAGACAGTGGCTCATCATCTCTATCTCGTACGCCATGGCGAGCAGCTCGACGCCGAGCACGGCATGCCCGACGGCCCGCTCTCCCCGCGCGGTCGGCGTCAGGCGGAACTGCTCGCCGAACGGCTCGGGGGAGTGCCGTTCGACCACGCATGGCACTCGCCACTCCAGCGGGCAGCAGAGACGACGGCGATCATCGCGGCGAAGATGCCCGCGCTCCGGCCGGAGCCCTCCGCCCTGCTGTTCGATTGCATTCCGTCAGGGCCGGCACCCGAGACGCCGAAGGCCTACGATCCGTTCTTCGGCTCGGTGACGGAGGCCGAGATCGAGGCCGGCAGTGCGCAGATGGCCGACGCGGCCGCCGAGTTCCTGCGCTCGCATCGGGAAGACCGGCATGACCTGCTCATCACGCACAACTTCGTGATCGCCTGGTTCGTGCGCGAGGTGCTCGGTGCGCCAGACTGGCGCTGGGTCTCGATCAACCAGGCGAACTGCGGCCTCACGGTGCTCACCCAGAAGCCGGGCCGACCGTGGAGCCTCGTGGTACACAACGACCTGTCGCACCTGCCGGCCGAACTCCGCACGGGGCTTCCAGAGCCCTACACGGTGTGAGCCGCTGGCTCAGTGCGCGAGCCGCTTGCCGTACCAGTGCGTCGCGTTCGGGTTGGCGTTGTACGGTGCGATCTCGGTGAAGCCGCTCGATCGGTAGAGCCCACCCGCGGCTTCGAGGCTGGCGTTGGTGTCGAGCACGAGTTCGTCGGCGCCGAACTCCACGGCGCGCCGCTCGAGCTCGTTGAGGAGCCGTCGTCCGGCGCCGCGCCCACGGTTCGCCGGCGTCAGCCACAGGTGCTTGATCTCGTAGCGGGTATCGAGGGTGTCGGGATTCGGCTCGATACGTCGCAGTCCACCGCATCCGATGACGCCACCATCGTCGACGACGAGGAGGAACACACCCGCAGGGGGAGTGAACGCCGCGGCGGCCGGATAGGTGGGCCGGTACTCGCCCTGCGCCTTCGGGAAGCCGGCGGCTCGCTCGGCGAAGTAGGCGTCGAGCAGTTCGAGCGCTTCGGTGCTCGTGACGTCGACGGGCCGGAATCGCATGGATCCCAGCCTATTCCCGGTGTCGGTCCTCCGGAGCGTGCGACGGCGGCGGATCGGCGTCGACTCGCGCCGTTGGTAGGGTGAAGCACGTGACGATACGGGTCGCCGTGGCCGGGTCCACGGGCAAGATGGGTCGGTTGGCGATCGGCCTCATCGAGGCATCCGACGATCTCGAACTGCACGCGGCGCTGCACTCGGGTTCGAGCCTCGACGAGATGCTCGGCGCAGATGTCGCGCTCGACGTCACGCACCCGGGCGCGAGTGCCGGCATCGTCGAATTCGCAACGGGCGCGGGCATCCCCATCGTCGTCGGCACCTCGGGATGGTCGAACGACCGCATCGCCGAGATCGCGAAGTTCATGCGCGGTCACGACGACGCGGGTGCCGTGCTCTTCATTCCCAACTTCTCGGTCGGCAGCGTGCTCGGCACCGCGTTCGCGACCCTCGCCGCCAGGTTCTTCGACTCGGTCGAGATCGTCGAGGCGCATCACGCTGGCAAGGTCGATTCGCCGTCGGGCACCGCCGTGCGCACGGCCGAGCTCATCGGTGGCGCTCGCGGCGACGCCGGTCCGGTGGCTGCGCCGCACGCCGACCAGCGTGCTCGCGGACAACTCGTGTCGGGCGTTCCCGTGCACAGTCTGCGGTTGTCGGGCGTGCTTGCCGAACAGCGGGTCATCCTCGGCGGCGACGGCGAGACGCTCACGGTCTCGCACTCGACGATCTCGCCGTCGGCCTACGAGCAGGGCATCCTCCTTGCGCTGCGCCGGGCCCCCGAGGCGAAGGGCGTCGTCGTCGGACTCGACGCGCTCCTCGACCTCGGGCTCCCGGGCACCACCGAATGACCGCCAAGACCGGTGCCATCGTCATGGCCGTCCTGCTCGCGATCTACATCGCGCTCGTCGGATGGCGTGCGGTGCAGTTCGTGGCGACCGGGGAACCGGTTGCGGTCGCGATCGGCCTCGCGCTGATCGTGCTGCCCGTCATCGCCGCGTGGGCGCTCTGGCGCGAGCTGATGTTCGGCGTGCGCTCGCAGGTGCTCGTCAAGCGGCTCGAAGGCGAGGGCGCGCTCGACCTCGGCATCCCGTACCGGCCGAGCGGTCGTCCCGATCGCGGCGCAGCGGATGCCGCATTCAGCGGCTTCAGGACGGCCGCGGAGTCCGAACCCGACTCATGGCGCGCGTGGCTGCGGCTCGGCCTGGCCTACGACGCTGCCGGCGATCGACGCCGGGCACGGGGCGCGATACGACGGGCGATCACGCTCGAGCGCGCTGAGCGCTGAGCATCGCGTCGAGCGCCGACTCCACGGAGACGTGGTCGAACCGGAAGCCGTCGTCGATGAGTCGTTGCGGTCGCAGCTTCTGGCTCGAGAGCAGCAGGTCGTCGGCGGCGCGACCGAGCGCGAGTTCCAGCATCCGCTCGGGAACGGTGAACGCATAGGGCCGGTGCATCCGCTCGGCCATCGCGTTCATGACGCGGTCCGCCGTCGCAGGCGTCGGGCCCGCCAGATTCACAGGACCCGAGACGGCAGAGTCGAGCAGGTGCACGATGGCGCCCACCTCGTCACTCAGTGCGATCCACGGCCAATGCTGCCCGCCGGTGCCGAGCCGGCCCGACAGGCCGAATCTGGTGAGTACCTCGACCCGGTGCATCGGGCCGCCATGTCCCACCACGATCCCACTGCGGAACAGCACCGTACGCGTGGCATCGGGCGCGAGCACGGCCGCCTTCTCCCAGCGGCCGACCATTTCGGGGAGGAACCCCGAGCCGGCGCTGCAGAACTCGGTGAGCAATTCACCCGGCCGGTCGCCGTAGTAGCCGGCCGCCGACGCGCTGAGGAAGACCGCGGGCGGGCGCCGCGCCTTGTTCATCGCGTCGACGAGCGTGCGCGTCGCCGTGACCCGCGAGTCCAGGATCTCGCCCCGGTACGTCTTGGTCCACGGCACGCGAGCGAGCGAGGCGCCTGAGAGGTTCACGACTGCGTCGACGCGATCCATGACCGTGAAGTCGATGATGCCCGATGCGGGCGACCACGATGCCTCGTCATGCCCTTGTGCCCGGCGCCGCACGAGGCGCACCACCTCGTGGCCCTCGGCGGTCAACTGATCGACGAGCGCGGATCCGATGAAGCCGGATGCGCCGGCGACGAGCACGCGCACGGTCAGGCGAGTTCGGCTTCGATCGTGATCGGGATGCCGGTGAGGGCCTGCGAGATCGGGCAGTTCACCTTCGCGTCCTCGGCGAAGGCCTCGAACTCCTCCTCGGTGAGACCGGGAACCCGGGCGCT
>JALYWB010000054.1 GCA_030852935.1 Actinomycetota bacterium | reverse complement strand
TCCCCGGCCTGCGCGACCAGGGCGGCACCGCTCGGCGCCACCTCGAGCTCGAAGCCGCCGTCGACCACGCGCATGCCGGCGACCCGCCGAGTGTGCGCGAAGCGCGCGCCGAAGACCCACGCCTGCTGGTACGCGCGCTGTGCCAGCTCGGCGCCCGACACACCGCGCGAGAAGCCCAGGTAATTGCGGATGAGCGAGCTCGATCCCGCCTGCCCGCCGATCGCCTCGCCCTCGAGCACGAGCGTGTCGAGCCCTTCGGATGCCGCATACACCGCTGCGGCGAGACCGCCTGGCCCCGCGCCCACCACGGCGACATCGACCAGGTCCGACGGTAACGACGTGTCCAGCCCGTAGGCGCGGGCGAGCGCAGCGTCGTCGGGGTCGACCAGCACTCGGCCGTCGGCGGTGCGCACGAGCGGCACGCCGCCGTAGTCGACGCCCGCCTCGGCGAGCAGTGCGAGCGCCTCGGCCGATGCGGGGTCGAGATGGTCGGTCGGCACGCCGCCCCGGGCGAGCAGGCTCCGCAGCACATGGGTGCGTGGCTGGGCGTCGTCGCCGATGACGGTGAAGCTGCGGTGCCGCTTGCCCGCGGCGGCCTCCCATTCGCGCAGGAAGTCGGTCACCGCGCGATGGAACGACTCGTCGGGAGAGTGCACCGGGCGCACCACGTAGTAGTCGATCTGCACGTGCGACATCAGCTCGAGCACCGTGTTCGCCGTCGCCCGGTCGGCCCACGAGCCCCACTCGATGACGAGGCCGCGGCGCACGTCGGGGAAGCTCCGCCGCGCCGCCGCGAACACGCTCTCGTGCCCGACGGTCGGCGACGCGTCATCCGCGAGCATCAGCGCGAGGTCGCCGCCCGACGCCTGCAGGTGCTCGATCGCCGCCACCGCGGCATCCGGCCCCTCGGCATCGATGATCCGGTAGTCCTGGGCGTAGCGGCGATGCAACGGCTCGAGCAGCGCGTCACGAACCGCTGGATCGGCGGAGGCGACGAGGATCGCGGGCGGCCGACGCGCCGAATCGCGGGCAACCATGCCTTCGTCCTCTCGGAGCGCGGTGCGGCGGCCGGGCCGCCACGCGGTGAGTGTACGCCGGTGGCGGAGCATCGACCAGACCTGCGGTGGCGACATACGCCCCGAGCTGGGTATTTACAGGCGGATGCCGCGGGGAACAGACTGCTGGCATGAGTCCGGTCGACCGGGCGATCCGTACACCCGACCAGCGTCTGCGTGTGTTCGTGAGTTCGACGCTCCGCGAGCTCGCGACGGAGCGGCGAGCCGTGCGCGCGGCCATCGAGCAGTTGAACCTCGCACCCGTCATGTTCGAGCTGGGCGCGAGGCCGCATCCACCGCGCGACCTCTATCGCGCGTACCTCGAGCAGAGCGACATCTTCGTCGGCGTGTATGGCGAGAGCTACGGTTGGGTCGCGCCGGGCGACGAGGTGTCGGGCCTCGAAGACGAGTACCGGCTCGCGCCGCCCGAGATGCCGAAGCTCGTCTACGTGCGCGAGGGTGGCAGCCGGGAGCCGCGCCTGCAGGAGCTCCTGAACCGCATCAAGGGCGAGGACCGCGCGTCGTACGCGTACTTCGCCGGTGCCGAGCAGCTCGCCGACCTCGTGCGTGCCGACCTCGCGACCCTGTTGGCCGAGCGATTCACCCTCGCGGTCGCGCCGGCGAGCGAACCGAGCGACGTCCTTGCCAGGGACGGCGCTGGCATCGGCCTGCCCGCCGCGCTCACCGCCCTCGTCGGCCGCGAGCGCGAGCTCGAGACCGTCGTCGCCCTGCTCACCGACGACGACGTGCGGCTCGTGACCCTCACTGGTCCCGGCGGGATCGGCAAGAGCCGACTCTCGATCGAGGCCGCGGGCCGGGTGCGCGACGAATTCGCGGGTGGTGTCGTCTTCGTCGACCTCGCGCCGGTGACTGACCCCGCGCTCGTCACGGCCGCGATCGCCGAGGCCCTCGGCATCCGCGACATCGGCGACGGCACGCTCGACGAGAAGGTGCGTATGGCGGTGCGCGATCGGCGCATGCTCCTCCTCCTCGACAACGTCGAGCAGGTGGTCGACGCGGCGCCCGGCATCCGTGCACTGCTGACGGATGCCCCGCACCTCACGGTGCTCGCGACGAGCAGGATCCTGCTGCGCATCAGTGGCGAACACGGAGTCGAACTCGGCCCGCTCGCCCTGCCCGACATGCGACACGGCCCCGACGTCGCGGGTGCGCTCGCGGCGCCGTCGGTCGACCTGTTCGTCGCTCGCGTGCGCGCGGCCAAGCCGGACTTCGAGCTCACCGACGACAACGTCGAAGATGTCGAACGCATCTGCATCGCCCTCGACGGGGTGCCGCTCGCGATCGAACTCGCCGCAGCGCGCGCACGCGTGCTCACCCCCGCCGAACTGCTCGAACGGCTCGACCAGCGACTGCTCGTGCTGAGTGGCGGCGCACGCGACCTGCCCGAGCGACAGCGCACGATCCGTTCCACGATCGAGTGGAGCACGCAACTGCTCGGCTCCTCCGAGCGGGAACTGCTCACGCGGCTCGGGCTCTTCGCCGGCGGCTTCAGCCTCGACGCCGCCGAGTGGATCGCCGAGGGCATCCCCGATGCCAACACGCTCGACGACCTCGGGGCGCTCGTCGAAGGCAGCCTCGTGCGCCAGCAGGACCGCGGCGACCGAGCGACATTCTCGATGCTCTCGGTCGTGCGCGAGTACGCCCTCGACCAGCTCGAAGGCCGACCGGATGCCGCGGCCCTCCGCGACCGGCACGTGGCCTACTACGTGCGACTCGGCCGACGAGCCGAGTTCGAGCTCGAGGGCGCGACCCAGCACGACTGGATCACCCGGCTCGCCGAGGAGGGCGACAACCTCCGGGCAGCGATGCGGCACCTCCTCGACACGACGCAGTGGGCCGAAGCCGCCCGCTTCGCATGGACGCTCTACGTCTACTGGTGGGTCGACGGCCACCTCGGCGAGGTGCACGCGTGGATGCGCGAACTGCTCGAGCGCGGGGAGGACCTTGACGACCTCACGCGCGCCATCGCGCTCTACTTCACGCGGGCGATCGCGTTCTGGCAGGACCCCGATGAGTGGCTCGTGCCCGGGCTCACCGAGAGCGCCGACCTGTTCCATCGGGAGGGCGAGCGCTCGGGTGAGGCGCTCGCGCTCATCTCGCTCGCGCTCGCACTCCTCGGCTCGCGCGAGCCCGATGCCGAGCACGCCGACGAGGCGCTCGAGGCCAGCCTCTCGCTGTTCCGCGATGCGGGCGATCAATGGGGCGAGGCGATGGCGCTCGTCACCCTCGGTCGTGTGGCGCTGTTGAACCGCGATGTGGATGGCGCGCTCGCACGCTTCGACGAGAGCCTCGCGCTCGCGCGGCGAGTGAACGATGACCTCGGCGAGACCATCGCGCTGCACCACCGGGGCTGGGCCGAAGTGCTGCTCGGCGAGTTCGCCGTGGCGCGCGAATGCTTCGAGGAGGGCCTCGAACTCTCGGTGCGTCTGCGTCACGACGAAGGGATCGCGTACGCGCTCGAGGGTCTCACCGCGGTCGCCGCGGCCGCGGGAGACGTCGACCGTGCCGGCACACTGCTGGGTGCGGCGGAGGTCGTGCGCGAGCGAACGGGGTCGTACAACGCGCCGTCATTCTCGTTCCACCGGCAGTTCGTCGACGGCATCCTCGCCGGCGACGGCGCGGGCGCCTTCGAGGCGGCTCGCGGGCGCGGTCGGCGGTTGCACGTCGATGATGCCGTGGCCGTCGCGTTGGAGGCGGCATGAGCAACGCGACATCCGGTCTGCACCGAGGACCTGAGCGGCACCGCGCAGGGCGACTCGACCGCGTGCTCCCGTACACGCGGGTGCTCGCGTACGTACTCATCCCGTTCCTGGTGGCGGCCGCGTTCCTCCTGCTGGTGCTGCCGTGGGGCACCGAGCAGCATTTCGCGTGGACGATCGAGCCGCCGATCACCGCGATGCTGCTCGGCTCCGCCTATGCAGGCGGCATCTGGTTCTTCGCACAGGTGGCCACCCAGCGTCGGTGGCATCGGGTGCGGCACGGCTTCCCGGCCGTGCTCGTGTTCGCGACCCTCGTCTCGGCGTCGACCTTCCTGCACTGGGACCGCTTCCACTTCGGGCACATCTCGTTCATCACGTGGGCGATCCTGTACCTCACCACGCCCGCGCTGGTGCTCGTGGCGATCATCCTGAACCTGCAGGAGGACGACGGTGCGCCCGAGGCGGAGGGCGAGGTGACGATCCCGGCGCCCTGGCGGTACGTGCTCGCGCTCGTCGGCGCTGCGGCATCCGTCACCGGTCTCGTGCTCTTCGCGGTGCCGTCGCTGCTCGTCGGCGCCTGGGCCTGGGACGTCACGCCGCTCACGGCCCGCATCGTCGGCGCCGTGCTCACGCTGCCCGGCATGGTCAACGTCTGGATGCTGTGGGACTCGCGATTCTCGGCGTTCCGCCGCGTGTTCCAGGCTCAGCTCGTGAGCCTCGCCTGCATCGCGATCGCGCTCGCCGTGCGAGCCGGCGATCTCGAATGGTCGCGGCCGAGTGCATGGCTGTTCACCGTCGGCATCGTCGCCTCGGTGGCGGTGTACGTGGTGTTCTACGTGTCGCTCGAGCGTCGTCGCCGTGGCATGCTGACGACAGCGCCCCGTGCGAGGCGCGCCTGAGCGAAGGGTCGGATGCATGGATTCACGGGAACGTCAGTTGGTCGAGGCATACGTCTTCGGATACCCGCTGGTCTACGACATCTCGTCGGTGGCGTCGATCGCCGCGAACGGCATGGGGGCGTTGCCGGCGGCACCCTTCAACACGTTCGCACACGCCACGAAGCTCGCGACGCCCGCTGAGCCGTTCGTGAGTGTCAACAACGACACCGTGTATGCGATCGCACAACTCGACCTCTCGGGTGGGCCGTTGCTGCTGCACGTGCCCGACACCGACGGCGCCTACTACGTGCTGCAGTTCGTGGATGCGTGGACGAACAATTTCGCCTACGTCGGCCGCCGTGCCACGGGCACCGCGGAGGGCACGTTCCTGATCGTCCCGCCCGGATGGTCGGGCGAGGCACCCGACGGCGTGCGCGTCATCGAGGCGCCAACCGACATCGCCACGATCGTCGGCCGGCTCGCGGTCGATGGCGACGACGACCTGCCACGCGTCCACGCACTGCAACCACAGTTCACCCTGACGCCGATGGAGGGGAACGGGCCGCTCCGCGGCATCCCGCAGCCGGCTCCCGAGATCCCCGAGCTCCTGCGGTTCTGGGAGATGCTCCGGCTCTGGAGCCAGGCGTTCCCGCCGTCCGAGGCAGACGTCGCCTACCTCCACCGGTTCGCCGACACCGGCCTCACCGACCCGGGCAACCCGTACGGCATGGTGGCTCGGGATTTCGAGGAGCACCTCGCCCACGCGTTCGCCGAGGGGCGGTCGCGCGTCGAGGAGATCTCGAAGCCCGACGCATCCGCGGCCGTGAACGGCTGGCTGGCCCTGCCGCACGGCTTCGACTACAACGTCGACCATCTCGGGCTCGGCACCATCGACTCACCCGAGTGGAAGATCGCCGACCGTCAGGAGTCGTACGTAGTGCGGGCGCGCTCGGCGCGCAATGGCCTGTGGGGCAATCACGGGTACGAGGCGTACTACGCCGAGGTCTTCGTCGACGCCGACGGCGTGCAACTGAACGGGGCGCACGCCTATGAGCTTCGGCTCTCGGAGTTGCCGCCGGCCGACGCGTTCTGGTCGCTCACGATGTACTCGATGCCCGACTTCTACCTCGTCGAGAACCCGATCGAGCGCTACTCGATCGGCGACCGCACGCGAGGCGTCGTCATGGGTGCCGACAGGTCGCTCGTCATCCGGATGCAGCACGACCGGCCCGACGACGAGGTCGCGGCAGCGAACTGGCTGCCCACGCCCGAGGGCGATTTCCGGCCGCTGCTGCGCATCTACCAGCCGCGCCCCGAGGTGCTCGACGGCAGGTATGTGCTGCCGGCGGTGACGCGGGTCGGTTGACGCGAGTCAGGTCGGGCGGGTCGCTCGGTGCGAGTCGCTGATGTGGTCAGTTGATGCGAGCCTCGGATGCCACGAGGTGCGGTGCGACGGCGGCCTCGAATGACGTGGCGGTGCGGGCGGCCACCTCGGCCCATGGCGTGTCCCAGATCTCCTGGTTGAAGAGCTCGACCTCGATGTCGCGCGCGTAGCCGGTCGCCTCGACGGCTGCGGTGATCGTCGCGAAGTCGATGACGCCGTCGCCCGGGTAGTGACGGCCGAGCAGCACGTCGGCGGGCAGCGGCGTCTTCCAGTCGCAGACCTGGTACGTCGCGATGCGGCCGGATGCCCCGGCGCGCGCGATCTGCGGCAGCACCTCCGGGTCCCACCAGACGTGGAACGTGTCGACGACCACGCCGACCGTCGATGCGTCGAACGGTTCCGCGAGGTCGAGCGCCTGCTTCAGCGTCGACACCACCGCACGGTCTGAGGCGTACATCGGATGCAGCGGCTCGATCGCGAGGGTGACCCCTGCGGATGCCGCATACGGCGCGAGCTCGGCGAGGGCGTCGCCGACCCGGGCCCGTGCGCCGATGAGGTCGGTCGACCCCTCGGGGAGGCCGCCGACGACGAGCACGAGCACCGCCTCGGAGCCCGCCGCGCCGGCGGCGGCGAGTGTCGCGGTCTCATCGATCGCGCGGCGGTTGTCGTCGAGCGCGGTGCGCCGTTCGGGGCCCTCGAACGGGGTGAAGAAGCCGCCCCGGCAATAGGTCGAGAAGCGCAGGCCCGAGTCGGCCAGCCGTCGGGCGGCGGCCTCGAGGCCGACGTCGTGCACGGGTTCGCGCCAGAGCCCGATCGCCTCGTAACCCGCATCCGCGGTGACCTTCAGGGCCTCATCGAGCGAGGCGTACTTGATCGTGGCCTGGTTGAGTGACAGGCGGGGGTGCACGCTCATGCGGGCACCTCGATGTCGTCGGACGACGTGGGCGACGCGGCATCCGGTGCTGCTGGGGCATCCGGTGCTGCTGGAGCATCCGTCGCCTTCGATGTCGCCGCAGCACCCGTGACGTCGACACCATTCAGCGTGAGCAGCGAGTGCCAGCGGGCCGCGGCGAGCTCGGGGCGCTCGAGCGCACCAGAGGCGTTCGCGCGACGCACGATCTCGGAGAGGTGCGGCAGGCTGCGTGCCGCGTGCAGGCCGCCGACCATCTGGAACGCCGGCTGATGGCCGTTCAGCCACGACAGGAATGCGACGCCCGTCTTGTAGTAGTACGTCGGCGCGGCGAAGACCTGTTGCGAGAGCGACTCGGTGGGGCCGAGGATGCCGCGGTACGCAGCCACGTCGCCGCGGTCGAGCGCCTGGATGGCGGCCGACGCGTTCGGCGCGAGCGCCGCGAAGGCGCCGAGCAGCGCATCGGAGTGACGTCGCGTCGCCGAAGTTCCCTGAGCCTGCGGTGCCCTGAGCCTGTCGAAGGGTCGAAGGGAACCGCCCGCTTCGACGGGCTCAGCGAGCGTAGCGCCCTCGATGAGCCCCACGTAGTGGAAATCGTCTCCCGTGAACATACGCGCGGACTCGGGCAGTTGCTCGCGCACCGCGATCTCGGCGTCGGCGTCGAGCAGGCTCATCTTGACACCGGAGACCTTCTCGCGGTTGTACTCGATGACCTGCACCAGGGTTGCGGCCGCGGCATCCGTGTCGTCGGATCCGAAGTAGCCGGCGAGGCTCGGGTCGAAGACGGTGCCGAGCCAGTGCAGGATGACCGGTCCGCCGGCTGCGCCGAGCACCTCGCGGTAGACGCGGCGGTAGTCATCGGCGTTGCGCGCCGCGCGGGCGAGGTGGCGGCTCGCCATCAGCACGACGCCCGCGCCGGCGTCCTCGGCGTGGTGGAGCTGTTCCTTGTATGCGTCGATGATGCGCTCGAGCGAGATCACCTCGTCGTCGACGTGGTCGGTGTTGACACCGACGACGAGGTTGCCGCCGACGGATGCCGCTTCGGCGGCACTGCGCGTGATCAGCTCGCGCGTGGCCGGGGCGTCGAGGCCCATGTTGCGTTGCGCGGTGTCCATGGCGTCGGCGACGCCGAGCCCCCACGACCAGACGTGGTGGCGGAACTCGAGCGTCGCGTCCCAGTCGATCTCGGCCGGCTGGCCCGGCGTGTTGTCGGCGAACGGCTTCGGCACGACATGCGCTGCGGCGTAGGCGACCCGACTCGTGAGCGGATGCCGCGGCTTCGCGAATGACGGCGGGTCGGCGAGCGGCACGGCGCTGAGCGCGCCGGTGGCGTCGATCAGGGTCAGCGTGGTCATGGTCAGCGCACCCCGGTCAGCTCGGATGCCTCGGTCGAGGCGTGCGCCGCGGCATCCGTCGGTCGGAGGGTCACCTCTGGGAGCTCGATGCGGCGGCCCTCGCGGCTGGAGGCCAGGCCCTGCTCGGCGAGGAGGACGCCGCGGGCGCCGGCGAGGAAGTCGAAGCGGTTCGGTGCGTCCTCGACGACGTGGCGGATGAACTCCTGCCACTGCGTCTTGAAGCCGTTCTCGAACTCCTGGTTGCCCGGGCTCTCGATCCAGTCGGCGTCGTAGTCGTGCGCGTCGGCCAGGTCGGGGTTCCACACGGGCTTCGGGGTGGCGTTGCGCGGCTGGATCTTGCAGCCGAAGAGCCCCACGACGGCCGAGCCGTGCGTGCCGTCGACCTGGAACTCGACGAGCTCGTCGCGGTTCACGCGGGTCGTCCAGCTGGAGTTGAGCTGCGCGATCACGCCGCCCTCGAGCTCGAAGATGGCGTACGCGGCGTCGTCGGCGGTTGCCGGGTACGGGCGGCCCTGCTCGTCGACGCGCTCGGGGATCTCGGTGACGGCGCGCGCGTAGACCGACTCGACGCGGCCGAACAGGTTCTCGAGCACGTAGTTCCAGTGCGGGAACATGTCGACGATGATGCCGCCGCCGTCTTCGGCGCGGTAGTTCCAGCTCGGGCGCTGGGCCGGCTGCCAGTCGCCCTCGAAGACCCAGTAGCCGAACTCGCCACGGACGCTGAGGATACGGCCGAAGAAGCCCGAGTCGATGAGGCGCTTGAGCTTCTGCAGTCCGGGGAGGTAGAGCTTGTCGTGCACGACGCCGTTCTTGACGCCGGCGTCGTCGGCGAGGCGCGCGAGTTCGAGCGCCTCTTCGAACGACTCGGCGGTGGGCTTCTCGGTGTAGATCGCCTTGCCGGCCGCGATCGCCTTGCGGATCGCCGCCGCCCGCGCCTTGGTCACGAGGAAGTCGGCGTAGATCTGCCAGCGGTCATCGGCGAGTGCCGCGTCGAGGTCGGTCGTGTAGTGCTCGAGGCCGTGCTTCGCCGCGAGCTCGGCGAGCTTCGCCTCGCTGCGGCCGACGAGGATCGGCTCGACCTGCACCCGCGTGCCGTCGGAGAGTTCGACGCCGCCCTGCTCGCGAATGGCGAGGATGGAGCGCACGAGGTGCTGCCGGTAGCCCATGCGGCCCGAGACGCCGTTCATGATGATGCCGATGGTCTGCGGTGCCTCGGGGGCGTGCGGGGTGGTCTGGTCTGCCACGATGATTCCTGTTCGAGCCGGGAGCGGGAGACGGAGGCCGCCGCGCCGCTGCGGGAAAGCGTTTACCCGAGTGTAGGACACGTTGGCGGGATTGCGCAACATGCCCGCCGTGCGCCCTGCGCCGTGCGCCGTGCGCCGTGCGCCCCGCCTCGGGCTCGCACCCGCGGCCGCAGCGTGACGCCCAGTTCACTGCGGGGGTGTATTTCCGACATGATTACGGGCAATACGCCGCACGGATGTCGCAAAAGCACCCCCTGAGCGCGGAAGCGGGTGTGCGCGGGTGCCGCGGCGAGCGAACTTAGCGAGCGAGTGCGTCAGCGCGTGATGCCGGGTGTGGAGTCGCGCAGCACGACCTCGGTGCGCACGGCGCCCTTGCTCGCGACATCCTCATCGCCGAGTGCCAGGCGAAGCGCGCGGCGACCGATCTCTTCGAGTGGCATGCGCACCGTCGTCAGGGCGGGCGTGACGTCGCGCACCGTCGGGATGTCGTCGAAGCCGGCGACCGCGACATCCGTTCCGGGGGTGAGGCCCGCATCGCGGATCGCGGAGAGCGCGCCGACCGCCATCACGTCGTTGGCGGCGAACACGAGCTCGATGTCGCCGAGGCCGCGCTCGAGCAGGGCGCGCATTCCCTCATAGCCGCCGTCGCGCGTGAACGCGGCGCTGATGATGTCGTCGTCGTCGAGGGT
>JALYWB010000043.1 GCA_030852935.1 Actinomycetota bacterium | reverse complement strand
GGCGGGTCATCCCCGCGTCGCCCGAACAGCTGATCACGGCGCCCGAATCCGATCTCATCTTCCTCGACGCACGCACCAATCTGGCCGGCGCGAAGTCGCTCGCGCAGATCCTGCGCACCACCGGGCTCTCCGTGCCGCTCATCCTCATCATGACCGAGGGCGGTCTCGCCGCGGTCACCCCAGACTGGGGCGTCGATGACGTCGTACTCGACGATGCGGGCCCCGCCGAGCTCGACGCCCGAATCCGACTCGCGCTCGGTCGTGCGGAGGCCACGCAGCCCGCCGAACGCATCCAGACCTCCGGCGTCGTCATCGACGAGGCGAGTTACTCGGCGAAGGTGCGCGGTCGCACCCTCGACCTCACCTACAAGGAGTTCGAGCTCCTCCGCTTCCTCGCCGCCCATCCCTCGCGCGTGTTCACCCGCGAGCAGCTGCTCAGTGAGGTGTGGGGATACGACTACTTCGGCGGCACCCGCACAGTCGACGTGCATGTGCGGCGACTTCGCGCGAAACTCGGGGATCTCGACAGTCTCATCGGCACGGTGCGCAACGTGGGCTACCGCTTCAATGTGCACGAAGAGGACGACCACGACGCGACGGTCACCTCGGGCTAGACGCGCCGCTACCCTCGCGTTCACGGCGCGCTGACCGGCGCCGGGCGGGCGAATGGCATGATGAGGGGATGACCGACAGCGTCCTCGACGAAGACCGCACGGCGAGCGATTTCGACGACGACTTCGAACCGTTCGACTTGGAGAACGCGCCCGAACTCGTGGCCGAACGGTACCTCGATCGGGAGCTCAGCTGGCTCGCGTTCAACCAACGCGTGCTCGAATTGGCCGAGGACCCGCGGATTCCGGTGCTCGAGCGAGCGAACTTCCTCGCCATCTTCGCGTCGAACCTCGACGAGTTCTTCATGGTGCGGGTCGCCGGCCTGAAACGCCGCATCGCGACGGGCCTTGCCATCCCGACGAACGTGGGCCGGTCTCCCATCGACGTGCTCAGCGACATCTCACGCACGGCGAAGGAACTCCAGGAACGTCACGCGCGGGCATACCGCGAGCTCGTAGGCCCCGCCCTCGCGGAGGCCGGGATCCGAATCGTGGCGTGGGACGATCTCGGCGACCGCGAGGTGGAGCACCTGCACGGGTACTTCTCCAGCCAGATCTTCCCGGTGCTCATGCCGCTCGCGGTCGACCCGGCGCATCCGTTCCCCTATATCTCCGGCCTCTCCCTGAACCTCTCCGTTCGGGTGCGGAACAGTCGTACCGGGCGCCAGGAGTTCGCGCGGGTCAAGGTGCCGCAGATGCTTCACCGGTTCGTCCGCGTCGACCCCGACGAGACGATCGAGAACGCACGATACATCGCCCTGGAAGAGCTCATCGCCAACCACCTGGGAGACCTCTTCCCCGGCATGGAGATCGTCGAGCACCATGTCTTCCGGGTGACCAGGAACGAGGACGTCGAGGTCGAGGAGGATGAGACGGAGAACCTCCTCCAGGCGCTCGAGAGGGAACTCCTCCGGCGACGATTCGGACCGCCGATCCGGCTCGAGATCACCGACGACATGGACGACGTGACGCTCGGACTCCTCTCGCGCGAGCTGGACATCCCCGAGCAGGGGATCTATCGACTCTCCGGTCCCCTCGACCTCGGTGGGCTCTTCGACCTCGTCCGGCTCGACCGACCCGAACTGCATTACCCGACGCACGTGCCCACGACCGCGCGGCAGCTCCTGCCGGGCGAGCCGAACCAGAAGGCCGACATCTTCGCGGCGGTGTCCAAGCAGGACGTGCTGCTGCACCACCCGTACGAATCCTTCGCCACGAGCGTGCAGGCGTTCCTCGAGCAGGCGGCCGCCGACCCCGATGTGCTCGCGATCAAGCAGACGCTCTACCGCACGTCGGGCGACAGCCCCATCGTCGAGGCGCTCATCGACGCGGCGGAGTCGGGCAAGCAGGTTCTCGCCCTCGTCGAGATCAAGGCGCGGTTCGATGAGCAGGCCAACATCACCTGGGCTCGAAAGCTCGAGAAGGCGGGCGTGCACGTCGTCTACGGTCTGGTGGGGCTGAAGACGCACTGCAAGCTCGCACTGGTGATCCGGCAGGAGAAGGGCGGTCTTCGCCACTACAGCCATATCGGCACCGGCAACTACAACCCGAAGACGAGCCGGATCTACGAGGACCTCGGCCTGCTCACCGCCGACGACCAGGTCGGAAAGGACCTCACCCGCCTGTTCAACGAGCTCTCGGGCTACGCGATCGAGAAGAAGTTCAAGCGGCTGCTCGTCGCTCCGCTGCACCTTCGCAAGGGGCTGCTGAAGCTCATTGCGACCGAGGTGCGCAATGCCGAGGAGGGCCGGGCCAGCGGCATCCGGATCAAGGTCAATGCGATGGTCGACGAGGCGATCATCGATGCGCTCTACCGTGCGTCGAATGCGGGTGTTCCCGTCGACGTCTGGGTGCGTGGCATCTGCAGCCTGCGGCCCGGCATCCCCGGTCTCAGCGAGAACATCAGGGTTCGCTCGATCCTCGGCCGGTACCTCGAGCACTCGCGCATCTTCTCGTTCCAGAATGACGGCAACCCGCAGGTCTACATCGGTTCGGCCGACATGATGCACCGCAACCTCGACCGGCGCATCGAAGCCCTGGTGCGGCTGGTCGATCCCGACCACCTCGCCGAGATCGGCTCGCTGTTCGATCAGGCCATGGCCGAGACCACGAGTTCGTGGTGGCTCGACGGCGATGGTGTCTGGACCCGCCACTCGATCGACGAGGCGGGGCATCCGCTCGACGACATCCAGAACCGCCTCATGCAGCAGATCGGCCAGCGCACCCGCTCGGGGAAGCGCCGGTGACGACGGCGGTCTACGCGGCAGGCGCCGTGTGCTGGCGCTTCATCGACGGCAAGCTGCACGTGCTGGTGATCCACCGCACCGTCTACGGTGACGTGACGATTCCGAAGGGCAAGGTCGACCCGGGCGAGTCGCTGCCACGCACCGCCGTGCGCGAGATCGCCGAGGAGACCGGTCTCGAGGTCGCGCTCGGTGTTCCGCTCGGCGTCTCGCGATACCCCATGCCGAGCGGCCGCGAGAAGATCGTGCACTACTGGGCCGCCGAGGTGAGCGAACGCGCGGTGCAGCGTTCGACCTTCAAACCGAACGCCGAGGTCGCCGCCCTCGAATGGGTCACGATCAAGCGCGCCCGCGGTTACCTCAGCTACGAGCCCGACCGCGAGATCCTCGACAACTTCGCACAGCTCGTGCAGCAGGAGGTGACGAGCACATTCGCGCTCCTCCTCGTTCGCCACGGCAAGGCCGTCGGACGGGGGGCGTGGAACGGGCCGGATGCCTCGCGGCCGCTCACGGAGCGCGGTGTCGCCCAGGCCGCGAACCTGGTCGACACGCTCACCGCCTGGGCACCCAAGCGCATCGTGTCGAGCCCAGCCGTGCGCTGCGTGACGACGGTCGCGCCGCTCGCGGCAGCCACGGGCATCGAGATCAAGCGCGACGCGGGCATCAGCCAGGAGGCGTGGGAGTCGGGCAAGGCGGAGATACGTCGGGTGGTGGGCAAGCGCGTGCGCTCGGGCAAGAGCGCCGTCATCTGCGGTCACGGGCCGGTCTTCCCGGAGATCATCCGCGAGATCGCCCTCGCCACGGCGACGCCGCTGGGTTCGTACGTGACGGATGCCGCGGGGCTCGAGACCGGCGCGTTCAGCGTCGTGCACCTCTCATCGACGAACTCTGGGTCGGGCATCATCGCGATCGAGACGCACGCGCCGCGGGCCTGACGCGAAGCGCCACTCCCACGGCGCACGAAGTGTTCGCGGGTTGAGGAGGCGCGCAGCGCACGAAGTGTTCGCGGGTTGAGGAGTCGTCAGGCCCCGTTCACCTCCCGTTCACCGACGTGGCGCAGTCTCGTAAGGCGAGCTGATTAGCGTCGCAGGCGGGTCGGCACCGGCCCCAACCTGCAATCGAACCCCGGAAGGGAATCACGTGAACCTCAAGCGTTTCGGCGTGCCCGCCGTCGTCGCCGTCACCGCGGCGCTCGCGCTCAGCTCCTGTGCATCCAACGAGGGCGGCGCCGCCGCCTCCGAAGAGACGGCCTCGTCGCTCTCCGGCAACCTCGTCGGCGCCGGAGCCTCCTCGCAGGACGCGGCTCAGCAGGCGTGGATCGCCGGCTTCCAGACCGCGAACCCCGAGGTCACCATCGACTACGACCCCTCAGGCTCCGGCGCAGGGCGCGAGACCTTCCTCGAAGGGGCCAGCGACTTCGCCGGCTCGGACCGCGCGTTCAACGACGAGGAGATCGCCGCAGGCGGCTTCGCGATGTGCGCACCCGATACGAGCATCATCGAGTTGCCGCTGTACGTCTCGCCGATCGCCGTCATCTTCAACCTCGAGGGCATCGACTCGCTCGACCTCGACCCGGCCACCGTCGCGGGCATCTTCGCGGGCACCATCACCAACTGGAACGACCCGGCGATCGCCGCTTCGAACGAGGGTGTCACGCTGCCCGATCTCGCGATCAGTGCGGTGCACCGCTCCGACGACTCGGGCACGACCGAGAACTTCACCGAGTACCTCGGCGCCGCGGCATCCGACGTCTGGACCTACGAGGCCGATGGCGTGTGGCCGTTCGAAGGCGGCGAGGCCGCCCAGGGCACGTCGGGCGTCGTGGACGCGGTCACCAACGGCACCGGCACCATCGGCTACGCTGACGCGTCGCGCGCCGGCGATCTCGGCACGGTCGCGGTGAAGGTCGGCGACGAGTTCGTGCCGTACTCGCCCGAGGCTGCTGCCGCCATCGTCGACGCTTCGCCGTTCGCCCCGGGTCGCGGCGAGGGTGACCTGGCGATCGAACTCGACCGAAGCACGACCGAGTCGGGCGTCTACCCGATCGTGCTCGTGAGCTACCTCATCGCCTGCGCGGAGTACGCGGACCCGGCGAACGTCGCGCTCGTCAAGGAGTACCTCGGCTACATCGCCAGCCCCGAAGGCCAGGACGCAGCCGCGGAGAACGCGGGCTCGGCTCCGATCAGCGACTCGCTGCGAGAGAAGGTCACTGCTGCGATCGACTCCATCCAGTAGTAGGTTCGTGCCCGACCCCCGGGGTTCTGCGGAACACGACGGGGTCGGGCATGGCCACGTCCCCCAGATTCCATCCCCTGAACTCGAGGATTGCGTCAGATGAGCACCGCTGAGACCGTGATCAAGGCGAAGCAGCGACCGGGCGACCGGGTCTTCTCGGGCTCGGCCGTCTTCGCCGGATCGATGATCCTGCTGACCCTGGCCGCGGTGGCGATCTTCCTCATCGTGCAGAGCATTCCGGCACTCTTCGCGACGAATGACGACGCCTCGATCCTCGAGACGAACTTCTGGGCCTATGTCGGCCCCCTCGTCTTCGGCACCGTCTGGGCCGCCGCACTCGCGCTCCTCATGGCCATCCCCGTCGCGATCGGCATCGCCCTCTTCATTTCGCACTATGCGCCGCGGCGTCTCGCATCGGTGCTGGGCTACATCGTCGATCTGCTCGCCGCCGTGCCGTCCGTCGTATTCGGCCTCTGGGGCATCGGCGTGCTGGCACCGGCGGTGCAGCCGCTCTACGCGTGGCTGGTCGAGGTCTTCGGCTGGTTCCCGCTCTTCGCCGGCCCGGTCTCGGGCACGGGTCGCACCATCCTGACCGCGGCTGTGGTGCTCGCAGTGATGGTGCTGCCGATCATGACCGCGATCTGCCGCGAGGTGTTCCTCCAGACGCCGGTCCTGCACGAGGAGGCCGCACTCGCCCTGGGTGCGACGCGCTGGGAGATGATCCGTACGGCGGTGCTGCCGTTCGGACGCTCGGGCATCATCTCGGCCTCGGTCCTGGGCCTCGGGCGCGCGCTCGGCGAGACCATGGCGGTGGCGATGGTGCTCTCGGCGACGGGGGCAGTCACATTCGAACTCCTCACCTCGGTGAACCCATCGACGATCGCCGCGAACATCGCGCTCAGCTTTCCCGAGGCGTATGGCATGAACGTCAACGTGCTCATCGCCACCGGCCTCGTCCTCTTCGTCGTGACCTTCGCGGTCAATGCGTTCGCCCGCTGGATCGTCAGTCGTCGCAAGGAATTCTCGGGAGCCAACTGATGACGATGACCACGACACCCCAGCCCACGACATCGGCGCCCGCGCCATCGCCGATCGCCAACTCCCTCACTGCCGGTCGCCTGCCGACGCCGGTGCCCTGGATCATCCTCGGGGCGGCGCTCCTGGTCGCGGCGGCCGTCTTCGGCGTGCTCGCCCTCGCCGACGGGTCGGGATTCAACTGGGGCGGCGCCATTCTCGTCGGCGCGTTGTTGTATGTTCCATCGATCTGGCTCTTCTCGACGCTGGTCGAGGGGCGCCGTCGTGCGATGGACCGGCTCGTGACCGCCCTCGTCACGGGTGCGTTCGTGCTCGCGATGATTCCGCTCGTGTCGCTCACGATCACGGTCGTGACGTACGGCGTCTCCCGGATGGACGTCGAGTTCTTCACGTTCTCGATGCGCAACATCACGGGCGAGGGGGGCGGCATCGTGCATGCCATCGTGGGCACCCTGCTCATCACGGGCGCCGCGGCGATCATCTCCATCCCCATCGGACTCCTGACCGCGATCTACCTCGTCGAGTACGGGCGCGGCCGTCTCGCTCGTGGCATCACGTTTCTGGTCGACGTGATGACCGGCATCCCCTCGATCGTGGCCGGCTTGTTCGCCTACGCCGCGTTCTCGATCTTCCTCGGGCCCGGCACCCGCACCGGCATTGCCGGCGCGGTGTCGCTCGCCGTGCTGATGATCCCGGTCGTCGTGCGATCGAGCGAAGAGATGCTCCGGCTCGTGCCGAACGAGCTGCGTGAAGCCGCGTACGCGCTCGGTGTACCGAAATGGCTCACGATCATGAAGGTCGTGCTGCCCACCTCGATCGCCGGCATCACCACCGGTATCACGCTCGCGATCGCCCGCGTCATCGGCGAGACCGCGCCGTTGCTCATCGCAGCCGGATTCACCGCAAGCGTCAACTACAACCTGTTCGACGGTCGCATGCAGTCGCTGCCGGTCTTCGTGTACACGCAGTACACGAACCAGGGCAACCCACCCGAGGCGTACCTCGACCGTGCGTGGGCCGCCGCGCTCACGCTCATCCTCATCGTCATGGCGCTGAACCTCATCGCCCGACTCGTCGCCCGCTTCTTCGCCCCGAAGTTCGGCCGCTGACCCGCACGCCCAGTTAGGAATCCCGTGTCCAAGCGCATCGAAGTCCGTGATCTCAACGTCTACTACAACAAGTTCCTTGCCGTCGAGGGCGTGAACATCGAGATCGAACCCCGCAGCGTCACGGCCTTCATCGGCCCGTCCGGCTGTGGGAAGACCACCTTCCTCCGCACCCTGAACCGCATGCACGAGGTCATTCCCGGCGCTCGCGTCGAGGGCGAGGTGCTCATCGACGGCAACAACCTCTACGACCCCGATGTCGATCCCGTGCTCGTACGCCGCCAGGTCGGCATGGTGTTCCAGCGTCCGAACCCGTTCCCGACCATGTCGATCAGGGAGAACGTGCTGGCCGGGGTGAAGCTCAACAACCGGCGGATCTCGAAGACCGACGCCGACGACCTGGTCGAGAAGTCGCTGCGCGGAGCGAACCTCTGGAACGAGGTGAAGGATCGCCTCGACCGCCCGGGTTCGGGCCTCTCAGGCGGCCAGCAGCAGCGGCTCTGCATCGCCCGCACCATCGCGGTCTCGCCCGAGGTGATCCTGATGGACGAGCCGTGCTCGGCGCTCGATCCGATCTCGACGCTCGCGATCGAGGACCTCATCGAGGACCTCAAGCAGGAGTACACGATCGTGATCGTGACGCACAACATGCAGCAGGCTTCACGCGTCTCCGACCGCACCGCGTTCTTCAACATCGCAGGCACCGGCAAGCCGGGCAACCTCATCGAGTACGACGACACCACGACGATCTTCTCGAACCCGTCGGTCAAGGCGACCGAGGACTACGTGTCGGGACGCTTCGGTTGACGGATGCCGCGGGCCGCGCGGCCCCCGCCCAGTTCAGTCGCGGGGGCTCAACAGGTAGGCGTTGAGTTCGCGGGTCTCGTCGGCATCGTACGGCAGCGGTACTCCGTCGAGCTCGGTCATGCCCACAGCGAGTCGAACGCTCGAGACCAGCCATGCGGCATCCGCGGTCTGAAGGTCGGCGATCGGGATGTCGCGGTACTTGGTTCGCCGACCGGATGCCGCCAGGTGCTCGAAGAGGCTCTGCTGCGTGGTGCCGTGCAGGATCGCGCCCGACGGTGCCGGTGTCGCGTACGTTTCGCCGCTGCGGATGATCACGCTGGACGTCGGGCCCTCCATCACGTACCCGTCGGAGGTCGTGAAGACGGTGTCGTCGGCGCCCCGCCGATGAGCCTCGCGCAGAGCCGCCATATTCACCGCGTAGCTGAGGGTCTTCGCGCCGAGCAGCAGCCAGGGCGCCCGCTCCGCCGTGCCCCGCGCGTAGCCGCGGTCGAGCGTGACCACGCGCACCCCGCGCTCGCGCACCGCACTGAAGTCGGTCGCGGGCGCAACATGCAACCAAGCCGTCGGCGCTGGACCGCGTTCGACTCCGCGACTCAGGACGAGCCTCACGGCGAACTCGCCATGCGTCGGGAGCGCCGCGACCGCGCGCTGTATGGCGGCCTCCCACTGGGGAAGGTTCGGCTCGGGCAGCTCGCAGATGCGCGCCGAGTTTCGCAACCGCTCGAGATGCGGGCGAGCCTCCTGCGCGTGGCCGTCGACGACGCCGATCGTCTCGAAGATGCCGTCACCCCGCTGGGTCGAGAGCTCCCCCACCCGCAGTGCCGGGGCGCTGGCGTCGATCTCGCGGAAGGTCGCGTCGAGATCGGCCGTGGTCACGTCGGCGGGCAGCGGTTCGATGAGGAGAGTGACGGTATCGGCCATGCTCCGATGCTACGCGGATGCCACGGGGCGGCCGTTCGCGTGGCAGCCCCGGAAACGATGTATGGCCGGGCCGCAGAACGCCTCTCGGCGCGAGGCCGCTCGAAGCGGCGAATATTGGAGCCCGGGGTTACTGCGGCCCGGCCACGTCAATTGTAAACGAGGCTCGGCGTGCATTCATTCCCGGGCGGCCGAACGACCGGCGCCAAGGGATGGGGTGCCGGGCGCAACGCTCAGTCGAGCGAATCGCGGCGCCAGAGTCGAGCGCACGAGGCGAACTCGTCGGCGAGCTGCGTGAGCCGGAGTGCACGCTGCGTGAGTTCGCCGGGCCGCTCGGGGTTCGCGGCATCCGTGGCATCCGCATCATCGGCAAGGCTGGCGAAGCCCGCCGCGACGACCCTCGCGAAGGCGGCGGCGCGCTCGAGGGCGACCGCGAAGTCGCCGGTGAAC
This sequence comes from Actinomycetota bacterium, assembly GCA_030852935.1. Taxonomy (GTDB): domain Bacteria; phylum Actinomycetota; class Actinomycetes; order Actinomycetales; family Microbacteriaceae; genus Agromyces. Next base: position 12,436 of record JALYWB010000043.1, on the reverse strand, counting down.
AGCCCCTGCAGGATGCGGTCGGCGAGCTCGGTGACCTCGGCGGGACCAGCGGGAATCGGCGCACCCGCGACGACCTGGTCGATGGTCGTCGACACCTCGGTGCCGCGCTGGAACGCGTGGCTGACGCCGACGGGGTCTTGGCGGATGAGGGTGCGGAGCAGGTAGACGCGCCACAGCGCACCCGGCAGGCTCTTCGCCGACGCGTGCGACCACAACTCGGCGATCGCGTCGATGCCGTGCTCGTCGGTGTACGAGACGAGGCGCGCGACCACGTCGGGATCGGGATCGGCTCGAACTCGCGACAGGATCGCCGCAGCCGTATCGTGCGCCACGCGGCTGACCTGCGCCGGATCGTCTGCGCCGACGTATCCCTGGAACATGCCGGGCGGGAAGCGAGTGGGGCGGTGGAAGTCGGAAGCCATCCCGGTCAGGGTACCTCGGCGGCCTGAGTGCGCCCGATGAGTGCGCTGCGCCAATTGTCACCCATGCGTTCGTAGGTCACCTTGGCGTGGCAGTTGCGGCAGCGAACGTCGCACTTCGCGATCTCGGCCATGATGATCGCGACGGAATAGCCCTGCTGTGCCAGCCGCATCACATCGGCCTTCTTCTTTGCATCAGCACGGTGGTCGAAGTCCAAGACGCGGATGTCGGCCTCACCGCAGTCGACGCAGACGTGCGTGAGTAGGTACCCACCGACCGCATCGATCGCCAATCGCCGCTGTTCAGCCTTGCGTTTCATGATGACACGCACATGAGCCTCTCGATTGCGCGCGTAGTACGCGCGCGCCTGCCTGCGGTTGCATTCGCGGCAGACGTTCTGTAAGCCATCAGGCGATGCTCGCTTGCGGTTGAATTCCGTGATCTCTCGTGAGCTTCGACAGATCGTGCACATCTTCACCTTCGAAGCCTACGAGCGGCCACCGACACACGCATGGCTGACGGGCCTGGACGGCCTCTCGTCGGTGAACATCAAGGTGCCCCCACAGGGACTCGAACCCTGGACCCACGGATTAACCTGCTGCACTAAGTTTCCCTAGCCACCGTGCGATACACGGCTTGCAGTCTGGACTATATCTTCACCTTCGACCGAATCGTTCAGGTGCGCCGCGTGTAGTCTCTGAGGTTCCCTTGCGGTTACCTGCTGATTGCCCAATCCCTCGGATTGTCACTGCATCAGGCCGATGCGAGTACCTCGGGCTCTTAGGGTGTTCCAGCATATAGCGGCGGTCATCCGACGCATTTCTACGCCGGCGCTCCATTTTGTTGTGTTGAAGTCCGTTGCTCTAACCAACTGAGCTATAGGGGCGCTGTTCACCCTATCAATCTCCGTCGAGACTCGCCGTGCTGCGAAGCCCGATACGCAATACAAACCTTCATACGTTCAAGCGTGCGTTCGTGCTAGTTTGCAGTCGACCGAAAGGGCCGATCATGGGCACCGAACCAGCTCCGGACCTCGACTTGGCCTTGCGCGCGCTGGTCGATGGGAATCGTCGGGCCATCCTGCCCGCGATCCGCGCGGAGCAGGAATGACGCAGGAACTGACCGATCGCCTCCGAGCGCTGTTGGCTGATGAGAGCTCGACGCGCGAGGTGTCGATGTTCGGCGGAAGAGCGTTCATGGTGAACGACAAGATGGTCGTCAGCGCGTTGAAGGGCGGCGATCTGCTGGTGCGCGTCGATGCCGAGAGGCACGACGAACTCACCCGAGTTCCCGGGGCGACGCAGGCCGAGATGGGGGCCGGCCGAACCATGGGACCAGGCTGGATCTCGGTCTCGGCCGATTCGATCGCGAGCGGGGAACAGCTGTCGTTCTGGATCGACGTCGCGTTGGAACACAATCGCGTCGCCGAGCGCGGACGACGCTGACCCGTCAGCTTCGTGGCGGGATGCGACCGACGACACCGTTCTCGAACGCCCAGATCACGACGTGCACCCGATCGGGCAGGCCGAGCTTCGCGAGGATCGCCGCGATGTGGGTCTTCACGGTGTTGCCGGTCATGAACAGCCGGCGAGCGATCACCTCGTTCGATGCGCCGGTGAGCAGCTCGCCCAGCACCTCCCGCTCGCGCGTGGTGAACGGGGCGAGCAGCGCGTCAGGATCTGCGGGCTCCGGCACCCGCGCGACGAAGTCCAGGAGACTCGCCGTCGCGCGCGGAGCGATCACCGCATCGCCGGCGTACACCGACCGGATCGCGTCGGCGAGCTCCTCGCTCGAGGTGTCCTTCGTGAGGAATCCGCTCGCGCCCGCGCGGATCGCCGCGAAGACGTACTCGTCGAGATCGTAGGTCGTCAATACGAGCACCCGGGTGTCGGGATGGTCGCGACGCAGCAGCGCCGTTGCCTCGATGCCGTCGAGCCGCGGCATCCGCACGTCCATCAGCACCACGTCGATCCGGTGAGCGCGTGCCAGTTCGAGCAGTTCGGCGCCGTCGGATGCCTCGGCCACGATCTCGAGGCCGTCATGCACCTCCACCATGGCGCTGACGGCCGAGCGGATGAGCGCCTGATCGTCGGCAATCGCCACGCGGATGCGTTCAGGGGTGCCGGGTTCAGTCATGATGCCCCTCGGAATCGAGCGGGAGGATCGCACGCGTTCCCCATCCGCCATTGGCGCGGGCACCGTACTCGAAGCGTCCGCCGACCTGCTCCACCCGCTCGCGCATGCCCCGGATGCCGCGGCCGGAACCACCCCGGGTCGACGCGGCGTTCGCCGCTTTCGGTACGCCGTCGTCGGTGACCTCGACCACGAGTTCGCGGTCGCTCCACGTCAGATCGACCTCGCTGCGGGTCGGGGGCAGAGTGTGGCGCAGTGTGTTGGTGAGCGACTCCTGCACCACTCGGTAGGCGGTCAGCGCGACGCCCGGACTCACGCGGCCCGGAACACCCGACACGGTGAACTCGACCGAGCGCTGCGGACCGGACGCGTGCTCCACGAGCGCGGGCACGTCGTCGAGCCCCGGGCTCGGCTCCCGTGGGGGCGGTGCAGGCGTGCCGGTCGGCGCTGCCGGAGGTTCGGCCAGTGCGCCGAGCAGGCCACGCATGTCGGCCATCGCGGTGCGCCCGGTTTCGACGACCTGCTCGAGCGCGGCGCGTGAGCGGGCATCATCCCGGCCCTGCAGCACCCTCGCGGCCTCCGCCTGCGCCACCATGACCGCGAGCGAGTGGGAGATGACGTCGTGCAGTTCGGCGCCGATACGACGACGTTCGTCGGTAACGGCGGCACGCTCGGCCTGCAGTTGCAGCTCGGCAGCCTGAACGCGGCTGAACTCCTGTGCCGCGCGCTTGCGGCGAGATTCGCGACGATACCGCCCCAGCGCCCATGCCGCCCCGATCGACGCGACGAGGAATCCGGTCAGCGCGATCAGCACGGTCGGGTCGGGCGTGGTGGCCCACGGCGCCGAAACGGCCACCATCATCGCCGCGCCGAGGAGCCCGATGGCGACCGACGCGACGTCCGCCAGGCGGTCGTCACTCGCCGCGGCGGTGAACACGAGGACCAGGAAGGAGAGGCTGCTCGGCAGCAGCACGACGTCATACGGCATGCACGGCAGGCTTGCGATCACGAGTCCCAGCATGCTGACGGATGCCACGGCCAGCATGGCCCTCAGCCATCGTCGGCGCAGGGCCACGGTCAGGTGCAGCACCGAGAACAGCGTGAGCACGGCGGCGAGCCACGCGGCATCCTGCGGGAGCCGCGCCGCGTTCAGGATCTCCACCAGTGTCAGGGGCAGCAGCGCCGCGGCGGCGGCCGCGGCCCAGACCCAGTCGGCGACGGACGGCGGGCGCGTCATGTCGACGCGGGTGCCGATCGGAGTCGCGGGCTGGGCAGAAGGTGACGCGGTCATCTCTCGACCCACGCTAGCGGTGGGCGACCGCACAGGTCTCACCCATTCGGGTGAGGCGGAGGGTCGGACGGGGGCGCGAGGCTACCAGGCGAACGATGCCAGTCACGAGATCGGAGACACACCATGGCGTTCACAGACCGCCCATCACTGCCCCGCGATGGGTCCGAGCGTACGGCGACTCCGCGCGACCGCTGGCGGGTGGCGCTCGGGTACCTCGCGCTCGTCGCCTCGGCGGCCGTTGCCGGACTTGGACTCGCCTGGCTCGTCTCGCCCGAATGGAATCCGTACGCCGCAGACGGGATACTGCACACCGCGGAGGCGCTGCTCGCGCCCGATGGGGTCGCCATCGCCGCCATCGTGACGGGGCTCGCCGGCGTCGTGCTCGCACTCCGCCCGATCGGCCGTGGAACGCGGCCCGAATTCCTGGTGCCTGTCGGTCTCGCTTCGGCCGCGGTCGCCGTCGCGATGGGCACGGCATTCGGCAGCATGTCCGTCATCGCCGTCGCCGGCTACCTGTTCGGCCTCGCCGCCGTCGTTGCGGGCGTCGCAACGATCAGCATCGCCCTGTTCCGCGCGCCCCGCTTCGGGCTTGCCCTGCTCGCGGGTCTCGCGGCGGTGGTTGCGGCATCCGTCTTGGTCGGTGGCATGACCCTCGAGGGCATCGGGAAGTTCGCACTGAACTTCGCCGGGGCGCTTGCCGCCGACGCACCCGGCCTGCTGGTGACGGGCATCCTCATCGCTGCCATCTTCGCCTGGTCGGCGCTGGCCGTCATCGCGATTCGCTCGAGTCGAGGTGGCCGCAGGTTCGAAGGATGGCTCGTGCGGCACCGACGCGCAATCACGATCCTCGCGGCGCTGGGCCCACTGCCGTATGCAGTGGTGCGAGCGACATGGATGACCCCCTGGCCGCTGTTCGGGCCCTCCGCGGATGAGCTCACCCCAGACGTGCTCGCCACAGGGCTCATGCTCGGCTCGGGCGCCGCCGCGGCGAGCATCCTCACTCTCGGCCTGATCCTGCCATGGGGTACGCGATTCCCCCGGTGGATTCCACGCCTCGGCGGCCGAACGGTGCCGACACCGGTGGCCGTGGTTCCCGGCCTCCTGGCCGCTGCGGTGCTCTGCATCTCGGCCCTGCCGTTGCTCCTGATGATCGGCGCAACGGGAGTGATCGACGGGGTGCTCTTGAACCTCGTGCTGCCGCTGTGGTTCTGGGGGCCGATGCTGGCGCTCGCGGTGTGGGCGTACGCAGCCTGGCGCGATGGCGCGCGCAACGATGCGTCTGAACTCGCCACGGGTCCGCGCGCGCGAGTGTCCTGAGCCCCAGACCTCGGGGCACCGCCCGACGGGCGTTCGAGTCAGCGGGTGCTGGCGACGGGCGTCCCGTCGGGCGCATCTCTGCGCTCCGACGCGTCCCGGTTCGGCTCGAACGTCCACGTCATGGCGGCTCCTCCCCAGGTTCCCCTTCCTGCACCACGTCGTGCAGGTGCTCTCACGCTAGACCTGGGATGGGCCGGCCGCCAGCAATCACACCCGTTTTGGGGGACAGTACATGCGCCGCATGAAACGGCCGTTCAGCCGACGATCGACCGCAGCTCCGACATCAGTGCGACGCGCTCGTCCGATGTGCGGGCGAGCGGGGTGACGGCGAGAGTCGTGACCCCGGCCGCGCGGAATGCCGCGACACGTTCGGCCACTTCGGATGCCGGTCCGATGAGTGAGATCGCACGTGCGAGTTCGTCGGGCACGGCGGCGATGGCCTCCTCCTTGCGCCCCTCCAGGTAGAGGTCCTGGATCTGCGCAGCGGCAGCTTCGAAGCCATAGCTCGCAATGAGGTCGTTGTAGAAGTTCTTGCCACGGGCGCCCATTCCCCCCACGTAGAGCGCAATCTGGGGCTTGACGAGCGGGAGCACCGCCTCTGGGCGATCGGTGATGGCGAGCGCGGGGTTCGCGAACACGTCGAGTGGTGCGAGTTCGCTCGACCGTTTCGCGGCGCCCGCGGCGAGCGCGGCGCCCCAGACCTCGGCCGCCCGCTCGGGATGGAAGAACATGGGAAGCCAGCCGTCGGCGATCTCCGCGGTCTGCGCGACCGATTTCTGACCGAGCGACGCGATCGTGATCGGGATGCGGTCGCGCACTGGGTGGTTGATCAGCTTGAGCGGCTTGCCGAGGCCGGTACCCTCGCCCGCCGGCAGCGGGATGCGGTACTTCGCGCCATCGTGGATCACCGGCTCGCGCCGCCACGTCATACGGCAGATCTCGACGAGTTCACGGGTGCGGCCGAGCGGTGCGTCGTAACGCACACCGTGGAAGCCCTCGATGACCTGCGGGCCGGATGCCCCGATGCCGAGCTCGAACCGGCCGCCAGAGACGTAGTCGAGGCCGGCGGCGGTCATCGCCGTCAGGGTCGGCGTGCGTGTGTACAGCTGCAGGATGCCGGAGGCGAGCGTGATGGTCGAGGTGCGTGCCGCGAGGAAGCCGAGCTGGCTCACCGCGTCGAACGAGTACGCCTCGGGCACCACGATGAGGTCGACGCCGGCTCGCTCGAGCTCGGAGACCTCGTCTGCCGCCTCGCGGAAGCCGCCCGCGTAATTCAGGAACATGCCGACGCGCATCCGTCACTCCTCGTCGTGTGGGGTTCGCCCGTCACTGCGGCGGGCACCTCAGACCCTAATCGAGGACTCCTCCCCTGCGCGTTCGGATTGTGTGGACCCGACTACGGTGCGATCGCGACAAGGGATTCGGTCGTGGGTTGCGGCGAACTCACACCCCGAGCGGGCCCGTGCGCGCCTTCAGCACTCTCGAAGACGGATGCCGCAGGCTGAAGTCCGACCGCGTACGACGAGAGGAGCCGCCGTGATCTGGAGCATCGTGCTCGACATCGTGCTCGTGCTCGCCTTCATCGGCGCGGTCGTGAACGGCTGGCGCGCCGGGCTGCTGCGCACCGCCGCCGGTCTCATCGGTCTCGTGGCTGCCGGCATCGGCGCGTTCTTCGTCATGCCGTGGATCGCGGGCATCGTGCCGTGGCCCGAGTGGAGGGCGCCCGCCGCGATCCTCGCGGCCCTCGTGCTCCTCTCGCTCGGCGCCTGGCTCGGCGCGGTCGTCGGGCACGCGCTGCGCCATGGCGCCCGCGCCGTCAAGCTCGGTGTGGTCGACCGGGTGCTCGGCGCCATCGGCAACCTGCTCGTCACCGCCTTCGTCGTCGCGCTCATCGGCTCAGGCGTCTCGGCGATGGGCGTGCCAGTAGTCTCCCCCGCCGTGGCCGGCTCACGCGTGCTGACGACCCTCGACCAGATCACGCCCGCCCCGGCGCGCACGCTGCTCGCCGAACTGCGCACCGCCGCACTCGGCACCGGGATCCCATGGCTCGTCGATGTGCTCGACGGTCCCACCGAGGCACCCGAGCTGCCGAGCGGCGGCATCGACGACGCCGAACTCGCCCGCGCCGCGGCATCCGTGGTGCGTATCACGGGCACGGCCTTCCAGTGCGGCAGCAACCTCTCGGGCAGCGGATTCGTCGTCGCCGAGGACCGCATCGTGACGAATGCCCATGTCGTCGCGGGCGTCACCGAGCCGATCGTGGAGGCCCCGGGCCAGCCCGCCGTCGCCGGCCGGGTCGTCGCGTTCGACACCGCGAACGACCTCGCCCTGATCGCCGTGTCGGGCCTGTCGACGCCACCCCTGCCGGTCGCCGATGCGGCGCCCGGCGCCGACGTGGCCGTTGCGGGCTACCCGTTCGGCGGGCCACTCGAGCTGCGGCCCGCGCGCGTGATGGCGGTGGGTCCGATCATGATCGAGGAGCGCGGGCGCACCTCGACGCGAGACGTCATGACCCTGGCCGCCGACGTCGACCACGGCAATTCGGGAGGCCCGGTGCTCACGGGCGACGGATCGGTCGGCGGGGTGGTGTTCGCGAAGTCCGATTCGGTCGCGAATGTCGGCTACGCGATTCCGCTCACGAGCCTGGCACCGCTTGCGGCGGACGCGGCGTCGCTCGCAGAGCCCGTCGACTCGGGTTCGTGCGTCTCCGCTCGATAGCTCGTCGAAGAGGCCTGCGCGGCGGGTTCGCTTCGACAGGCTCAGCGAACGTGATCAGTCGGCGGTGAACCCACCGAAACGGATGCCCCAGCTCAGCTGCCACTCCTCGCCGGGTCCGAGCCATCGCAGCCCGCGCCCCGAGTTGAAGGCCTCGGCCGGCGCCGTCATGGGCTCGACCGCGATCGCGACGTCACCCTCTTCGCCGGGGAAGGCGCGGGTCGTGAAGACCTGCACGTAGTCGAACTCGTCGTCGGCCCAGATCGAGACCGTTCGCCCGTCGGGCGCGGTGAGGGTGTGCAGCACCTGGCCGTCTTCGCTTGCGAGCTCGCCGAACGCGTCATCGAGCTGCACGTCGCCGACGCGACGCCCCTCGCGGAAGTCCCATTCGGTGCCTTCGACCGGGACCTCGCCGGTGGGCAGCAGCCGATCGTCGACCTCGATGTGGCTCGCCGCGTCGAGGCGAAGCAAGAGGTCGGCCGTCGGCACGCCGCCGATCTTCAGGAACGGGTGCGTGCCGATCGCGACCGGGGCGGCGTCGGCACCGAGGTTCTCGATGTAGTGGGTGACCTTGAGCCCGTCGGCGACGAGTTCGTAGTGCACCGCCGTGCCGAGCAGGAACGGATAGCCGAGTTGCGGAAAGATCGTTGCGGCCAGGGTGACCGAGTCGCGGGCACGCGCGATGGGGCGGTACTCGGTGGACCGCAGCAGACCGTGGATCGCATTGTTGCGCGCCGGCTCGGTGATCGCGAGCTGGCGCTCGACGCCCTCGTGGCGCCAGATGCCGTCGCGGATGCGGTTCGGCCACGGCACCAGCACGGTGCCGGCGCCCATGGGCTGAGGCAGGTCCTCTGCGTAGGGAGGAACGAGGTCGATTCCGTTGATGCTGAGGGTTCGGATGCCGGCGGCGACGGCGGTGATCGTCGCCGTGAGGTCACCGCTCGCCGTCGACGTCTCGAGGACGAACTGTTCGCCCGTGGGAAGAGTCATGGATCCACTTTAGGGTGATCCGGCCTCACGATGAGCCCGCGAGGACGACCGCCAGCCCCGCTTCCTCGAGCTCCGCGACGAGTGGCGCCGGCGCCGCGGCGTCCGTCACGAGGGTGTCGAACGCGTCGATCGGCGCGACCCGACCGAGGTGCACCTCACCGAGCTTCGACCCGTCGGCGACGACGATCGAACGGGCGGCCGACCGCAGCATGAGCGCCTTCACGGCTGCCTCCGGCAGATTTGCGTTCGTCACCCCGTGAACGGGGTCGACGCCGTTGCAGCCGATGAAGGCCAGGTCGACGTGCACCTCGTCGAGCATCGATCCGGCGAGCGGGTGCACGAGCGAGTGCTGCTTGGGGCGCAGCGTACCGCCGGTGATGACGACCGTGAAGCGCGGAATCTCGGGCTCGAGTTCGAGGGCCACCGAGAGCCCATTCGTGAAGACCACGAGATCGTCGAGCTCGGCGCGGGCGCGAAGGGCGCGGGCGATCTGCAGCGTCGTGGTGCCGACGTCGAGGATGATGCTCTGGCCGCTGCGGACCATCGCCGCAGCGTGTTCGCCGATGGATCGCTTCGGTTCGACGGATGCCGCGAGCGCCTCCTCGAACGTCGGTTCGCGGTCGGGCCGCTCCGCCTCCAGGCCCGAGGAGACCGGGACGGCGCCGCCGTGCACCCGGCGGATCGCGCCGTCGCGCTCGAGTGCGTCGAGGTCGGCGCGGGCGGTGACGGTGGTCACGCCGAACGCGGCGCTCAGCTCGGCGACGCGCACGAACCCACGCTCGGCGACGAGGGCGAGCGCCAATTCTCGACGTCGTGGCGCGTCCAGCGGTGCATGGGTCATCGGCGCGGCATCCGTCATAGGGGCATTCTCCGGGTGAAGCGCGAGCTTTGCAATATGAAACCCGCTTGTTTGCAAAATGAAAGTCGCGTATCGTGGCGGCGTGCACATCGACCCCCGAATCGCCGTGCGTTCATCGACGCTCGCCGATGGCCGTGAACTCATCTACTTCGACGACGCCGACTCGACGTTGCCGCCCGAGCGATCGATTGACGAGCGCGTGCTCGATCCACGACCTGCGACGGCGCACATGCGGCAGGATCCGCTCACCGGTGAGTGGATCTCGATCGCCGCCGCACGGCAGAACCGCGTGTTCCTGCCACCGGCCGACCTCGACCCGCTCGCACCGCAGCGGCCGGGCAACCCGTCGGAGATCCCGAGCGATTACGACGTCGCGGTCTTCGAGAACCGCTCGCCGTCGTTCGGGCCGGAGCTGGCCGGGCCCGGCGACTCGAGCGCCGATGCGCGCGCGGCGCTGCGTCGCGTCGGACTCGAGCGCACGCAGCCGTCGCTCGGCCGCTGCGAGGTGGTGTGCTTCAGCCCGGAGCACGAGGGTTCGTTCGGCACCCTCAGCACGTCGCGGGCGCGCACCGTGATCGAGGCGTGGGCGCAGCGTACCGCCGCGTTGTCGACGCTGCCCGGGGTCGAAGAGGTGTTCCCGTTCGAGAACCGCGGACGCGAGATCGGCGTGACCCTGCCGCACCCTCACGGGCAGATCTATGCCTACCCGTACGTGACACCGCGTACCGAACGGCTCCTGGCGTCGATCGATGACTACGGGCCGACGCTGATGGCCGACATCCTCGAACGCGAGCGCGGCGGGCCGAGGGTGCTGCTCACCGGCGAGCACTGGACGGCATTCGTGCCGTTCGCCGCGCGCTGGCCCATCGAGGTGCATCTGCTGCCCCACCGGCACGTGCCCGATTTGGCCGAAACGACGCTCGACGAGCGCGACGAGCTCGCTTCGCTCTACCTCCGCCTACTCCGCGGCGTCGACCGGCTCTACGACACACCCACGCCGTACATCGCGGCGTGGCACCAGGCGCCGGTGCACGAGCACCGTGACGACGTGCGGCTCATGCTGCAGCTGACCAGCCCGCGCCGCGCCGCCGACAAGTTGAAGTACCTCGCGGGCTCCGAGGCCGCGATGGGGGCATGGATCGGCGACGTCGCGCCCGAGGCCCAGGCCGAGGCGCTTCGAGCCGCGATCGGAGGGGTCGAATGAACGAGATCGACGAGGCTCAGCATGGCTTCACCGAGTGGTTCGGGCGCCAACCCGCCGGTGTCTGGTCGGCGCCGGGTCGCGTCAACCTGATCGGCGAGCACACCGACTACAACGACGGGTTCGTGTTCCCGTTCGCGATCGATCGTCGCACGGCGGTCGCACTCGGCGATCGTGACGACCGCGTCATCCGCGTGGCATCAAACTTCGCGCCGGAGCCGGTCGAGATCCATCTCGATGACCTCAGCCCGGATGCGGTCACCGGCTGGGCCGCGTATCCGCTCGGGGTGGCGTGGGCGCTCAGTTCGTCAGGGGCAGAGCTCTCGCGTGCGCGGGGGGTCGACCTCTACATCACGAGTTCGGTGCCGATCGGCGCGGGCCTGTCGTCGTCGGCAGCGATCGAATGCGCCGTCGCGCTCGCGCTCGACGAGCACTGGGGACTCGGGCTTGACCGGCCGACGCTCGCCAAGGTCGGGCAACTCGCCGAGAACCGCGTCGTCGGCGCGCCGACGGGCATCATGGACCAGTCGGCCTCTCTCCTCGGTGAAGCCGACGCGGGTGTCTTCCTCGACTGCCGCAGCCTCGATGCGGAGGTGATTCCGCTCGGCTTCGACGCCGATGGGCTGTCGTTGGTCGTGATCGACACGCACGTGTCGCACGCTCACGCGACCGGCGGTTACGCCGCGCGAAGGGCGTCCTGCGAGGAGGGCGCTCGATCGCTCGGCGTGGCGTCGCTCCGCGACCTGCAGGTGGGCGACCTCGACCGGGTTCGGACCGTGCTCGACGCCGAGACGTTCCGTCGCGTTCGTCACGTCGTGTCAGAGAACCAGCGCGTGCTCGACACCGTGCGTACGCTGCGTGAAGCGGGTCCAGGCGCGATCGGGCCGTACCTCGACGCCTCGCACGTGTCGATGCGCGACGACTTCGAGATCTCGGTGCCCGAGCTCGACCTCGCGGTGGCCACGGCGCAGGCGAACGGCGCGATCGGCGCCCGCATGACCGGCGGCGGCTTCGGCGGTTCGGCGATCGCGCTCGCCATCGACGCGCTCGTGCCGATCATCACGCGCGAGGTGCTCGCGGCCTTCACCGAGCACGGCTACCGCGAGCCGACCGTGTTCACCGTTCGACCGAGCCAGGGCGCGCGACGCGACGTGTAGACCAGGACCGGCCGCATCATTCGACCGGATGCCACTCCTCAGCCAGGATCGCGTAGGTGAAGCCGTCGATCCAACCGAGTTCGGCGTGCCACGAATCCCGCACGCCGTGCTGTTCCCGCCGCATGCCGAGCTTCTCCATGACGTGCCAGGAGGCCACGTTGTCTGCGAAGCAACCTGCCGTGACCCGGTGCAGGCCGAGCTCGGTGAACGCGAGGTCGAGCAGCGTCCGAGCGATGTGGGTGGCGTAGCCGTTTCCCGCATGCGCCGGATCGATGAGATAGCCGAGCAGCCCCTCGGATCGGCGCCAGACGTCGCCCTCGATCTGGCCCATGCCATCGTGCACGTCGAGCGAA
>JALYWB010000017.1 GCA_030852935.1 Actinomycetota bacterium | reverse complement strand
CTCACGAGCCGCGCGTTCCACAACGACCGGCTCGGGCCGTTCGTCACCGAGCTCGCCGCGCTCTGCGGCAAGGACCTGGTACTGCCGATGAACACCGGCGCCGAGGCCGTCGAGACGGGCATCAAGGTGGCGCGGGCCTGGGGCTACCGGGTCAAGGGCGTGGCTCCGGATGCCGCGAACATCATCGTCATGGCCGGCAACTTCCACGGGCGCACCACGACGATCATCTCGTTCAGCGACGACCCCGATGCGCATGACGACTTCGGGCCGTATACGCCCGGCTTCCGCGTCGTGCCGTATGGCGACGCCGATGCCGTCGAGACGGCCATCGACGACGACACCGTCGCGGTGCTCGTCGAGCCGATCCAGGGTGAGGCGGGCGTGCTCGTTCCGCCGGCCGAGTTCCTACCGGCGTTGCGCGCGCTCTGCACCGACCGCAACGTGCTGCTCATCGCCGACGAGATCCAGTCGGGGCTCGGCCGGGTCGGCGAGACGTTCGCGTGCGATCTCGTGGGTGTCGTGCCCGACCTGTACCTGCTCGGCAAGGCGCTCGGCGGCGGCATCATGCCGGTCTCCGCGGTGGTGGGAGACGCCGACGTGCTCGGCGTGATCCAGCCGGGGCAGCACGGTTCGACGTTCGGCGGCAATCCGCTCGCTGCCGCGGTCGGGCTCGAGGTGGTGCGCATGCTGGCCACAGGCGAGCCCCAGGCGCGTGCGCGGGAGCTCGGCGCCCGACTGCACGAGCGGCTCGGCTCCCTCGTCGGGCGCGGCGTCGTCGCGGTGCGCGGTGCCGGGCTCTGGGCGGGCATCGACATCGACCCCGCACTCGGAACGGGTCGCGAGGTGTGCGAAGCGCTCATGCGTCGTGGCGTCCTCGCGAAGGACACGCACGGGTCGACGATCCGGCTCGCACCGCCGATCGTCGTCGACCAGGCCGACCTCGACTGGGCCGTCGATCAGCTCGAGGCGGTGCTCGGCGAACTCAGTCCTCTTCGACCGTGATCGATCCATTCGACGTGTGCAGGTCGAGCGTGAATCGGCCGTTCGAATCGTTCGCCACTCCGATGTCGGTGCGACCGTTCGAGGTGTCGGCGGTGACCCGGTAGGTGTCGGACGGAACGGTCAGCTCGATCGACCCGTTCGACGTGCGGGCCTCGACATCCTGCGCCGTGGCGATCTCGAGCTCGATCCCCCCGTTCGAGGTTCGCACTCGGATGCCGTCTCCGTTCAGGTCCTCACCCGTGATGCGCCCGTTGCTCGACTCGACGTCGATGCGGCCCGACACCCCGTCGAGGTCGATGCGTCCGTTGGTCGTGGACACCTCGACCTCTGCGACCTCGCTGAGCTCGATCTCTCCGTTGGTCGTCGAGCCGCGCACGTCGACGCCGGCCGGAAGCTCGATCGTGTAGTCGACCTTGCAGTTGCGGCCGCAGCCGCCGAGCAGGAGCACGTCGCCGTTCACCTCATGCGTCTGCTCGGCCGCATCGGGGCGGTCGCCGCGATAGCTGACCGTGCGAGCGACGGTGACCTCCGTCGCGTCGTCGTCACCGCGCACGGAGACCTCGCCCTGCGGCTGGTCGATCTCGATCGTCGCGATCGATTCGGTGACCGTCGTCTCGTCGGAGAACCGCTCGACGGGCTGGAGGAACGCGCACCCGCTGAGCGCGCCGACTGCGAGCGTCATGACGCCGACCACCACCGCCGTGCGGAGCATCCTGTACATCAGTCCATCTCCTTCGTTGAGCGGATTCGCACTCAGGTCGCGAGAAAGGCGAGCAGCGCCTCGTTCACCTCATCCGCGTGCGTCCAGAGCAGTCCGTGCGGCGCACCCTCGATCTCGACGTATTCGGCGTCGGGAAGGCGCTTCGCGAGTTCGCGAGACGACGCATCGATGGGCACGATGCGATCGGCCGTGCCGTGCATGATGAGCGACGGCACATCGAACTTCGCGATGTCGTCGCGGAAGTCGGTGAGCCAGGTGTCGATGACCGCCGAGGTCGCGAACCAGGACGCCGAGATCGCGACCGCCCAGCTCGCCCGCATCGCCTCCTCGCTGATGCGCGACCCCGCGAGCTCGTCGTAGTTGTACTGGTTCTCGATGAAGCCCGCCAGCCACGCGAAGCGGTCTTGCGTCGCCGCCGCCGTCAGGTCGTCGAAGTCGGGGGCCGCCCCGGCGGGGTTGTCAGCGGACTTGCGGAGGCACGGGAGGATCGAGCCGAGGAAGGCCGCCTTCGCGATGCGGTCGCTGCCGTGCGTGCCGAGATAACGGGCGATCTCACCGGTGCCCATCGAGAAGGCGACGAGCACCGTGTCGCGCAGGTCGAGGCCGTCGAGAATCGTCTTCAGGTCGGCAGTGAACGTGTCGACGTCGTAGCCGATCGTGGGTCGGCTCGACCTCCCGAACCCCCGCCGGTCGTACGTGATGACGCGGTAGCCGGCCTCGAGGAGCGCCCGCGCCTGTTTCTCCCACGAGGTGCCGTCGAGCGGGAAGCCGTGGCTGAGCACGACCGGCTGCCCTTCTCCGTGGTCCTCGTAATAGAGCTCGATTGGCGCGGAGTTCTCCGTTCCGACAGTGATGAGTGGCATGGGGCAAGTCCACCACCGCCGAGAAGTCGGCACAAGTGCGCTCCAGTGCGGGGTGTCGATACGCGCGACGCGGTACCCGACCACGGGAGGGCACGCGCTACTCGACCGCTGCGGGCAGCCGGGTCTAGGCTGCCCGCATGGGCAAGGTGACCGAACCAGCGCCCGGCGAGGCCGGGCCACCGGAGCCGGTCGTGAACGGCGTCGAGGCCGAACGCGACACCCGCGAAGATCACGGCTTCTTCGGACAGCCGCGCCCGCTCGTGCACATCTTCGGCGTCGAGATGTGGGAGCGGTTCAGCTTCTACGGCATGCAGGGCATCCTGCTGCTCTACCTCTACTACTCGGTCGCCGACGGCGGCCTGGGCATGAACCAGGCGGATGCCGCGGGCATCGTCGGTGCCTACGGCGGAACGGTCTACCTCTCGACCATCCTCGGCGCGTGGGTCGCCGACCGCCTGCTGGGCTCGGAACGCGTGTTGTTCTACAGCGCGATCGTGATCATGTGCGGGCACATCGCGCTCGCCCTGCTGCCCGGTTTCGTGGGCGTCGGGGTCGGCCTCGTGCTCGTCGCGTTCGGCTCGGGCGGTCTCAAGGCGAACGCGACGAGCGTCGTCGGCACCCTCTACTCCGAGCACGACCCCCGACGCGACGCCGGGTTCTCCATCTTCTACCTCGGTATCAATCTCGGTGCCTTCTTCGGTCCGCTGCTCACCGGACTCGTGCAGGAGACCTGGGGGTTCCACTGGGGATTCGGGCTCGCGGCGCTCGGCATGGCCTTCGGCCTCGTGCAGTACGCGTTCGGCAGACGGGGGTTGCCGCCCGAGGCGTCGGTCGTGCCGAACCCGCTGCCGCGGAGCCGAATGGGCCTCGTGATCGGCATCGCAGCGGCATCCGTGGTGCTCGTCGTCGTGCTGGTACTCACCCGGCTCGTGAACGTCGGGAACCTCGTCGGGTGGGTTATCGGCGGCACGATCGTGGCGACCGTCGCGTACTTCGTGGTGATCCTGCGGAGCCATCGCATCACCTCGACCGAGCGCAGTCGGGTATACGCCTTCATCCCGCTGTTCATCGCGAGCGTCGCATTCTGGTCGCTGTACCAGCAGCAGTTCACGGTGCTCACGATCTACTCCGACGAGCAGTTGAATCGCGACATCTTCGGCTGGGAGATGCCGGTGCCGTGGGTGCAGTCGATCAACCCGATCTTCATCATCATCCTGTCGGGCGTGTTCGCCGCGATCTGGACGAAGCTCGGTGATCGGCAACCCTCGACGCCCATCAAGTTCGCCCTCGGCACGGCGATCATGGGCCTGGCCTTCCTCCTGTTCCTGCCGTTCGCCGACGGCGGGCCGAACTCGACCCCGCTGCTCTGGATCGTGTTCATCCTGTTCGCGTTCACGGTCGCCGAACTGTTGCTCTCGCCGGTCGGGCTCTCGGTGGCGACCAAGCTCGCGCCCAAGGTGTTCCACACGCAGATGGTCGCGCTGTTCTTCCTCTCTGTCGCGCTCGGCACGGCGATCGCCGGTCAGCTCGCGGAGTTCTACACGGTCGTGAACGAGGCGACGTACTTCGGCGTCCTCGGTGCGATCGCGGTCGTGCTGGGTGTGGTGCTGTGGTTCATCCGCAAGCCGGTGCTGCGCCTGATGGCCGGCGTGCGCTGACGCTGCCGGGTCGCGTTGCGGGTGCGGGCTCCCTCTACGATGGTGCGAGCACGCTTCGAGGGGAGAGACCGGATGTCGCGGGCCCTCGTCGTGATCCCCACGTTCAACGAGCGCGAGAACCTTGCCGATACGGTGGCGCGCGTGCGTGCATCGGTGCCCGAGGCGGCCGTGCTCGTGGTCGACGACGCGTCGCCCGACGGGACCGGAGTGCTCGCCGACGAGCTCGCGGCGGCCGACGACGCGGTGCAGGTGTGCCACCGCACCGCAAAGGATGGACTCGGCGCCGCCTACCTCGAGGCGTTCGCGTGGGCGCTCGAGCGTGGATTCGACCCGATCGTGCAGCTCGACGCCGACGGCTCGCACCTGCCCGAGGAGCTGCCGCGGCTGCTTGCGGCGTTGGGGAGTGGAGGGGAGTTCGCTTCGACAGGCTCAGCGAGCGGGGTGGGGTCGGCCAGCGGGACGGGGTCGGCGAGCGGGACAGGCTCGGCGAGCGGGAGGCCGGCCGACCTCGTGATCGGTTCGCGCTGGGTCTCGGGTGGTTCGATCCAGAACTGGCCCAGGCACCGCGAGTTGCTCTCCCGTTGGGGAAGCGCGTACGCGCGCAGGATGCTGCGGCTCGACACGCGCGATGCGACGGCCGGCTACCGGGTGTTCCGCGCGGACGCGCTGCGGCGGATCCGGCTCGATGACGTGCACACCCGTGGCTACGGCTTCCAGGTGGACATGCTGTGGCACGCCCGCGAGGTGGGCCTCACGGTCGTCGAGGTGCCGGTGACGTTCATCGAGCGCATCCGCGGACGGTCGAAGATGAGTCCGGCGATCGTGCTCGAGGCGATGGTGCGGATCACCTGGTGGGGTATCCGCAGTCGTTTCCGGCGACGCCGCTGACGGCGCGATCAGCCGGCGAGGAGCAGCGGGTCGGCGACGAGGCGGTCCCGTGCGCGCCGCCGCGCCCCGTGGAACGCCGCGTCTGCGCCCACGCGCGCCGACACGATGGCGGGGATCGCCACGAGGGCGCCGGCGCCGAGCCTCGGACGATTCGCACGGTACGCCGTGTCGATGTCGTCGACGAGGTGCGCCCAGTACCCGCCGACGACGACGATCGCTGGGTCGACCACCGGTGCGACCAGTTGCAGGGCGCGGCCGATCCAGCGCGCGGCGTCGAGCCACGCCCAGCGCGCACGATCATCCGCAGCCTCGATCCGGGTCACGAGCTCCTCGAGCGCTGCGACCCGGCCGCGGGCGAGGGCGAAGTCGCCGAGCCCCGCTCGCTCGAGCACCTGCTCGGCGGAGGCGACCGTGACGAGGCATCCGCGCTGCCCGCATTCGCACTGGATGCCGTCCTCCGCGACCGGGAGATGCGCGAGTGTCGACGATGCCAGGCCATGTGCGCCCAGCAGCGGCACACCGCCGGCGACGGCCGCCGACGCGATGCCGGTGTCGCCCGCGAGGTAGAGCAGGTCGGCGATGCCGAACTCGATGTGCTCTGCGGATGCCGCGGCGAGGGCCGCCGGCTCGACCGTGAGCGCAAGCAGCAGTGTCGCCTCGACGGCGGCGAGGCCGTCGACCCTGGAGCGCAACTCGCCGGCCACGTCGACGGGCTCGACACCGAATCGCGCGTCCATGATGGCGACCGGCGGTGCGCCCGCGACCGCGCCGTCGACGAGCACCGTCACATCGGCGACCGGATGACCCGACCGCCTGGCCTGCGCGAGGGCGCGTGCGAGCGCCGTGCCGAGCGCGTCGAGGGCGGAGGCGGATGTCGCGGCCGCATCGACCGAAACCGCGAACCGAGAGAGCTCCTCACCCGACAGGCTCGCGACCGTGGCGATCGCATCGTCGGCCCCGATCAGGGCCGTGACCAGCACGTGGTCGGCGGCCGAGAGCGAGAGCAGCGCTGCGCGACCGTCTCCACCCACTTCGCTCGCGGTGGGACGCAGCACCCCGGCGTCGATGAGGCGGGCGGTGAGGCCGGCGATGGCCCCACGGCCCAGCCCGGTCGCAGACGCCAGCTCGCTGCGGGTGGCGGGCCCGTGAACGACGAGGTGCTCGAGCACCAGGACGGCGTGGTCGCGAGGCCCGACCGGCCCCGCCGATTCGGGAATCGAGGTCTCGTCGACGTTGGTCATGTCGCAAGCATGGGGTCGGGGGCCCCCACGCGCACGTACCCCGTCCGGGGCACACGGCACGCGGGATTTGGAGTTCGGAGTATCGGTCGGGTCGCGGCGACGAATGGTCGGGTGGCCTCGGCATCCGGAAGCCAAGCTGAGATTCCATCCCCAAGGAGTGCAATGTCCACCAACACGCTGTCGACCCCGGTTGTCGAGCACCTTCCTGAGACGACACCACGCGTCGTTCGTCCCGCCGCCTGGCTCGCCGTCGTATCGCTGGGCCTCGGGATCTTCACGCTCGTCGCGAGCGAGTTCCTGCCGGCGAGCCTGCTCTCGCCGATCGCGGCTGAGCTCGCGATCAGCGAAGGAGCCACCGGGCAACTCGTCACCGCGACGAGCATCATCGGCATCATCGGCGGACCACTCGTCGTCTCCGTGCTGCCACGGGTGGATCGCCGGTGGGTGATGACCGGGCTCACGACGCTCGCGATCGTGTCGAATGTGCTCGTGGCCATCGCCCCGGTCTTCGGGCTCATGCTCGCCTCGCGACTGCTGCTGGGTGTCGCGATCTCGGGATTCTGGGCGATGTCCCTCGCCGTGACCGCGCAGTTGGTGCCCGCCGATCGCCTCGGGCGCGCCATGACGATCGTGAACGCGGGCGTGTCCCTCGCCACGATTGCCGCAGTGCCGGCCGGTGCCTTCCTGGGTGAACTGCTCGGATGGCGGGCCGTCTTCCTGATCGCCGCAGCGGCCGGGGTGTTGGCGCTCGCCACGCAACTCGCGACGCTGCCGTCAGTGCCACCGAGCGGTGCTCCTGGCATCCGCACGCTGTTGCAGACGGCCCGAACGCCGGTCGTCGCCATCGGTATCCTCGCGATCGTCCTCATCGCGGGCGGCCACTTCATGGGCTTCACGTACCTGCGGCCGGCCTTCGAGCTCATCGACGGGCTCACTCCCGCCCTCCTGGCGTTGCTGTTGGTCGTGTACGGCGTCGGCAACTTCGTCGGCAACCTTGCTGCCGGTCCGATCGCCGACCGTCGCCTGCCCGTGCTCGTCATCGCAGCCCCGGTCGCGATCGGTGCAGCGACGGTGCTCTTTGCGCTCGCGGGGACCTCGTTCGCCTTGGCGATCGTGACGGTGCTCGTCTGGGGCATCGGCTTCGGCGCCGTACCCACGATGGTGCAGACCTGGATCGCGCACGTGGTCCCCGAACGGCTCGAGAGCGCCGGCGGACTCGTCGTCGCTGCGTTCCAGGTGGCCATCACGATCGGGGCGGCGGTCGGCGGGCTCCTCGTGGACTCTGCCGGCGTGCAGATCGTGCTGATCGGGGGCGGCATCGCGGCGGTGCTGGGCGCGGGGGTACTGAGCTCGGCGCGGGCCCGCTGACGGTGTGCCGGAGAGGGTGCCAGCGCAGCGACACGAGCGCCGGCTGGCGTGGCGTGGTGCCCGGTCAGCCGGTCGCTACGCCACCCTCGACGCGGCGCCCGCGCGTCGCCAGAGGCTTGGCGCGACGCCTGCGTGTCGACGGAATGCACGGCTGAAGCCCGCGTCGCTCTCGTAGCCGAGTCGGTATGCGATGTCGGTCACCGAGGTACCGGCTCGCAGCATCTGCTCGGCTCGCTCCATCCGCACCCGCGTGAGATAGCGGGCCGGCGTGTCGCCCACCGCGTCACGGAACTGCTCGGCGAACTGCGACCGCGAGGCGCGGGCGAGGTGGGCGAGTGACGCGACCGTCCATGGTGAGCCCGGCTCTTCGTGGATCGCGTCGAGCGCCCGCGCCAGGTGCGGGTCGCGAGCGGCGGCGAGCCACTTGCGGGCGTCGCCGCAGCCCTGCTCGAGCCAGATGCGAACGGCGGCGGATGCCACGACGTCGGCGAGTCGCTCGATCACCGAGCTGCTGCCCGCCCGACCGCTGGCCGCCTCGCGGTGCATGGTCTCGAGGAGCGATGCGAAGATCGGCTCGTGAACGCGGAAGCCGCAGGTGAAAAGCACGCGGGGCATCGCGTGCGTCGCGATGGCGTCGGCACCGTTCAGGGCGAGCGAGCCGCTCAGCAGTCGCGTGGCGCGGCTCGCCACGAGCTCGACCGGCCCCCCGCGCGGCGTCATCACGAAGTCGCCCGGCTGCATGGGGAGCGTCTCGTCACCATCGCGCCGCACCTCGACCGCACCGCTCACGACGTAGTGGAAGCGGATGCCGGGTCCGTCGTCGAGGCGGCGACCATTTGCGGCGAGCTCACTGTGGCCGAATTCGAGGACGCTCCAGTGCAGTCGCTCGAGAACCGCATCGATGCTGCGCTCGACGTCGACGATCACGGCGGGGATGGGGCCGGCCTCGATCGCACTCATGTGAGCTTCAAGCG
>JALYWB010000150.1 GCA_030852935.1 Actinomycetota bacterium | reverse complement strand
GCACTGAAGCCGATGAACCTCACCAACCGGCACGTCGCCGTGATGTTCCTGATCCGCGACGGCGTGACGACCCAACGCGACCTGGTTGCGCGGATGAACAGCGACAAGACCGGCATGGTTCGCGTAGTGGATGATCTCGAGCGCCTCGGACACGTCTCCAAGACGCCATCGACGACCGACCGAAGGGTCACGATCCTCAGGCTCACGGACGACGGAGAAGCCGCCCTTCGAGCGGCTCACGTGCACACCAAGGCCGTTGCCGATGAACTGTTCCAAGCCGTGGGTCCGGAGGATCTGGACACATTGAAGACGATCTTGGCGCGGACGCTCGGCGTCGCCGTGCCGCCACGCTAATCAAGGTGCCGGCATCAGTACCTCGGTTGAGACGGAGCTCAGATCCGTGCGCCGATAATGCACATTATGTCGGTTTGTCTGATCCGACCCTCCTCAGCTCGTCTCGAATGCGACTACGCAAGAACCCGATATCGGAGGTGTGCTTCGCTGGCGAATGCCGATGTCTCGAGACGTTCGAGCCTGATCGGCGTACTCAGGCCGGCGAAGAGCGAGATCCCCTTACCGAGAAGGATCGGCACGACGTGCAGCTGGATCTCATCGACGAGTCCGAGTTCGAGGCACTGCCTCGAGATACTGCCTCCCAGTAGACTCACCCACTTCTCCCCCGCTGCCCGTTTGGCTGCTTCGACGGCCTGCGTGATGTCGTCGACGACGAACGTGTACGTGACGCCGTCCTTCTCGATCGGGTCGTGAGCGCTGTGAGTCATCAGGTACACCGGCATCATCGACATCCCGCCGTAGGGAACTTCGCCCTCCTCTATCGTCTGCGTCGCGTTCGCGCCGCCGACGACGGCGCCGAGTTGCTTCACGAACCTTCTGACGACGTCTTCGTCCTCCGGAGCCGATGGGAATCCGTCCATCCAGCCGACCCCTCCGTGCACGTCGGCCATGAAGCCGTCCAGGCTCACGGTCGCATGAATGATCACCTTGGACATTGCTCCTCCTCGAGGACATGATGCGTTCATCATTTGAGGTGAGTTGTGCAACTCACCTCTGCGAGAGTACCGAACGGGCGCACAGTGAGTCAACCGACTCACCTCTATGCCATACTTGACGGATGCCACGCGAGCTCACTGCGTACCATCGACAGATCGCCGCCACCAACCGCGCTGCGATCCTCGAGGCCGCGTCCGGGCTGTTCCTCGAACTCGGCTACGACCGGACCTCGCTGGCGCGAGTCGCCGACAGCGCGGGAGTCTCCAAGGCGACGCTGTTCAAGCAGTTCCCGACGAAGGCGGAGCTCTTCGAGGCAACGGTGCTCGCAGCGGGTGAGACGCCAGACCCGGCGCCGTTGGACCTTCCGTCCGGGGACTTCCGAGCAGGGTTGGTCAGTCTTGGCGCCGCGTACGTGGAGCTGTTGGCTCGGCCCCGAATGGAGCACTTGATCCGGGTGATCATCGCCGAGTCCGCCAGGTTCCCAGAACTGCGTCAGCGTACCTTCGATTTCGGCACATTGCCCGTACTCAGGGCGCTGAGGCAGTACTTCCAGGCGGCCAACACCGAGGGAACCGCCAACGTGGACGATCTCGACGTCGCCGCGGCCCAGTTCCTGGGCATGATCGCCACTGTCGTGTTCTGGCCCCGACTCGTCCATGGCAACTGGTCGCTCACTGATGAAGAGAAGCTCCGAACGGTCGACGAGGCCGCTCAGACCATCGCAGCGCGTTACGCTACTCGACCGACAGCCTTGCGAGCCCCAGGTCAGGACGGCCCGACGAGGCCGAGCGAAACCGTTCCGCTCTGATCGAGTTCGGCCGCGGCCAGCCCGTATCCCTCCGCGCCGTACAGGATCTTGAGGCCATCGGAAGGGAGCATCCCGTCGACGGTGCATTCGATCCGGGCCGGGCCGACCGGCA
This sequence comes from Actinomycetota bacterium, assembly GCA_030852935.1. Lineage (GTDB taxonomy): Bacteria > Actinomycetota > Actinomycetes > Actinomycetales > Microbacteriaceae > Agromyces. The sequence goes on along the minus strand of JALYWB010000150.1, from coordinate 4,685 downwards.
TCAGCAGCACGAGGCAGACATTCGCTCCATCGGACGTGCGAGCAAGATGAGCGGCCGGCCCGTCGACTCGGGTAGCGAGCAGGCGCACCGTTTCGGGGTCGATCATCTCGTCGACGCTCGCCACTCGGTCGGACTCGGCGGCCGGCGGGAGCCGGTCGAACACGCGAAGCAGACCGGCCTCTTCGAGGGGCGTTCCGGACTCCTCCGACTCCGACGGAGCTGCCGCAGACGGTGATGCGAGGTCTGCCGGCATGCGCTGCCCCACTCCCCAGCCGAGCAAGCCGCCGACGACAAGTCCGAGTGCGCCGGCGACGAGCGCCCATCGGAGCGGACGCGAATGTTCGAGGGGGTGGTGCGACGGCGGTCGTTCAGTGACCGGGTCGGACGCATCATCCGACACGTCGTCCGAAGCGAGCACCTCGCCGGACGGCTCGACGGGTCCCGCGCTGCGGACTTCACCGCGACGAGTGCCGAGCACTGCGAGCCGAGCCAATTCGTTGACGGCCTGCTCGCGTTCATCAGGCGTCGCGTCGGCGCCGTAGGCGATGCGCTGTAGCCGTCGGATACTGCCTTCCGCGACGTCCATCCCGCTCCCTTTGCTGCCCAGCATGCAGCGCGGTGCGCTCGGCTGCAAGAGCCGACGATGAGGTGATCACGACTGCGGATCGGTGTTCGCCCCGTCCGCTGCGCTTCACGCAAGCTCGCTCAGCGAGGCGTGAGGACGACGAGCTGCTGAGTGGCCCGGGTCATCGCCACGTATCGGTCAACGGCGCCTTCGATCCCCGTACCGAATCTCTCGGGCTCGACCAGCACCACGAGGTCGAATTCGAGCCCCTTCGAGAGTTCGGGCGTCAGCCATCGCACCCGGGACGTGGCCTCGCGAGGACGAACCCTGAAGCCACCGGCATCGATGACGCAGGCGATCCCGTCGGAATGCTCAGCGAGCCAGGTATTGAGAATCGAATCCAGCTCATCGACGACGCCGTGAATCACTGGCAGGCCGTTGCTCCGGATGGAGGTCGGTACGTTGGCGTCAGGCAGGACGACCCGGATCACGGGCTCGGCTTCCCTCATGACCTCCTCCGGTGTGCGGTAGTTGATGCTCAACGCCGCGAGGTCGATGTTCGAGAATCCGACCCGTTCGAGTCGTTGCCGCCAGGTTTCCGTGAATCCATGCCTGGCCTGTGCGCGGTCACCGACGATGGTGAAGCTCCGAGACGGACAGCGTCGCAGCAGCATCAGCCACTCGGCGTCGGTCAGTTCCTGGGCTTCGTCCACCACGATGTGAGCGAACGGACCCGCAAGCTCGTCGGGATGGGCGGTCGGCAGTGCGGCGTCGTCGACCAAGGTGTTCTGCAGGTCCTCGCCGCGCAGCATCGACATCACGAGCATCTCGGAATCGTCTGCGGCGATGAGGTCGCCCACGACCTCGGCCATGCGCTCGCGCTCCACCGCGACGGCGACATCGTGCCGACGCCTGATGCGCGACGCCTCCGGATCACCGATCAGCTGCCTCGCGGCATCCAGGAGTGGAAGGTCGGCGACCGTCCACGCCCTCGCATTTGCGCGCTGCAGCGTCTGGACTTCGTCGGACGTCAGCCAGGGAGCGCACTTCCGCAGGTAGGCGGGTACCGACCACAGGTCGCCGACGACGCCGGCAGGGTCGAGCACGGGCCATGCCCGGGCGAACGCCGTGCGCAATGCCCGGTTCTGCTGCAGCGAACGACGAATCAGGTCCGGCGACGCCTCCTCGTCATGCCGGTCGATCAGGATGGCGAGCAATTCCTCCCAGATCTGATCACGCGCTTCGTTGTGCGGCGTTGCCGGCTCTCGTGCCTCGAACGCCTCGGCCCAGTCATTCGCGTCGAGCCAGACGTCCGTCCACTCGGTCTCCACGACCAGCTCTTCGAGAGGTGGTTCCTCGTAGAACCGAACGGCCCGCTCGATGGCCCTCAGGAGCTCCGTCGACTTCAGCCGAGCCACGTCCTCATCGGTGTCGATCGCCGCCGTCGGTCCTTCCGGAACGAGGTCGCGCAGCGTGGCCGTCTCGACGCCCTCTTCTCCGAGTCCAGGGAGGACGTCGGACACATAATCGAGATATGGCTGATGCGGACCGACGAACAGCACGCCGCCCCGCCGGTGGCCGAGGCGCGGGTCGGAGTACAGGAGATACGCCGTCCGATGCAGGGCCACGACGGTCTTCCCGGTTCCCGGCCCACCGTCGATGACGAGCGCGCCCCGGGATCCGGCGCGGATGATGGCGTCCTGGTCGGCTTGGATGGTGCCGAGCACGTCTCGCATCCGTGGCGACCGGCTGCCGCCCAGGCTGGCGATGAAGGCCGATTGGTCGTCGAGCGCGGCGTGTCCTTCGAGCCCGTCCGGGGTGAACACCTCGTCCCAGTAATCGCTGACCCTGCCGTTGGTCCAGCGGTATCTCCGGCGGCTCGCAAGGCCCATCGGCGTGGCGTGCGTCGCTGCGAAGAACGGTTCGGCCGCAGGCGCCCGCCAGTCCAACAGGAGCCGACGACCCGTGCTGTCCGTCAAGCTGAGTCGCCCGATGTACAGGGGCTCCGGATCGTCCGCGCTGACGATGCGCCCGAGGCAGAGGTCGAGACTGAACCGGCGCAGCGTACGCAGGCGAGCGGTCAAGCGGTGAATCTCCATGTCGCGGTCCATCGCCTCCTGGCCGATACCGCCCGGTGCCCGGCGCTGGGCGTCGAGGCGATCGGACAACTCGGCGATCGACTGCTCGAGCGCCTCGGCGATGGCAGCGAAGTGCCGCTCATCGTCGGCGATCAACGCCGGATCGGCCTTGGCCGCGAGTTGGCCGGGAATTTCGAACGCACTGGTGGTCTGAGTCACGATGAACGATTCTGCGCCACCACCCGGGTCTTGCGGCAAGCCCCCTGGTCCGCTATAGATTGAAAATGGCGGGAGTGTTGCGTCGTGCGCCTTCCAATCGCGGATGCCGGGACGACGACCTGTCAGAATCGATCGGGTGATATCGCATCAGCTCACCCGAACAGTCCTGTGGCGAGGGCGCATCGTCGCGTGGGATCGCTTCGGCGAAGGCCCTGCGTTGGTCCTGCTCCACGGCACGCCGTGGTCGTCCGCGCTCTGGAGGCCGATCGCCGACGCGCTCTCTGCGCGGTTCACGGTCTACCTGTGGGACATGCCCGGCTACGGGGCATCCTCGAAGAACGCCGATCACGCCGTCGATCTCGGCTTCCAAGGTGAGCTGTTCGCCCATCTCCTCACGGAGTGGCGACTCGATCGTCCACACGTCATCGCGCACGATTTCGGCGGGGCGGTCGCACTGCGCGCGCGTCTCCTGCACGGGGCGAGGTATTCGTCGCTCTGTCTCGTCGACGTGGTGGCGCTCCGGCCATGGGGTTCGCCCTTCTTCACGTTGGTCCAGCAGCACGCCGACGTCTTCTCCCGGCTGCCGGCGGCGGTGCATCGGGGCGCTGTCGAGGCGTACGTGCGCGGGGCGAGCCACCGAGGCATCCGTGACGACGACCTTGCGATACTCGTCGACCCGTGGACAGGCGACCAGGGACAACCAGCGTTCTATCGCCAGATCGCCCAGGCCGACGAGCGCTACACCGACGAGGTCGAACCCTTGTACGGAACCCTCGATGAGCCGACGCACATCGTGTGGGGCGCGGAGGACACCTGGATTCCGGTCGATCGGGCGCACCAGCTGAGGGCGCTCGTCCCGCACGCGACGTCTGCGCAGATCGACGGCGCGGGTCATCTCGTGCAGCTCGATGCCCCTGAGTCCCTGACGGCCGAGCTCACGCGTTGGGGCGAGCGCGTCCGCCCGGTGGCAGGAACAGACCTGTGATCGACGCAGAGTCGGGACGCAGCGACAGCGCAAGCCTCACTCGCGCTCGCCGCGGGCCTCGTCCTTCTCACGTCGACGGTCAGTCAGGGGCATCCCGAGCTCGTTGAGCGGAGTGGTTTCGTCATGCTCGGGCAATCGCTCGTCCGTCGGGCACACCAACACGGTGTTGGGCGTCGAGTGGTCGACCACATGCTCGAACATGGGATGCCCGCACACGGGACACGGACGTTGGTCGACCGGCGTCGCATCCGCTTCGCGTTCCTCGGGCGTCGGCGTCGGCCCGAACGCGGGCAGCAGCGCCCGGTCGACCCGATCGAAGAAGCGGGTGAACGTGTTGCCCTCGGGCGGGCTCGCCTCGTCGCGTGCCATGCGCCCGATGGTACGCCGCTCCCCCGGGCCGCGCCAGAGCAGCACCGATCAGCGCCGATGTCGGACCCGGCAAGGTCCGGGAGCGGAACGTTTCGAATCTCATCGGCGACGAACGGATACCGCGCGGCCAGGGCCGCCGCGTCGCGCCTACAGTTGGACCATGACGGATGCCGCAGCCCGCCCGGTCACGATCATCACCGGCGCCAGCCGGGGCATCGGCGCAGCGATCGCCGAACGACTGGCCGGTGACGGCCACGACCTGGTGCTCACCTACCGGTCTCGCGAGCAGGATGCCGCTGCCGTCGTACGAGCGTGCGAGGCATCCGGTGCCCGTGTGCTGCTGCTCCGCGTCGACCTGGGCGACCTCGACCGCGCGGCGTCCATCGTGCCCGATGCGATCGCCGAGTTCGGGACGATCACCGGTCTCGTGAACAACGCCGGCATCACCGGCCGTATCGGCAGCTTCCTC
>JALYWB010000132.1 GCA_030852935.1 Actinomycetota bacterium | reverse complement strand
GACGACGGCACGCTCCAGGCGATCGGCGAGCTCATCGAGGGCGGTGAGATCCGCCTGCTCGACCTGCTCGTGGTCTCCCGTCATGAAGACGGCGCAGTGTTCGTCACCGAGTTCGAGGACGTGAGCGACGCATACGGCTTCGGTGCGGTCGAGCTCGAGGCGGTCGGACTCGTCGCCGACGAGGATGCCAAAGAGCTCGCCGAGTCCATCGAGCCGGGACACTCGGGCGCGATCCTCGCGATCGAGTTGTTGTGGGCGAAACGCCTCGCCTCGCGGTTCGCCTCCTCGGGGGGAATCGTCTTGCAGACCGAGCGCATTCCGGCACCGGTCGTGAATGCCGTCTTGGCAGAAGCAGAAGAAGTGGAGTAGGGAACATGCCGATCAGAAGAATGGGACGCCCCGGACTCATCGGGATGGCCGCCCGCACCGCGGTCGTCGCCGGCACCGCCACCGCGGTGAGCGGTGGCATGCAGCGCCGTCAGCAAGACAAGGCGAACCAGCAGTACGAGGCCCAGCAGTACGAAGCGCAACAGCAGCAGGCGCAGATGGATGCCGCGGCCGCACAGGCCGTGGCGGCTCAGCAGGCGGCCGCACCGGCCGCCGCACCCGCAGCGCCCGCCGCACCCGCGGGGGGCGTCGACGTGGTGGGCGAGTTGCAGAAGCTCGCTGCGCTGCGCGAGCAGGGCATCCTCACCGATGACGAGTTCGCCGCGGCGAAGGCGAAGCTGCTCAGCTGAGTCGAGCGGGCACGAAGGCCCGCGGTCCCTAGTGCACCGCGAATTCACAGGCCAGCCCCTGTCGCCGCCTCCGTCACGCCGCTTATGGTGAGGCATGGCCATCTCGCTCAGGGGGATCTCAACGGCGGTGCCGTCGACCGTGCTCATCCAAGATGAGGTGCGCGACGTCTTCGCGGCGCAACCGGGGCTGAACCGCCTCGCGCAGCGCATCGTCTCGACGTCGTTCAACGTCTCGGGCATCGACACCCGCCATACGGTCCTCGAAGAGTTGCAATGGGACGCGAAACCCGATGAACCCGTGTTCTTCGACGCCGCGAGCCGTGAGCTGCTGTTCCCGGGAACCAAGGTGCGCAACGAGCTCTACGCCGAGCACGCGACGGGGCTCTACGTCGAGGCGGGCCGCGCGGCCATCGCCGCGACCCCGGGCATCGAGGAATCCGACATCACGCACGTGGTGACCGTCTCGTGCACCGGCTTCTACGCACCTGGGCCAGACTTCATGGTGGCGCGCGAGCTCGGCCTCAATGCCGGCGTCGAGCGCTACCACCTCGGGTTCATGGGGTGCTACGCGGCGATCCCTGCGCTCCGCATCGCGAAGCAGCTGTGCGAAGCGGATGCCGCGGCCGTCGTGCTGGTCATCAGCGTCGAGCTCTGCACGCTGCACCTTCGCACCTCGAACGACCCCGACACGATCGTGGCGTCGTCGCTGTTCTCCGACGGCGCGGCATCCGGAATCGTCACCGCCCGTCCGCCCGCCGAGGGCGAGCGCTCGTTCGACCTCGACCGCTTCGCGACCCGCATCACGCCGACCGGCGAAGACGACATGGCATGGAAGATCGGCGACCACGGCTTCGAGATGGTGCTCTCGAACGCGATCCCGGCGATCATCGACGAGCACATCACGGGCGCGATCGAGCCACTCGTCGACCACGACGCCGCCCTGACGAAGGCGCTGGCGACGGATGCCGCGAGCGACGCGATCGCGCACTGGGCGATCCATCCCGGGGGCCGCAGCATCCTCGACAAGGTCGAGTCGCGACTGAAGCTCACCGAGGCCCAGCTCGTGCCCGCCCGCCAGACCCTGCGCGAGTTCGGCAACATGTCGAGCGCGACCGTGATGTTCGTGCTGCGGAACATTCTCGACTCGGATGCCGCCGCCGACGGTGACCGGGTGGCCGCGATGGCGTTCGGCCCCGGGCTCACGGTGGAGTCGGCGCTCTTGACCGTGCGCGCCTGAGGTGAGACTTCGACCGCCGATGAGCCGGCTGGCGGCGCGCGACGCCGACGCGGTCGAGCTCATGGACGCCCCCGACGCCGACCTCGCGACCCTCGAGCGCACGTACGAGCGCTTCCGGCTCGTGAACGCGGTGGTGTCGAACCAGCGCGCGGTCTACACGCGGTGGATCAGGCCACGGCTTTCGGCGGCGGTGACCCGGCGTGTGCTCGATATCGGCACCGGCGGCGCCGACCTGCCGCGGGCACTGCTCAGGTGGGCGCGCGCCGACGGGCTGCGCCTCGAGGTGACCGCGATCGACCCCGACTCGCGCTCGCTCGACTGGGCACTCAGGCAGCCGGCTGAGCCCGGTCTGGTGCTGCGGCGCGTGATAAGCCGGGAGCTCGCCGAATCCGGCGAGCGGTTCGAGGTCGTGACGTCGAATCACGTGCTGCACCACCTCGACGGGCGGGAATTCGGCGCGTTGCTGGCCGACTCGGAGCGGCTCGCGGCCGGCGGCGGCCTCGCGGTGCACGGCGACATCGAGCGCAGCCGGCTGGGCTATGCGGGGTTCTGGCTCGGCACCCTGCCGTTCGCGGGCAACCTGCTCGCGGGGTCGTACATCCGCGCCGACGGGCTCGCGTCGATCCGTCGCAGTCATACCGCGGCAGAACTCGCGGCCGTGCTGCCGCCGGGGTGGCGCGTGCGCCGCGGCTTCCCGTCGCGGCTCGAGGTGGTGTGGGGTGCGGATGCCTGAGCCGGCCGCTGTCGACCACCGCCACGACGTCGTCATCGTCGGCGGCGGACCGGTGGGGCTGCTGCTCGGATGCCTCCTCGCCCACCGCGGCATCGACGTCGTCGTACTCGAGCGACGCACGAGCCGGTCGGGCCGCTCACGTGCGATCGGGATCCATCCGCCAGGCCTCCGCGCGCTCGCCGCGGTCGGCCTCGACGACGAGGTGCGCCGCCGCGGCATCCCGATCACCGGCGGGCGCGTCACGTGCGAGGGCCGCGTGCTCGGCGCCATGTCGTTCGCCCGCGCCGGCACCGTGCTCTCGCTGCCGCAGCTCGAGACGGAGGAGTTGCTCGAGCGCCGCCTCGACGAGCTGCGGCCGGGCGGCCTGCGGCGCGGCGTCGACGTGCACAGCATCCACGACCGCGGCACCCACGTCGAGGTGACGGGCGACGCGGGCGGCGAGCCGGTCTCGGTGAGTGCGTGGTACGCGGTGGGAGCCGACGGGGTGCGCAGCGGCATCCGGAATCAGCTCGACATCGGCTGGATCGAGCGTCGCGGTCGTGCCCACTACGTGATGGCCGACACGCGCGACGACACGGGCGAGCCCGAGCATGCCCTGCTGCACTTCGAGCCGGCGGGCGTGGTCGAGTCGTTTCCGATGCCGGGCGCGATGCGGCGCTGGGTTGCGTGGGTCAGGCGCCCGCTCGCCGATCCGACGCCCGCGGCGCTCGCGACGATCGTGCGTTCGCGAACCGGTGGGACCTTCGATCCGGATGCCGCGGACACGCCGAGCGCATTCGAGGCGAGGCAACACCTCGCAGAGCGGATGTCGCAGGGCCGCGTCGCGCTCGCCGGCGATGCCGCGCACGAGATCAGCCCCATCGGCGGTCAGGGCATGAACCTCGGCTGGCTCGACGCGCAGCGCCTCGATCACGAGCTCTCGGTCGCCCTGAAGGTCGGAGCGCCGTTCGAGGCGTTCGACACCTACGACCAGGTGCGGCGCGCCTCGGCCGGCCGCGCGATCCGCCAGGCGGCCTTCAACATGTCGATGGGCGCGCCCGCGGCCGGGCTGCGACTGCGCCTGCGCAACGCGACTGTGCGCCTGCTCGGGATGCCGCCGCTGCGCGCCCTGCTCGCCCGCGCGTTCACGATGCGCTGGCTGTAGCCCCGTGCTCGCTCCCTGGGCCCGTCGAATGCTCGTTCCCTGAGCTCGTCGAAGGGAACAGGGCAGTGACGAGCTCGCTTCGACACGCTCAGCGAGCGGAATCAGAGCACGATGCGGGTGAGCAGGAACACCGGAATGAGCCGGTCGGTCTTCGCCTGGTAGCTGTCGTAGGCCGGCCAGGTCTCGTTCGCCCGCCGCCACCAGGTCTCGCGCTCCTCGCCCTCGAGCTCGCGCGCGAGGTAGTCGTGCTTCTCCGCGCCGTCCTGCAGTTCGACATGCGGGTGCTTCTTGAGGTTCCAGTACCAGACCGGATGCGTCGGCTGGCCGCCCCTCGACGCGACGACCGCATACTCGCCATCGTGCTCGACCCGCATGAGCGCGGTCTTCCGGAGCTTGCCGCTCTTCGCCCCAACCGAGGTCATCACGATGATCGGCCGGCCTCGCAGCAGGTTCGCCTCCTGCCCGTTCGTCGCCTCGAACGTCTCAGCCTGCTTGCGTGCCCAGTCGGACGTGCTCGGTTCGTACTCTCCCTCGAGCGGCATGCGCCCTCCCTATTCTGTCGTCGTCAAGCACAACACGGATCGGGTCGGTGTGCATTCCGTCGGAATGCACCACCCTCCGGGAGCCGCTCGCTGAGGTTCAACGGGCGAGCGCCCGCAGCGCGAGCCAGGCCGCCGTGCGGTCGTCGGGATTGGACATCGACAGCCCCGTGAGCTCCTCGGCGCGATGGATGCGATTCGTCAGCGTCTGGCGATGCACGCCGAGCCGCTCGGCGGCGACACCCCACGTGCCGTGCTCGGCGAGGTACGCCTCGAGGGCGACGGTGAGCTCGCCGTGTCGCCCGTCGGCGCCGCGGAGCGGGTCGAGGGTCGCCGCGATACGGGTGGTCGCGCCGTCGTCGAGGCGTTCGAGCACGTACGACACGGTGGCGAGAGCGCGATAGCGCACCACAGGGCGGTGATCGGTCACGGCGACCTCGAGCGCCTGGCGCGCCTCGGCGGCGGAGCGGGCGAGGGCGTCGGATGCCGCGGGTGCACCGAGCCCGAGCCGAAGCGAGGTGCGCGCTTCGAGGCTCGAGTCCTCGACCAGGCGCGCGAGGTCGTCGGCGAGGTCGTCGCGGATGAACCCGAGGAAGCGCCCGCCCTCCTCGGCGAGCACGTGCACCGAGCCGAGCTCGTCGAGCCAGCGCACCAGGAGTCGTTCCACATCGACCGACTTCGACCGTGCCGCAAGTGCGAACGCCGTCAGCGAGCTGTCGTGCACGCCCCACCGCCGGAGCAGGTCGCTCGCCGCCGGACCGCCCGCGAGCAGCGTGCCGACCATCACCTCGCGCCCGAGTCGTTCCGTGATCGTGTGGTCATGCGTGCGCAGGAGCAGGTCGAGCAGGGCAGCCGCCTGCGAGGCGAGATCGCGGCTCCGGCTCATCGAACCCTCGCGCGAGGCGATGACGAGGTAGGCGCTGAGGTCTTCTCCGGGCCCGACCGGATGCACCTGCAATCCCGGATGCCGCACCCGGACGGGCCGGTTGAAGGCGACGGCCATCGCGTCCTGCACGTGCAGCCCGCCGGCACCCGCGGCCGTGATGACCTGGCCGTGCGGATCGAGGAGCACCGCCCACCCGTCGACGCGGTGGGCGAGCTCGGCGATCACCGCCTTCACGCCGCCACGCCGGGCTACCTGGGTGAGCACCTTGGTGCCCGTCGTCACCAGCCGGTCCTCGGCGGCCTGATCGTTCGCGAGCAGGGCGACGAGACGCGGGTGGAGCACTGCCGCGGCTTCGGCACCGACCAGGACACCGGTCGCCGAAGCTCGGGCGACCGCGGCGCGCAGCACACGTTCGCTGCGCCCGCCGCCCGCCACGAGCACCGCCTTCGCGAGCGATGCCGAACGTGCACCACCGCCGTCGAGCGCGGCCGCGAGATCGTCGGGATCGCCGACGACGAGCGTGGCGAACCCGGGATGCGCGGTCATCGTGAACTCGTCGAGCCGCACCGCCGCGTCGACTGGCGTGCCGGCCGCAACTGAGCCTTCGATGAGCTCACCGTCGAGCACGCGGCAGATCGAGCGGAGGTCACGGGCCATGCGCCCGAGTGTACGGAATGTCGACCATGGCGATCGAATCCACCATTCTTCACAGTGAATCATCCTCGGAACGGTGTCTAGCATCGTGGGCGTGCCCGTGCACACCAGATCCAAGGGAGCATCATGAAGGCCATCGTCTTCCGGCAGCCGGAGACGCCGATCGAGGTCGCAGACGTCGAGCTCGCCAGCCCCAAGGCGGGGGAGGTTCGCGTCAAGATCGCCGCGGCCGGTGTCTGCCACTCCGATCTCCACGTGAAGCGCGGGGAATGGGACGCCCCCGCACCGCTCGTCATGGGTCATGAAGGCTCGGGCGTGGTGGTCGAGCTCGGGGAGGGCGTGACATCCCTCGCCGTCGGCGATCACGTCGTGCTCAGCTGGGTGCCGCCGTGCGGTGAGTGCCGCTACTGCCGCTCGGGACACGAAGCGCGTTGCCAGAAGGTCGCCACGATCGTCGCTCCGAAAGGAGTGCTCTTCGACGGCACGTCGCGCCTCACCCAGGACGGCGCGTCAGTGCACCACTACCTCGGAGTCTCATCGTTCGCCGAAGAGGTCGTCGTGCCGGCATCCGGTGCCGTCAAGGTGCGCGACGATGCCCCGCTCGACGTGATCGCGGTCGTCGGTTGCGCGGTGGCCACAGGCGTCGGAGCGGTGCTCAACACGGCGGCGGTCGAGCCGGGATCGACGGTGGCCGTCATCGGCTGCGGTGGTGTCGGCCTCAACGTCGTGCAGGGCGCGCGGCTCGCCGGTGCCGAGCGCATCATCGCGATCGACGTGCTGCCCGACAAGACCCAGCTCGCCCTGCAGTTCGGCGCCACAGATCGCATCGACGCATCGCAGACCGACGCGGTCGAGCAGCTCCTCGCGCTGCTGCCGGACGGCGTCGACTACGCGTTCGACGCGATCGGCCGCACCTCGACGACCGAGCAGGCGATCCGCATGCTCGGCCTCGGCGGCGCCGCGGTGGTCGTGGGCCTGCCACCGACAGGCGCGAAAGCCTCGTTCGAGCCGCTCGTGCTCGCCGAAGCCGACCAGCGCATCCTCGGATCGAACTACGGATCGGTGCGCCCCTCGATCGACATCCCCGCGCTCGTCGACCGCTACATGGACGGCCAGCTCAAGCTCGACCCCCTCATCTCGGCCCGCCGACCGCTCGCCGAGGCGGCAGAGGCCTTCGAGGACCTCGAGTCCGGTGAAGCGCTCCGCACCCTGCTCATCCCCTGACGCCGCCCGCTCAACCCCACCACAAGCCCCACCACCCGACTCACTGGAGAGCTCGATGACGACATCCACCACCACCCCCAGCCCTGGCACAGCACCCGCCGGGGCCCCTGCCGACGCGGGCCTTCGCCGCGGTGTCATGAGCGGGCCCGAGCTCGCCGCACAGGCGATCGCCAACATCGCACCGAGCGCGGTCATCGCGTTCACCGCAGCGGGCATCTACATCGGCGCCGGCAACGGCACCCTGTGGTCGTTCGTGCTCGCCACCCTCGTGATCCTGGCCGTCGGTTACTGCGTGGTGGTGTTCACGAGGCGGCACGCGTCGGCCGGGTCGCTCTACACCTACGTTGCGAAGGGCCTCGGCCCGCTCGGCGCCTACCTCGCCGGCATCGCGCTGCTCGTCGGTTGCTGGGGCATCGCGGCCGGCTCGCTCGGCGGCGCCGTGTCGTACTTCAACTCATTCCTGCGATTGCTCGGCGTGCCGGCCGAGGGCCTCGGATGGCAGATCGCCTTGGCGATCGTGCTCGGCGGGCTCGCCACGCTGTTCACGATTCGCGGCATCCGGCTCTCGGCCCGCGTGTCGCTCGTGCTGGAGCTGGTCTCGGTCGCGATCATCCTGGTGCTGCTCGTGCTCGCCCTCGTCTGGGCCGGGCCGGCGGCGTGGGACCCGGCGCAGTTCTCGTTCGAGGGTGTGCCGTTCCAGGGTGTCGCTGCCGGTATGGTGCTCGGCATCCTCGGATTCGTCGGCTTCTCATCTGCCGACGCGCTGGGTCGCGAGGCGCGCAATCCCTACACGGCCATCCCACGGGCCATCATGTGGAGCGCCGTCGCCGTCGGCGTGCTCTATGTCTTCGCCGCCTACACGCAGATCGCAGTGCTCGGCGAGGATCTCGCCACGGTCGCGAGCCCGCTCGAGGCGATCGCCACGCAGATCGGCATGCCGACGTGGTTCGCGCCCATCCTCACCTTCGGTGTCGGTGCTTCGTTCTTCGCGGTCGTGGTGGCACCGCTCAACGTCGTGGGCCGCATCGTGTACGTCATGGGCAAGGAGGGCGTGGTCGCCGAGCGCTTCGGCCGCACGCATGAGCGCCACCTCACGCCGCACCGCGTGCTGCTGGCCGCCGGGCCGGCCGCGATCGCGCTCGACATCGTGCTGCTCTCGATCGGCGTGCACCCCATGGACATCGTCGTGTGGGTCGACACCTACGGCACGTACGGCTACATGGTCGCCTACGCGCTCGTGGCGATCGCATGCGTCGTGTACACGCGCCGCGAGAAGATGCGCAACGGTCTGGTCTGGGTCTGTGCGACGATCGCGGTGGTTGCCATGGCGTACGTGTTCTTCGCCAATGTGTGGCCCGTGCCGGCGTTCCCGCTCAACGTCATCCCGTACCTGTTCCTTATCACGATGGTCGCCGCGCTCGCCTGGTACTTGTACCTCGCCAAGCGTCGCCCCGCGGTGATCGCGAACATCGGAAACACCGAGACCGATGCGCTCGAGGGCGTCGGGTAGCCCGGCCCCGTGTCCCCCAGTTCGGGGGATGGCTCTACCGGCGGCGGGCCAGCGGCGGTAGGGTCGCGCACGATTGCCGTCCGACCGTAGCCGCGTCGCAGACGACGCCGCGCACCACCGGTCTCGGATGGCACAGGGGGAACGGGGCATCGCATGAGGCTGCACGGAAATCGAATCGGCATCGTCGCGGGAGTGGTCGGCATCGCCGCGCTCCTGCTGAGCGGCTGCGCGGGGGCGGCACCGGGCACGGGCGACGACGGGGCCGCGGATGCCCCGACGAAGGCCAGCTCCGAAGCGCCGAAGGCGGAGGAGACGCAGGCCGCCGCCGAGATCGACTGCGTCGCCGTCGGCGACACGCTTATCGCGTGGATCGATGCGTCGTTCGCCGCCATCAGCACCGAGATCACGAACGGCGAGGTGGCCGCGAAGTACTCCGCTGCGGCCGATGCGTTCGACGCGACGACCGCGCCCGGCGCAGACCAGTGGGACAACCTCGGGGCCGTCATCGATGAGTACGTCTCCCAGTGGTCGGCACTTCCGGCCGACGGCGGAGCGATCGAGAATGCCGAGACCGTCGAAGCCCAGGTCGACGCGTTCGCAGGGGGCATCGGCTTCGACAACGACGAATTCGACGACATGACGCCGATCGTCGGCGAGGCGTGCGCCGCTGAGCTGGAGGACCTGTTCGAGAGTTGACCGGTCGCCATTCGCCTCTTGTGTGCGCGCTGCAACCGGTGCAGTGTCGTGATTGACCAATGTCATCAGCGGGGGAGCGGCCCATGGCGCAGTCGGCAAGTGGATCCATCGAGTCGGCGAACCGGGCGTCGCTCGGTTCTCTGCCGTTCGACGACGTGCAGGATGTGGAGGACGCCGACCGCGGATTCCTCGGAGCGCTCGAGCCGGCGGTCATCCACGCAGCTGACGGTCGGGTGGTGTGGGATGCCGCTGCGTACGGGTTCCTGACGGGCGACGCACCGTCGACGGTGAACCCGAGCCTGTGGCGACAGTCGCAACTCGTGGCACGGCAGGGCCTCTACGAGGTCACGCCCGGGATCTACCAGGCGCGCGGACTCGACCTCTCGAACATCACGTTCGTCGAGGGTGACAGGGGCGTCATCGTCATCGACCCGCTGATCTCGACCGAGACGGCCGCGGCAGCACTCGGCCTGTATCGGGCGCATCGAGGCGACCGGCCGGTGTTGGCCGTCATCTACTCGCACAGTCACGTCGATCACTTCGGCGGCGTGTTCGGCGTGGCATCCGTCGCCGAGGTCGAATCCGGCAAGATCGCCGTGATCGCGCCAGAGGGCTTCGTCGAGCATGCCGTCTCCGAGAACGTGTACGCGGGCACCGCGATGGCTCGCCGCGCGGGATACATGTACGGGGCTGCGCTGGCGAAGGGGCCGCAGGGGCAGGTCGGCGCGGGGCTGGGTCAGACCACGTCGAACGGTGAGGTCGGGATGATCGTGCCGACGATCGACGTGCGTGAGACCGGCGAGACCCACACGATCGACGGCGTCGAGATCGAATTCCAGATGGCGCCGGGCACCGAGGCTCCCGCCGAGATGCACTTCTACTTCCCGCGGTACCGGGCGCTGTGCATGGCCGAGAACGCCACCCACACGCTGCACAACCTGCTGACCCTGCGCGGTGCGCTCGTTCGCGACCCGCATGTGTGGGCCACCTACCTCACCGAGGCGATCGAGACGTTCGCCGGTCGCGCGGATGTCGCGTTCGCCTCGCACCACTGGCCCACCTGGGGCTCCGAGCGAATCGTCGAATTCCTCTCGACGCAGCGCGACCTCTACGCCTACCTGCACGATCAGACGCTGCGGATGCTCAACCGGGGCATGACCGGCGCCGAGATCGCCGAGGTCATCCAGCTGCCCCCTGCGCTCGAGCGCGCGTGGAACGCCCGCGGGTACTACGGCTCGGTCAGCCACAACGTGAAGGCGATCTACCAGCGCTACATGGGCTGGTTCGACGGCAACCCGGCGCGGTTGTGGCCGCATCCGCCCGCCGAACTCGCCACGCGGTACGTCGCGGCCCTCGGCGGCGTGGACGCGGTGGTCGAGCTCGCGCGCGTCGCGTTCGACGAGGGCGACCTGCGCTGGGCGGCGACGCTGCTCGACCACGCCGTCTTCGCATCGCCCGACCACGCCGGCGCGCGGGCACTCTACGCGGACACGCTCGAACAGCTCGCCTACGGGGCAGAGAACGGCACCTGGCGCAATTTCTTCCTGTCGGGGGCGACCGAATTGCGCGAGGGGAACTTCGGGACGCCGACGCAGACGTCGGCGCCCGCGATCCTCGCACAGCTCACGCCGACGCAACTCCTCGATGCGATCGCCATCTCGGTCGACGGGCCGAAGGCGTGGGACCTCGATCTCGCGTTCGATCTCACGTTCACCGATCTCGACCAGAACTTCCGGGTCACCCTGCGCAACGGCGTGCTCGTGTATGTCGAGCGGCCCGCGGCATCCGATGCTCCGCTCACCATTCGACTCACGAAGGCGCGCATGATCGGGTTGCTCGGGGGCGACTCGACGACCCCGGGTGTCGAGCTCGACGGAGAGGCGAGCGTACTGCAGGCGCTGCTCG
>JALYWB010000101.1 GCA_030852935.1 Actinomycetota bacterium | reverse complement strand
CCGAGCGGTGCCGCCCTGGTCGCGCGGGCCGGGGTGAGCGATCCCACGGCCGAGGCACCGCGCGAGCTCGTGCGCGCCCGCGCGGTGGTGCTGGCCACCGGAGTGAGCTACCGGCGGCTCTCTGCGCCGGGGCTCGTGCCGTTCGTCGGCGCCTCGGTGTTCTACGGCGCCTCGTCCGTCGAGGCTCGCGCGCAGTCTGGCCGCGACGTGCTCGTCGTCGGCGGTGGCAACTCGGCGGGCCAGGCGGCGCTGCACCTCGCCCGCTACGCACGCTCGGTCTCGCTCGTCGTGCGCGGTGCGTCGCTCGCCGCCAGCATGTCGCAGTACCTCATCGACCAGTTGGATGCCGCGGGCGTCGGTCTCATCACGGGCTCGCGCATCGTCGACGCGGGCGCCGCAGAGGCCGACCGGCTCGACCACGTCGTGCTCGAGCGCGTTGACTCGGGCGAACGCGTGCGGGTGCCGGCGCACGCCGTGTTCATCACGATCGGGGCACGCCCGCACACGGAGTGGCTCGCCCCCGAGGTGCTGCGCGACCGCTGGGGCTCCGTGATCACGGGCGCCGACGTGCTCGCAGAGGGCGGCCGCCGCGCGTGGCTCGGCGACGACGCCGGCCCCGCGCCGCTCGAGTCATCGGTGCCGGGCTTCTTCGCGGTGGGCGACGTGCGCCGGGGCTCGGTGAAGCGCGTCGCGTCGGCCGTCGGCGAGGGCTCGGTCGTCATCTCGTCGGTGCACGCGCACCTCGGCGCACACGGCGGCGGCTGAGCGGATTCAGGCCGACTGCACCCGGTGCAGCTGCGCATACCGTCCGTCCTCGGCGACGAGCTCGTCGTGCGATCCGATCTCGACGATGCGCCCGCGCTCCAGCACGACGATGCGGTCGGCAGAGCGGATCGTCGAGAGCCGGTGCGCCACCACGAGCGTCGTGCGCCCGCGCATCAGGTGCTCGAGCGCGCCCTTGATCATCGCCTCGGATTCGGGGTCGAGGGCGCTCGTCGCCTCGTCGAGCAGCAGGACCCGAGGGTCGCGCACGAGCGCCCGAGCGATCGAGAGCCGCTGGCGCTGGCCTCCCGACAGCCGCGCGCCGCGTTCGCCCACGACCGTGTCCCAGCCCTGCGGTTGCGCTTCGACGATCTCGAGGGCGTTGGCGTCGCGCAGGGCGGCGAGTACCCGCTCGTCGCTCACGTCGCCGAGGCCGTAGACGATGTTCTCCCTGATCGTGCCCTCGAAGAGCACCGACTCCTGCGGTACGACCGACACGAACCGGCGGAACGTGCGCAGGTCGAGCGACTCCATGTCGGCGCCATCGAGCAGCACGCGGCCGCGGGTCGGGCGGAGGAAGCCCAGCACGACGTTCACGAGCGTCGACTTGCCCGAGCCGGACGACCCGACGAAGGCGACGGTCTCGCCGGCGCGGATGTGGAGCGTCACGTCATCGAGGGCCGGCGGAGCGCTGAAGTCGTAGCGGTACTCCACGCGATCGAGCCGGATGTCGCCGTCGACCGCGTCGACGGTCAGCTTGCCCTCGTTGAACTCGAGGTCTGGCTCCTGCACCACCTCGGCGATCGAGCGGATCGACTCAGTGCCGCGGGCGACGATCGGCAGCAGCATGAGCAGGTTCGTTGCCGCACCCGTGAGCAGCGCGAAGTACGAGCTGAGCAGCACCACCTGGCCCGGCGTGATCGGAATCCAGCCACTGATCGACACCCACGCCGCGAGCACGAGGCAGCCGACACCGAGCAGTTGCAGGCTCACCCAGGACAGCGAGGCGAACCGACCGTTGAGCAGGTCGAGCTGGAATCCGGCGCTGCGCACGCCCTCGGCGCCGAAGGCCACCCGGCGCACCGCCGTCTGCTCGAGGCCGTGCGCGCGGGTGATCGGCATCAGCGTCGCCATCTCGCCAACGCGCGCCGAGAACTGCTCGACCTCGCGCCGGAAGCTCGCGTTCCGCTCCGCGCTGCGCCGATTGAGGATCGCGCGCAGCAGCACCGCGAGCGGGATGGTCAGGGCATAGACCGGCAGGAAGGCCGGCACGTTGATGGCGGTCATCACGATCGCGCCCGCGAGCACCATCGTCGCGGACAGCAGGGGGTGCGCGGTCTGCTGCAGCATCACCTCGACGTTCTCGACGTCGCGCACCACCTTGGTCTGCACGATCGCCGAGTTCGCCCGCGTGTGGAAGCCGATCGACAGCGACTGCAGCCGCGCGGCGAGCGCGTTGCGAAGCCCGGCACCGATGGAGCGCACCGCACCCATGAACAGGCGCGTGTACATCACGTGGTTCGGGTAGTTCTGCAGCAGTGCGACGAGCGCGATCGCCGCCCACATCGCGAGCGTGGTGAGCGGACCGCCCGCCACGACCACGTCGATGATCTCGGCGGTGACGACCGGCAGCAGCCAGAGCGGTGTGTCCTTCAGCGCGAAGAACCCGATCGCGCCCAGTACTCGGCGACGGTGCAGCCCGAGCAGCCGGAACACCGACCGCGTCGGGTGCCGACCATCGATCGCTCGTTCTAACTTGGAAAGCGCTTGCCGAGCCATGCTCCCATTCTGCCGTGTCCTCAGGGTGGCTCGCTACGCTGGGCGGATGTCGTTCGATCCTCGAAGCATCCCGGTCGACCCCACCGCATCCGCCACCCTCGCCCGGCACGGCCTCGAGTATCGGCTGCTCGACCCCGACGACGAGGCCGCGATGCGTGCCTGGGTCGAGGCCGAGAACCGCGGCTTCCATCACCCGCGTCCGCGCGAAGTCGACTACGCCTACGACCTCTCGGTGGCCTCCGAGCGACGCGTGCACGGCGTCTACGACCCGGCCGCGGCCCATCCCGAGGTGCCGGTGGCGACGGTCGACGGCTGGCCGACCGGTCTCAGCGTTCCCGGCAGCCGCCGCAGCGTCGACGCCTGGGCCGTGAGCGCGGTGACCGTCGCCCCCACCCACCGTCGGCGCGGCATCGCCCGTGCCCTGATGGAGGGCGAACTCGCGAACGCCCGCAACGCCGGCGCGGCCGTGGCCATGCTCACGGTCACCGAGGCCACGATCTACGGCCGCTACGGCTACGCGCCGGCAGCGAAAGCCGCGACGGTGACGGTCGATCGTCGTCGGGCGCACTGGATCGGGCCGGATGCCCCTGGCCGCGTGCACTTCGTCGAGCCGGTCGAGCTTCGTGAGGCCGCGCCCGCCATCGTTCGACGCGCTGTCGCCCGCACCCCGGGCGAGATCGACCGTTGGCCCGGCATCCTCGACCGAGCGCTCGGTCTCGTCGACTCCGAGAGCGAAACGGCCCGCAGCGTGCGCACGGTGCGCTACGACGACGAGCACGGTCAGCCACAGGGATTCGTCGCCTATCGCATCACGCGGGCACCCAACGAGCCCGGCCTCGCCGAGGTCGACGTGCTCGTGGCAGCGAGCGACGACGCCGAGCATGCCCTCTGGCGGTTCCTCATCGAGCAGGACTTCGTGGACGGCGTGCGCGGCCGGCTGCGCTCGGTCGACGAACCGTTGCCGTGGCTCCTCGAGGATCCTCGCGCGGTCACCCTGAGCGACGTCGTCGATCACCTCTGGGTCCGCATCCTCGACCCCGTCGAGGCCCTTCGTGCCCGCCGTTATGGCGCCGCCGGTGCGCTCGAACTCGACATCACCGATCCGCTCGGACACGCCGCCGGCCGGTTCCGACTGGTCGTCGACGACCGTGGGCGCGCGGAAGTCGAGCGCGTCGAGCCGACGGCGGCCGCGGCATCCGGCCCCGCGCTTCGACTCGGCGTGCAGGAACTCGGCGCCATCTACCTCGGCGGCGCTCGCCCGTCGCTCCTCGGACGTGCTGCGCGCATCACCGAGCTCGCGCCCCGATCCCTCGTGCTCGCCGATCGGATGTTCACCGCCGAGCGCGCGCCGCACCTCAGCATCTGGTTCTGAGCCGGCTCCGGCCCCAGTCCGGGGCACGCCGAGAGAGCGCTCCCCCGGAATTCGGCGGCCGCGGCATCCGTTCGCTTGGCACCGCCGGGGTTGGTTACTGAAGTGTTATGAACCATTTGTTCGGATTCGCCACATTTGCGCAATCATTGCTGTGCCGACGCCAAGGATGACGCCGGCACCCGGAGGGGTCGACCTCACCTCACAGAAGGGGAGTGCCATGAAGTCTGCTTCATTGGTCTCTGCTGTCGCGCTCGCGGGAGTCTCCGCGCTGCTGCTGGCAGGCTGTTCCGGCGGCGGCGGCGACGACGGAGGAGGAGGCGGGGACGACGCGGCAGCTGCAGCGCGAGCCTGCGTCATCCTTCCCGACGCCGCCTCATCGCCACGTTGGGAGAACAACGACCGCCCGTACCTCGAAGAGGGACTGGATGCGGCCGGGTTCGAGACCGACATCCAGAACGCGCAGGGCGACGTCAACAAGTACGCCACCATTGCCGACCAACAGCTCAGCAAGGGCTGCGGCGTGATGCTGCTCGTCGACTACAACGGCGCAGGCGCAGCGGTCGCCGAGAAGGCCAAGGCCGAGGGGATCCCCGTGATCGCCTACGATCGCCCCATCGAGGGCGCCGACTACTACGTGTCGTTCGACAACTTCGAGGTCGGTCGCCTCGAGGGCCAGTCGATCGTCGAGGGCCTCGCGGCCGCCGGCAAGGACCCGGCCACCGCCATCGTCGTGTACATGGGCGGCGACCCGGCCGACGGCAACGCCGCCATGTTCCACGATGGCGCGGTCGCGGCGATGGAAGAGGTCGGCATCACGCCGGCCGCCGAGCCACCGGGCATCTGGGACGGCGAGAAGAGTGCCACGAACTTCGAGCAGGCGCTGACCTCGCTCGGCGGCAAGGTCGACGCGGTCTGGGCCGCGAACGACACCAACGCGGCGGGCGTCATCACGATCCTCGACAAGAACGGCCTCGTCGTTCCGGTCTCGGGTCAGGACGCCTCCATCGCGGGCCTGCAGAACGTACTGCTCGGCAAGCAGACCGCGACGGTCTACAAGCCGATCAAGCTCGAAGCGGATGCCGCGGTCGAACTGGCCGTTGCACTCCTCGAAGGCGAGACGCCGACTGCCGACCAGGAGCTGGAAGACGGCACGCCCTACATCGCGGTCACCCCGGTGCTCGTCGGGCCCGAAGAGGTCATCACGGTGGTCGAGGCCGGCGACGCTGACCCGGCAGAGCTGTGCCAGGGCGAGGTCGAAGCCAAGTGCACCGAGTTCGGCATCCAATAACACCCCACCTCTGAGCTCCCGGTCGCGGCGGGACGACCGCCGCGGCCGGGAGCTCCATCACCTCGCTCCCAGCGCCGACCGTCGAGTGCCACACTGGGAGCCTGACAGCGTCGTCGAAAGGAATCCGCATGAGCACGGGCATGGATGCGGGCCTCGCCCCCGGCATGGAAGCGCCCCGCACAGGGCGCCCGATCATCGAACTCGAGGGGGTCGTGAAGAGCTTCGGCCCGGTCAGCGTGCTGAAGGGCGTCGACCTGCAGGCGTACCCGGGCAAGGTCACCGCGCTCGTCGGCGACAATGGCGCCGGCAAGTCGACGCTCATCAAGGGCCTCGCCGGCGTGCAGCCCTACGACGGCGGCGCCGTGCGCTTCGACGGCGAGCCGGTCACGCTGCACACCCCTCGCGACGCCGCCCGGCTCGGCATCGAGGTCGTCTACCAAGACCTCGCCCTCTGCGACAACCTCGACATAGTGCAGAACATGTTCCTCGGGCGGGAGGAGACGGAGTTCGGCACGTTCGACGAGGGGCGCATGGAGCGCGAGGCATCCGACACCCTCCGTTCGCTCTCGGTGCGCACCGTGAAATCCGTGCGGCAGAAGGTCGCGAGCCTCTCGGGCGGCCAGCGGCAGACCGTCGCCATCGCCCGCGCGGTACTCAAGAAGGCGAGGGTCGTCATCCTCGACGAGCCGACCGCAGCCCTCGGCGTCGCGCAGACCGAGCAGGTGCTGCACCTCGTCGCCCGCCTCGCCGAGCAGGGCGTCGCGGTGATCCTGATCAGCCACAACCTGGCCGACGTGTTCGAGGTGGCCGACCACATCAATGTGCTCTACCTCGGCCAGATGGTCGCGTCGCTCGACGCCGGCCAGGCCAGCCGCGACGATGTCGTCGGCTACATCACCGGCGCCAAGACCGCAGAGGGAGCGAACGCATGAGCTCGAACCGCGCCCCTTCCGCCACCATCGCGCCCGACACGTCGGCGACGGATGTCTCGCCCGACCTCATCGGCAGCGGCCAGGAGGGCACGATCGTCGATCAGGTGCGCGGGTACCTCCAGCGCCTCCGCAGCGGCGACATGGGTGCCCTGCCGGCGGTCGGCGGATTCGTCGTACTGGCCATCCTGTTCAGCTTCCTCAGCCCGTTCTTCCTCACCGAGCGGAACTTCGCGAACCTCCTGACGCAGGCCGCGACGCTCGTCATGCTCGGCATGGCGCTCGTGTTCGTGCTGCTCCTCGGCGAGATCGACCTGTCGGCCGGTGTGACGAGCGGCATGACGATGGCGTTGTTCATCGTGCTCGTGAACGTGCACAACGTGAACTGGGTGCTCGCCCTTGCGATCGCGTTCGTGGCGGGCATCCTCACCGGTACCTTGATCGGGTTCTTCGTGGCGAGGGTGGGCATTCCATCCTTCGTGGTGACACTCGGCCTGTTCCTCGGGTACCAGGGCCTCACGCTCATGATCATCGGCGCCGGCGGGCTCTACCGCGTGCAGATCCCCGAGGTCCGTGCCATCCAGAACTCGAACCTCCCGGTGTGGGCCGGATGGGCCATGCTCGCCGTCATCATCGCGGTGTCGGCGGCGACCTCCTTCTGGGACCGTGCGCGGCGTCGGCGCGCCGGCGTGCCGAACCGCACCATCACGCTCGTCTGGGTCAAGCTCGGCGTCATCGCGGTCATCGGGGGCGCGGCAGTCGCCATCCTCAGCCGCAATCGCGGCCAGTCGGTCGGTGTCGTCGAGGGCGTGCCCATCGTCGTGCCGATCGTGCTCGTCATCCTCTGGATCGGCACCTTCGTGCTCGACCGCACTCGGTTCGGGCGGTACCTGTACGCGATCGGCGGCAACGCCGAAGCGGCGCGCCGCTCGGGCGTGAAGGTGATGCTGGTCCGGTGGAGTGCCTTCATCGTCTGTTCGACGCTCGCCGTCGTCTCCGGACTGTTCTCGATCAGCAAGGTCGGCGCGGTCGACGCAGCCGCGGGTCGCGAGATCGTGCTCTCGGGTGTCGCGGCAGCCGTCGTCGGCGGCGTGAGCCTCTTCGGCGGGCGCGGTCGCCTGCTGCACGCCGCCGTCGGTGCACTGGTGATCGCGGTGATCACCAATGGCCTCGGCCTCCTCAACCTCCCCGCCGGCGTGAACCTCGTCGTCACGGGCGGCGTGCTCATCCTGGCGGCCACGGTCGACGCGGTGTCGCGCGTGCGCAACGGCGGCTCCATCATGCGGAACTGACACGACACGGGGTTCAGGGTCGCTGCACTCCGGTCATGTCTCGGGACACCACGGGGCGCTGCACGCCTGGAAACTCAGGGTCCTTTACTCCTGAAAACGTCCTGCACTCCTGAAAACAAGGACGTCAGCGCGGCGAATGCGCTGTGGGATCCCCGACGCCCGACGTCCTTGTTTTCAGGAGTCTCTGTGCTTCAGGAGTCCCTGCGTAGGTTCTGGGTTCGGGTCCCAGAATCCATTCCTAGAGCGCATCCTGCCGGGGGAACACGACCTTCTGGATGATGATGATCAATGAAGCGGCGACGGGGATCGCGACGAGGGCGCCCAGCACTCCGCCGAGCGTACCGCCGGCGACGGCGGCGATGACGACGAGCGCGCCCGGCACCGCCACGGCACGGTTCATGATGCGCGGGCTCAGCAGGTATGCCTCGATCTGCATGTAGATCAGGTAGTAGATCGCCGCGGTGAGCGCGGTGACCGGCGATGCCGCGAGGCAGACGAGCGAGATGATGACGGCGCCCGAGAGCGTTCCGACGAGCGGGACGAGCGAGAAGAGGAAGGCGATGAACGCCAGCAGGATGGGCGCGGGCGCACCGATGATCGACAGGAAGATGAGGCTCAACACGCCGTTGATCGCGCCGAGGCTCACCTGGCCGATCACGTAGCGGCCGACCGAACCGGTGATCTCCTCCGAGACTTCGCGGTACCCCGGGCGCGAGTGGGCGGGAACGAACCGGGCCGCGTAGCGCTTCATCGAGTGGAGCGACGCGAGGAAGTACAGGGTGAGGATGAGGACGATGACCGCGCCCGTGAATCCGCCCGCGATGCCGGCGCCGACCGCGAGGATGCCGCCGCCGAGCGACCCGAGGTTCGCCGGGTCGGCCAGCCATTCACCGGCTGAGGCGATGGCGTCCTCGATCGCGGTGCCCGTGCCGGTCAGGCCGTTCAGCCAGGCCACGAGGTCACTGTTCGTCAGGCCGTCGACGATCTCGTCCCAGTTCTCGACGAGCTTCGTGGTCTCGTTGACGACGATCGGGACGATCGTCGCGATGAGCGCGACGAACACGCTGATCACCACCACGAACACGAGCAGGATCGCGAGCCAGCGCGGCACGTCTCGGCGCTGCAGCCAGCTGACGACGGGGTCGAGCCCGAGCGCGAGGAAGAGCGCCAGCGCGACATAGAGGATCACCGTGCCCAGCTGGCCGATGATGCCGCCGAGGAGGAGGGCGAGCAGCACGCCCAGCGCACCCACGAATCCGATCCGGAATGCCCTGATCTTCAGCTCGGGCGCGGCCGAGTTGGCGCTTCCGGTGACTTCAGCTGCCGGCGGCTCCTCCGCCACACGGGCGCGACGTCTGCGTGTCCACATGGAAGTGACGCTACGCGTTCGGAGCGCCCGTTCGCCGCGCCGCGCCGCGGTTGCCCCGGGCGACAGGCGGCGTACGCCGGTCACAGGATCGACGCCCCCGCGATCGCTCCGATCATGGCGATCGCAGCGACGACGGCGCCTCCGAGGACCGAGTTCGCAAGTACCACACCGGGGTCGTTCCGAGATCTGCCGCCGCCGTGGCGCGGGCCATGACCGCGTTCGCGCTTGCCCCTGCCCTCGATGACCATCGTCCGGATGATGTCGTGCATCGTCGCCGCGACATCGTGGGCGGTCGGCCGCGCGGCCGGGTCGGCATCGGTCATCGCGGCGAGGAGTTCGCGCCACTGCTCGGGGAGGTCTTCGGGAATGACCGGTGGCCGGCGCAGGCGCGCAAGCGCAGCTTCGACCGCGGAACCGGGGTACTCGCGTTCACCGCGTAGGGCCTCCAGCAGCACGAGCCCGAGCGAATAGACGTCGCTCGGGGGGCCGATCTCCTCGCCGCGCGCCTGCTCGGGCGAGATGTACGCGGCCGTTCCCATCACGGCTCCATCACTCGTGAGCCGCGACCCGTCGACGAACTGGGCCACGCCGAAATCGGCCAGCTTGGCGATGAGCGTGTAGCCGAACGTCGGCACCTCCGTGAGCAGCACGTTCTCGGGCTTGAGGTCACGGTGCACGATCGACCGGCTGTGCACGTAGCTGAGTGCGTCGGCCAGTTGCGCGCCGAGATCCGCGACCTGGCGGGGCTTCATGGGTCCGCGAGCAAGACGGTGCCCGAGCGAGCGGCCCTCGACGAGCTCCATGACGAGGTAGCGCCGTGGCCGTCCTTCATGCATGAGGGTTCCGGCGTCGTGCACGCCGACGAGCCCGGGGTGCGTCATGCCTCCGAGGATGTTGATCTCCCGCTCGCGCCGGCTCAGTTCGGCAACCGTGCCCTCGTAGTCGCGGAACACCTTGACCGCGACATCGCGACCCAGCTCGGTGTCCCGGGCTCGATAGACGTCGGCCATGCCGCCCGATCCGAGGTGCTCGGAGAACTCGTATCGAAGCGTGGGCCGATCATCGATGGCGCTGCGTGGCGGATGAAGGTCGGTCATGGTGCTGCTCCTGGAGTCCGTACGTCGGGTGCGCACAGCGGGAGGATCGGTCCCATGCGGCTCCGAAAGGCTATCCAGCGAGGAGATTCGGCGCTCAGGGGTTGACAGTCCGGTCAATGGATGCAGCTGACGGACCGGTGAGCCGAACCCTCACCGCAGCGCCGACGGCGGTATCACCTCGCCCTCGAGCGTGCGCACCCAGCGGTCACCGGTCGCACGGAACTCCGCGTGCGTCGTGAATCGGTAGTGGAAGGCCCGGGCCCGTACCCACCTCGGCGGCGAGCCGTCGAACGGGTCGTGCGCGAGCAGGCGCAGCGTCGGGGCATCGCCCTCGAGCAGTCGGGCAAGGAACACCTCGAACCACGGCTCCCACATTCGGCCGAGCGGCAGGAACCACATCAGCCAGTCGAGGCGCAGGT
>JALYWB010000084.1 GCA_030852935.1 Actinomycetota bacterium | reverse complement strand
TCGATCGAGTGCAGCACCATCGACGCGAGCGCGTCGAGTTCGAGCGCGGCGAACGCCGCATCGGAAGTTGCGGATGCGGCACCTGCGCCGGCACCGGACGCCCCGCTCGCTGCGCCGCCGCCGCCGTTCGGCGTTGGTGGCGATACGGGCGTGGAAGGCGAAGTCGGCAGGTCCCCGCCCGGCGGCGGCAGGCTGCCACCTTGGGCACGCGCGTCACCGATGCCCGACGCGGTGCTCTGCGCCGCGTTCACGCCGGGGGCGGACGATGACGACCAGGGTGGCCCGGCCGGAACTGTGGCGCCCTGCCCTGCGCCGGCCGGCGAAGACGGCGTCACGACCGCGGGCGTACTCGGCTCGGCGGGCGCGTCCGGCCCGCTCGGCGATTGTGAGTCACCCGGCAGCAGCGGAACTGCGGGAAGTTGAGGCACTACGCCGGAGCCGTCGGTGGGCAGTTCGCCGGTCGATCCGACGACGGCACCGAGAGTGCCGTCGACGAGGCCGGTCACCGGGGTGACCACGCCGCTCAGCGTGTCCCCTCCGACGACGGCGCCGACGACCGGAACGCCGACGATGACGTGGTCGACCAGGTCGACGACGGGTGCGGTCACCGCACCGACGGTGCCGCCGCCTGCGACGCCCGAGAGTGTTCCGTTGAGCCCGTTGACGACGGTCGCGACGGCGGCGTTGGCGTCTGAGACCGTGCCGTTCGCGGCATCCGTCGCCGTATCCACGACGGCCGGCACCAGCTCGACGACCGGTGTGGGGGCCGCGGCGACGACGGGGGCGAGCACGTAGTTCACGGGTTCGACGACCGTGTCGACGACGTCGCCGAGCGTGTCGCCGGTTCCCTCGGCGACCGCGGTGACGGAGCCGAGCAGCGAGCCGACGGTGCCGAGCAGGCCGCGACCCGAATCCTGCTCGTCTGCCGAGGCAGTCGACGCGCTCGAGAAGAGGCTGATGAGGACCGACATCGCGGTGAGGGCGACCGCGAGCAGGGCGTAGCGGAGCCACGGCACCTGCCGTACGTCGTCCGCTGGCGTCATCGGGCCACCTCCGGGTTCTCCGAACGTACCGCGTGCGGTCGGGCCCGTCCAGCGCCGCACCGATTCCCAGCGGCCCGTGACCTTCGGGAGGCATGCCCCTGCGAGAATCGACGCATGCACCTGCTTGCCGCGATCAGCATGAAGAACCGAGCCCTCATCGCGCTGATCACGGTCGTGGTGGCGATCTTCGGCGGTATCTCGCTGTCGAGCCTCAAGCAGGAGCTCGCGCCCTCGATCGAGTTCCCGCAGCTCTCGATCGTCACCGCGTACCCCGGCGCGTCGCCCGATGTCGTGAACACCGACGTGTCCACGCCGATCGAGACGGCCATCCAGGGCATCACCGGGCTCGAGACGACCGCCACGACCAGCTCGACCGGACTCTCGCGGGTCACCGCGAGCTTCACCTATGGCACCGATCTCGCGTTCGCCGAGCAGAAACTGCTCTCGGCGGTCAACCGCATCGCTGGCCAGCTGCCCGAGGACGTCGATCCGCAGGTGCTCGCACTCAGCCTCGACGACTTCCCGGTGCTCGCCGTCGCGGTCACCGGTGCCGATGACGTGAGCGCCCTCTCCGACGAGCTCGAGCGCACGACGCTGGGCGAGATCCGCGACCTCGACGGCGTGCGCGACGCGACGCTCATCGGCGACATCGGGCAGCGAGTCACGATCACGCCCGATCCTGCTGCGCTCGCCGCACGCGGCATCACGCAGCAGGCCGTTCGAGATGCCCTGACGCAGAACGGACTGCTCGTTCCGGCCGGCACGATCACCGAGGGTGATTCGACGTTCGCGGTGCAGACCGGCCAGGTGCTCGGCAGCGTGGAGGATATCGCGGCGTTGCCGGTGCTCGGGGCTTCGACGGGCCCCGCCGCCGGGGTGACGACGATCGATGACGTGGCATCCGTCGCCCTCACCGACAATCCGGTCTCGAGCATCTCCCGGGTGAACGGCGAGCCGGCGCTCACGATCTCGGTCACGAAGCTGCCGGCAGCGAACACGGTCGAGGTCTCCAACGCCGTGCGTGCGCTGCTCCCCGACCTCGAGTCATCGCTCGACACCACGAATCCCGGCGCGACGTTCACCGTCGTGTTCGACCAGGCGCCGTACATCCAGCAGTCGATCGAGGCGCTGGCCACCGAGGGCGCGCTCGGCCTGCTGTTCGCGGTGATCGTGATCCTCGTGTTCCTGCTCTCCGTGCGCGCGACGCTCGTCACGGCGATCTCGATCCCGACCTCGGTGCTCATCACGTTCATCGGGCTGCAGGCGGCCGACTACACGCTCAACATCCTGACGCTCGGGGCGCTCACGATCGCGATCGGACGCGTGGTCGACGACTCCATCGTGGTCATCGAGAACATCAAGCGGCATCTCGTCGCGGGGGTCGACAAGGCGGCGACGATCGTGCACGCCGTGCGCGAGGTCGCTGGTGCGATCACGGCGTCGACGATCACGACCGTTGCCGTGTTCCTGCCGCTCGCGCTGGTCGAGGGCATCACGGGTGAGTTGTTCCGCCCGTTCTCGTTCACCGTCACGATCGCGCTGCTTGCCTCACTGCTCGTGTCGCTCACGATCGTGCCGGTGCTCGCGTACTGGTTCCTGAAGCCGGCCACGCTGCACAAGCACGAAGAGGGGGCGGATGCCGCGGCGGCGGCCTTCGTCGACGAGACCGTGCCTGCGGCATCCCTTCGACCGGCTCAGGGTGGCGCCGCTGCCCAGGCCCAGGGCGGCGCCGCCCGACCGTCGCGTGGCGCGCCCGCCGACGAGCTCGAGCACCCGTCGCGGCTGCAGCGGGGCTACCTGCCGATCATCGAGTGGACCCTGAAGCACGGCGTCGCCACCCTCGTCGTCGCCGTGCTCGTGCTCGGTGGCACGATCGCCCTGACGCCGCTCATGAAGACGAACTTCCTCGGCTCGTCGGGGCAGAACACGTTCCAGGTCACGCAGGAGCTTCCCGTCGGCACGAGCCTCGAGGCGATGGATGCCGCGTCGAAGCCGGTCGAGCGCACCATCCGAGACACCGAGGGCGTCGAGACGGTGCAGACCTCGATCGGGTCGGGGGGTCGCGGGCTGGCGGCGGCGCTCGGCGGCGGTGGCGGCGCGACCGTGACGTACTCCGTGACCACCGACGAGGGTGCCGACCAGGAGGCATTGCAGGCTTCAGTTCGCGAAGAGCTCGACGGCTTCGACGAGGTGGGCGAGATCACGCTGAGTGCGGCGAGCGGCTTCGGCGCCTCCACCGATATCGAGGTCGACGTGACGGCCTCGAACGCCGAAGACCTGCAGGCGGCGACCGACGCCGTGCGATCCGAGCTCGACGGGCTCGACTCGCTCGCCCAGACCTCGTCGAACCTCTCTGAGTCGCGCCGCTACATCGCGGTCGAGGTGAACCGGGCGGATGCCGCGGCCGCCGGCTACTCCGAGGTCGCCCTTGGCGGCTTCGTCTCGGCGGCCATGCAGCCGCAGTCTGCGGGCTCGGTCGTGATCGACGAGAAGACGCTCACCATCTACCTCGCGACGGAGGACCCGCCCGCAACCGTCGAGGAGCTCTCGGCACTCGCCGTTCCGACGCGCGCAGGCGTCGTGCCGCTCGACTCGCTCGCCACGGTCGAAGAGGTCGACGGCCCGTCATCCGTCACCACCGTGCAGGGCCTGCGCAGCGCGACCGTCTCGGCGACGCCGAACGACGACGACCTCGGCACGGCGAGCGCCGAGGTGTCGGCGGCCATCGACGTCGCCGACCTGCCGGCCGGCGCGACCGCGTCGATCGGCGGTGTCTCGGCCGACCAGGCCGAGTCGTTCTCGCAACTCGGGCTCGCCCTGCTCGTGGCGATCCTCATCGTCTATATCGTGATGGTCGCGACATTCCGCTCGCTGTTGCAGCCGCTGCTGCTGCTCGTCTCGGTGCCGTTCGCCGCGACCGGTGCCATCGCGCTGCAGGTGATCACGGGCATTCCGCTCGGCGTGGCATCCCTCGTCGGCGTGCTCATGCTGGTCGGCATCGTGGTGACGAACGCGATCGTGCTCGTCGACCTCGTGAACCAGTACCGGGCCAGGGGCATGGGCGTTCGCGACGCGCTCGTGCACGGCGCATCCCGACGACTGCGGCCGATCCTGATGACGGCGCTGGCGACGATCTTCGCGCTGTTGCCGATGGCACTCGGCATCACGGGCCACGGCGGGTTCATCTCGCAGCCGCTCGCGCTCGTCGTGATCGGCGGACTCGTGTCGTCGACCGCGCTGACGCTCATCGTGCTGCCCGTGCTCTACTTCCTGGTCGAGGGCGCGCGCGAGCGTCGCCGGGAACGTCGGGCGGGCTGAGGCGCCGCTCGGGGCATCACCGGCGACGAAAAACGTATGAGAATCCGGGGTTCGGGGCCGCTGGGGTGCCTGAACCTCGGATTCTCATACGTTTCCTCACCGAGCGTGTGGCCGCGGCGCCTTGGAGCCACGGCGCCCAACTGCTAGGTTCGCGCACGAGCGGTGGGAGGCACCACATGGAACGTACCGACACCGATGTCGACGCATTCCTCGCCGAGCTCGAGGGCCTGCGCGGCGACGACCTGCGCGAGCTGGACCGGATCATCTCCGAGGAGCTGGCGGGCCTCGAGCGCGTGCTCTGGGAGGGCGCGATGTGGGGCGGCACCGAGCAACGCATCGTGGGGTACGGCGGCATCACCCAGGCGCGGCCGCGCGGGGCATCCGTCGAGTGGTTCCTCGTGGGCCTTGCCGCGCAGAAGGCCAATCTGAGCATCTACGTGAACGCCGCCGAAGACGGCGAGTACCTCGTGAAGCGACGGGCGAAGGAGCTCGGTCGGGTGAAGGTCGGTTCGGCGGCGATCACCTTCACCTCGCTCGCCGACGTCGACGTGCCGGCGCTGCGTGCCGTCATCCGACGGGCCCGCGAGCTCACGCCCGACGTGTCCTGAACGGAGCTGCACCGACGGGGCGGGATCGCGCCCGATGATCCGTCACCTGTGCCATCTCGGGTGGGTCAGGCGCGTGGCGTGGGTGGCGGATCACGGGCGGCAGCGCGATCGATCAGCCGACGCGCTCGAGCACGGCGCGCGTCGAGGCCTCGGGGCGCAGGTCGAGCCGGCGCAGCAGCTGGGCGTTCGCAGCCACGATGATCGTCGAGAGCGACATCAGGATCGCGCCGATCGACATCGGCAGCACGAACCCGATCGGCGCGAGCACGCCGGCCGCGAGCGGCACCGACACGAGGTTGTACCCGGCGGCCCACCACAGGTTCTGCGACATCTTGCGGTAGCTCGCGCGCGAGAGCTCGATCACCGAGATCACCGAACGGGGGTCGGATGACGCGAGGATGACGCCCGCCGACGCGATCGCGACATCCGTGCCCGCACCGATCGCGATGCCGACGTCGGCCTGCGCGAGCGCCGGCGCGTCATTCACGCCGTCGCCCACCATCGCGACCGACAGGCCCTCGTGCTGCAGCTCCTGCACCTTGGCGGCCTTGTCCTCGGGGCGCACGCCGGCGTAGACGCGGTCGATGCCGAGCGCGTCGGCGACCGTTCGCGCCACCGGTTCGGCATCGCCCGTGATCATCACGACCTGCACGCCGAGTTCGTGCAACGCGTCGACGGCTTCCTTCGACTCGGGTCGCACCTCGTCGGCGAGCGCGATGGCGCCGGCGAGCTCATGCCCGACGAAGACGTGCAGTACGGTGGCGCCGCGTTCCGCCCATGGAACGGCGGTCGGAAGGGGCTCTGCGCCGCGCCCCTCGAGCATGGACGGACCGCCGACGAATACCGGCACGCCTGCGACGATGGCGGTGACGCCGAGGCCGGGTGCCGCCTGGAACGATTCCGCCTCAGGGATGTCGAGGTGCTTCGCCTCCGCATGGGCGACGATCGCGCGGGCAAGCGGATGCTCCGAATCCCGCTCCACCGCGGCCGCGATGGCGAGCATGCCGTCGAGGTCGAAGCCGGGTGTCGACGCGGCATCCGTCACCACTGGCTCGCCCTTGGTGAGGGTACCGGTCTTGTCGAAGAGCACCGCATCGACGGTGCGCATCGTCTCGAGGGCGAGGCGGTCGGTGATGAGCACGCCGCCGCGCGCCGCGCGCTCGGTCGCGATCGAGACGACCAGCGGGATCGCGAGGCCCAGTGCGTGGGGGCAGGCGATGACGAGCACGGTGATCGTGCGCACGACCGCGTCGTCGGGGTTGCCGAGCAGGGTCCACACCACGGCGGTGATGACGCCGACGCCGAGCGCGAACCAGAACAGCCAGCCCGCTGCACGATCGGCGAGGCGCTGTGCGCGCGAGCTCGATGCCTGAGCCTGCGCGACGAGGCGCTGGATGCCGGCGAGGGCGGTGTCGTCCCCGATCGCGTCGACGCGGACGCGGATCGCGGTGTCGGTCGCGACGGTGCCCGCCACCACGTGGTCGCCGGGGCCGCGGTTCACGGTCGTGGACTCGCCGGTGATCATCGACTCATCCACCGCTGCGGTGCCGTCGATGACCTCACCATCGGCAGGCACTCGCCCGCCGGGACGCACGATCACGACGTCGCCGACCAGGAGGTCGGACGGAGCGACGAGTTCCGTCCCTGAGCTCGGGCCGGTCCCTGAGCTCGGGCCGGTCCCTGAGCTCGTCGAAGGGGCCAGCGCCGCGTTACTCGCTTCGACGGCCTCAGCGGGCGGTCGAACCACGCGCTCGGCCTCGTCGGGCAGCAGCGACGCCAGGGCGTCGAGGGCCGAGGACGTCTGCGCGATCGAGCGCATCTCGATCCAGTGGCCGAGCAACATGATCACGATCAGGAGGGCGAGCTCCCACCAGAAGTCGAGCGCCTCGTCGAGGATGCCGAGGCTCGCGCCGAGCGAGGCGAAGAACGCCACGGTGATGGCGAGGCCGATCAGCAGCATCATTCCGGGCTTGCGTGCCTTCAGCTCAGACCAGGCGCCGATCAGGAACGGCCTGCCTCCCCAGAAGAACATGACCGTGCCGAGCACGGGGGAGATCCACGTGGCCAGCGGGAAGTCGGGCATCGGATAGCCGATGATCGACGCGAACATCGGGCTGAACAGGATCGTCGGCACGGCGAAGACGAGCATGATCCAGAAGAGTCGTCGGAACTGCCCGACGTGATCGCCGTGGCCGCCGTGTCCCGCGTGCATGTCGTGGCCCGCGTGCATGTCGTGGCCCGCGTGACCGCTGTGTCCCGCGTGCATGTCGTGGCCTGCGTGTGCGTGGTGGCCCGCGTGGGCGCCGTGCACTTCGTGTCCCGCGTGCATCTCGTCACCGGCGTGCGCTTCGTGCGCGTCGCGATCGGCGTGCGCGGGCGCGTCCGCGACGGCAGCGCGTTCGCGGTGCTCGTGGCCTGCGTGGTGGTGCTCGTCGCGACTCATACTCATCGATCTTCCTCCGATACTCACCGACCTGATACCCCAGAGGGGTATCCTTCCACGTCGACAACGCGAGCGGCCGCCGATCTGTTCCCG
>JALYWB010000067.1 GCA_030852935.1 Actinomycetota bacterium | reverse complement strand
ACACTGGAGCCGTGATCGCCGAGCATGCCCTGACCTGGACACCGCGGCATCCGACCGATCTCATCCAGACGATCGGATCGCTGCGGCGAGGGCCGGGCGACCCCACCTTCCACCGCGACGCGGCCGGCGCGGTGTGGCGCACGACACGAACGGAGCAGGGGGCGGCGACGCTGCGATACACGCAGCCTGCCGCCAATCTGCTGCGTTGCGAGGGCTGGGGCGTGGGGGCGCCGGCTGCGGTCGCCGCGGCACCGTCGGTGCTGGGCGAGGGTGACGACCCGACGAGCTTCGCACCCGGCATCCGGCTGCTCGACGATGCGCACCGGCGCAATCCCGGACTGCGCATCCCGCGCACCGGCCAGGTGTTCGAGGCGCTCGTGCCCGCGATCCTCGAGCAGAAGGTCATCACGCTGCAGGCCCACGAGTCGTGGCGGCGGCTGGTCTGGCGCTTCGGCGAGCCGGCGCCGGGGCCGGTTCCGCGCAAGATGGCGGTCGCGCCGACGCCAGGTGGCTGGGCGGCCATCCCGACGTGGGAATGGCACACCGCGGGCGTCGACCCGCGGCGCGCACGCACCATCGTGAACGCCGCGCGCTACGCGGCTCGGCTCGAAGAGGCGGCCGGCATGAGCCCGGCGGATGCCGCGGCGCGCCTCACCCTCATGCCCGGCGTCGGGGCGTGGACCGCCGCCGAAGTCGCGCAGCGTGCGCTCGGCGATGCCGACGCCCTCTCGGTGGGCGATTACCACCTGTCGAACTACGTCGGCCACGCCCTCTACGGTCGCGACATGACCGACGACGAGATGGTCGAGGCGATGACGCCGTGGGCCGGGCATCGGTACCGGGTGGTGCGGCTGCTCGAAGCGGCCGGGGTGCGCGGGCGTCCGCGGCGCGGCCCACGCATGGCGTTCGTCGACCACCGAGGCCGGTGACGAGAGTGCGCCCGACAGTGACATCTGTCACGCCGGATGCGCGACGAACGGCTCTGCCGTCGGCGGACCTCGATTCGTACCTTCGAATCATGACCACATCACACGAAACCTCACCTTCATTCGGCACCGTCGCAGGCGGTGCGCAGACGACCGAGCCCTCGAGTGTGCGCCCTGCACGGTCGGCTTGGATTCGGGCGGCGCTGAGCGCCGCCGCGGCCCTCGCCGCAGCACTTGTCGCCTGGGTGCTCGCGGTGCCTGTCGGTGGGCTCGAGCTCGTGGCGTCGACCGGGGGCGTGCAGCCGCAGCCCGTCGGTCCGCCGCAGATCCTGATCGCGGTGCTCGTCGGCTCCGTGGGCGCGGCGGTCGTCTCGGCACTGGTCGCACGCTTCGCCCGGCACGCCAGGGGCATCTGGCTGGGCATCTCCATCACGGTCGGCGTACTCTCGCTCGCGGGGCCGCCGCTGAGCGCGACCGGCGCCTCGATGCTCGTGCTCATGCTGCTGCACGTCGTCGTCGGCGGGGTCCTGATCATCGGGCTCCTGCCGCCGCGAGTCCGACCGGGACGCGCATGACCGGGGCGCGCATGACCGGCTCGCGCATGACCGGCTCCGGTACGAGGGCCGCCCGTCGAACCTTCACGGGTTCGACGGGGCGGTTCTTCGCGTGGATCGCCGCGCACACGGGCCTCTGGATGGCTCTCGTGTGGATCCCCATCCTGCTCTTCGGGCCGACCGCCGACGTGGTCGACATGATCGCCACCGGCGCCGTGCCTCCGTGGCGGATCGCGCTGGCCGCCGCCTTCATCGCGGGCGCCGCCGCGAGCTTCGCCGTGGCGGTGGTCGTCGGCGACCGTCGTCGCGAGGCCCCGCTCGCCGTCGCCGCGCTCGTGCTGCTCGCGGGCATCGCCTGCGCCGGCATGGGCGCCTTCGAATGGGCCACCCCGTTCGCGTTGCCGGCGATCGCCTGCGCCGTCGTGCTGCGCAGAAGCGACGTGCTCGGGACCCTCATCTTCATGACCCTGTTCGCCGGAGTGCTCACCTGGTTCGTGACTGGCGAGCTCACCACCGGTCTGGGCACGATGGTGCTCGTCTTCCTCAGCGGCTTCGGCAACTTCGTCGTGCACCGGCTCGTTGCGGTCATCGCCGAGCTCCAGGCCACCCGTGAGGAGCTCGCCCGCGCCGCGGTCGTGCACGAGCGCCTGCGGTTCTCTCGCGACCTGCACGACCTGCTCGGGCATACGCTCTCGGTCGTGATCGTGAAGGCCGAGGCGGTGCGCCGCCTCGTGCATGATGACCCCGATGCCGCCGCCGGCCACGCAGCCGATATCGAGACGATCGGCCGTCAAGCGCTCGCCGACGTGCGCGCCGCGGTCAGCGGCTACCGAGAGGCGGGCCTCGCGGCCGAGATCGAACGGGCTCGACTCGGGCTCTCGGCATCGGGCCACTCCGTCGACGTGCGCAACGACGCCGGAGTGCTGCCCGCCGCAATCGACGAGCTCTTCGGCTGGGTGGTGCGCGAGGGGTCGACGAACATCATGCGCCACTCCACCGCGCGGCACTGCCGCATCACCGTCGCGCTCGACGGTGGCGTGGCCGTCATGGAGGTCGCGGATGACGGCAGGCCGGATGCCGCAGGCACGGCAGATGCCGCAGGCACGGCGGAGGCCGCGGGCACGGCAGCCGCGGCACCCGGGACCGACGGCTCTGGGCTGGCCGGCCTCCGGGAGCGGCTCGCCGACGCGGGCGGGGAACTGCATGCCCAGCACGCCACCGACGGTTTCCGCCTGATCGCCCGCGTGCCGCTATCCGACCCGAGGGGGGACGACCGATGAGAATCCTGCTCGCCGAGGACCAGACCATGTTCCGCACGGCGCTCGCGTCGCTGCTCGACCTCGAGTCCGACTTCGAGGTGGTCGCCCAGGTCGCACGCGGCGACGAGATCGTCGCGGCGGCTCGTGAGGCCCGTCCCGACGTCGCGCTGCTCGATATCGAGTTGCCGGGTGCGAGCGGACTCGAGGTCGTACCGCAACTCCGTCGCGAGCTCCCCGACTGCGCGGTCGTCATGCTGACCACCTTCGGCCGTCCCGGGTACCTCAAGCGCGCGCTCGAGGCGGGGGCGCGTGGATTCCTGCTGAAGGACGTGCCGGTCGAACAGCTCGCGGAGCAGGTGCGTGCGATCGTGCGTGGTTCGATCGTGGTGGACCCGCAGCTCGCGGCATCCGCCCTGGCCACACCGCAGAACCCGCTCACCGAGCGTGAACGCGATGTGCTTTCCGCCGGTTCACGGGGCGCCACCGTGCAGGAGATCGCCGAGCGGTTGCACCTGTCGCAGGCGACGGTGCGCAACTACCTCTCGTCGGCGATCGGCAAGACGGGCGCGCAGAATCGCGTCAGCGCGGCACAGATCGCCGAGCATCACGGCTGGCTCTGACCGCCGCTGTGCTGCACGCCCGCGCAGGTCAGCCCACCGTGAGGCCCTGCGCCGACCGGAACACGCCGTCGGGATCCCACTCGGCCTTCACCTCGCGAAGGCGTGCGAGGTTCTCGCCGAAGTACTGCTCGGGCCAGTCCTCGATCGTCCGGTTCGGGAAGTTCTGGTAACTCTCCCTGGGGGTGTGCGGGTCGAGGACGTCGACGACGGCGGTCGTCCAGGATTCGAGATCGGCGACGAGTGCGGCATCCGTGAGGTTCGCCCAGACGGGTGTGGGCCGCAGCAGTTCCGTCATTCCCCGGTGCACGTAGGCGGTGTCGGTGCGGCCCACGGAGTCCATGACGGCGCCGCCGACCCAGCCGATCATCCAGAACTGCGCGTTGGTGCTCGCGGTGCGGCTCGGGGCATCCGCCATCAGGTCGACGACGCGCTCGAGGGCGATTTCGGGCAGCGGAGCGTTCGCGTAGCGCGAGATGTCGCCCCACGAGTGGTTCTCGGCTTCGGGGTTCGTGAAGCGCGGCGCCACCTCCCAGAACGGCTCGGACCGGATGTCGCGGCTCGCCGGAGGGGCGGCCTCGAGGAGCGGTGCGACGATCGCCAGGAAATCGGCCTCCGAGCCGAGGAACTGGCCCCGAACGAACACGTCCATCGCCGCACGCGGCCCATCGTCGCCGATCGGCGTGGCCTGCACCCCGGCAGATGCCACGAACTCGGGTGGCGCCGTCTGGTGGATGCGGTCGAGTGCGATGAGCATCGCGAGCGCGGCATCCGCTCCCGTCCAGGCGAAGCGGTAGTAGATGATGTCGCCGGTCGGCACCGGTACCGCGTCGAACTCGAACTCCGTGCAGACGCCGAAGGTGCCGCCGGTGCCGCCGCGCAGCGCCCAGAACAGCTCGGCGTTCTCGTCGGCGCTCGCCGTCACGACCTCGCCGCTCGCCGTGACCATGCGCGCCGCTCGGAGCCGATCGCTCGTGAGCCCGGCCCACCGCGAGTGGTAGCCGATTCCGCCGCCGAGCGCGAGCCCGCCCACGCCGACGCTGAGGCACGTGCCGCCGGGCAGGATCCAACGGCCACCACGTGTCGCTTCGAGCACGTCGGCGTTGGTGGCGGCGCCGCCGACGGTCATCGTGCCGTCGGAACCGACCAGCACCGTCGACAGCGCACTCAGGTCGACCACGAGCCCCGTCGTGGTGGAGAGGCCCGCATAGTTGTGGCCGCCGCCGCGCACGGCGATGGGCAGCCGATGTTCGCCCGCCCAGTCGAGGCAGGTCGCGACATCCGCATCGCCCGCGACCCGCACGACCAACTGCGGGACCGTGTCGGCGAAGCGACCGTTCTTGGGCATCCACGCAGTGGTGAAGCCGGCGTCGCCGGGCACGAGCACGGTGCCGTCGAGACGGCGTCGGAGGGCATCGATGGCGGATGCCTCGAGCCGCACCCAGTCGCCGTCGATGGTGCATGCGGCGAGCCCGAGGCCCGCGGCCGCCAACGTTCCGGCTAAGAGGAACGTTCGGCGGTCGAGTGACGTCACTCGTCAGAACTTGGCGCCGAGCGCCTTGTTCTTCAGCGCCTCGAATTCGCCGTCGCTGATGATTCCCTGGTCGCGGAGCGCCTTCGCCTTCGCGATCTCGTCGGTCGGACTGGCGAACGAGACGGACCGGATGTAGTCGGCGTTGTCCTCCTGGTACTCCACCTGCTTGCGGGCGGAGCGTTCCGCCATGCCCTTGCCGCGCACGATGAGGTACACGAGTCCGGTGAGGAACGGCACGAAGACGAGGAAGATGAGCCACACCGCCTTCCACCAACCGTTGAGCGCACGGTCGCGGAAGATGTCGAAGATGATGAAGAACAACACGAACAGGTAGGCCAGGTAGGCGAAGACCCACACCAGCAGCCAGAACCAGTCCCATATGCCCTGCAGGAAGTTCATGTCGATCCCTTCGCTTCTGGCGTCAACCTATCGCAGAGCCGGAGACGGGGGATAGGGCGAGAATGAACGAGACTCACGCGGGCTCGCGGGAACGCGGGAACCACTCGACCGATCGGAGCACGATGTACTACGGCCACGAACTGCAGTTCGGTACGTTCATCACCCCGAAGAACGATCCGCCGCAGTTCGCAGTGGAGCTCGCTGAGCTCAGCGAGGCATCCGGCTACGATCTCGTCACGTTCCAGGACCACCCGTATCAGCCGCGGTTCCACGACACGTGGACGCTGCTCGCGTGGGTCGCGGCACGCACCGATCGCATCCACCTGTCGGCGAACGTCGCGAACCTGCCGCTGCGTCAACCCGCCGTGCTCGCTCGCGCGGCCGCGAGCCTCGACCTGCTCTCGGGCGGACGCTTCGAGCTTGCGCTCGGCGCAGGCGGTTTCTGGGATGCGATCGAAGCGATGGGCGGGCGCCGGCTCTCGCCCGGGCAGTCGGTTGACGCACTGTCGGAGGCGATCGACGTCATCCGCGGCATCTGGGATCCGAGCGAGCGTGCGCGGTTCGAGGTGGAGGGCGAGTTCTACCGGGTGAGCGGCGCCAAGCGCGGGCCGGCGCCGGCGCACGACATGCCGATCTGGATCGGTGCGTACAAGCCACGGATGCTCCGGCTCATCGGCCTCAAGGGCGACGGCTGGTTGCCCTCGCTCGGCCGGATGTCGCGGGCCGACTTCGCCACGGCGAACGCGACGATCGACGAGGCGGCGCTCGGCGCGGGGCGCGACCCGCGCGACATCCGCCGACTCGTGAACATCGGCGGAAACCTCCTCGCGACGGGTACGGGTGGTGGTGGCGGGGCCGGCGCGGCCGGGGCGGCAGCGTTCCTCGACGGCCCGCCGTCGCAGTGGGTGGAGCGGCTGCTGCCACTGGTCGTCGACCACGGTGTGGGCACCTTCATCCTCTCGAGCGACGAGCCCGACACCATCCAGCGGTTCGCCGGCGAGGTGACGCCTGCGCTCCGCAAGGCAGTCGCGGACGCGATGTCATCTCGCTGAGCCGGCGATCCCTGAATGCGACCTCGGGTTGGCGCCGCATCCAGACGGAGCTCCTGCTCGCTGAGACCGCAGACGGTCCGGATGCTCCGTGGTCGATCACGTCGCGAGCAGTGCGTCCAGGCTCGGATGCAGGTGGCGAGTGGCCAGCACGCATGCCGCGTGGCGGGCGCCCGCCTGCATGGCATCGGCGAGCGGCGACCCCGAGAGCGTGGCGTCGAGCACCCCCGCCATGAACGCATCGCCCGCACCGTTGGTGTCGCGCACGGTGGCCGGCGCCGCCGCGACGGCGTGTCGGGTCATGCGGTCATCGACGGCGATCGCGCCGTCGGCGCCGAGGGTGCACACGACGAGTGAGGCGCCGCCCTCGATGCAGCGTTCCATGAAGGGGAACAGGTCGTCGCCGATGCGGTCGGCGTTCATGAAGATGGCGTCGGCGGCCTCGATGAACGGGCGGTGGAACTCGGCCCCGCCGTCGTAGTCGTGGATGTCGGTCCAGATCGGCCGGCCGGTCGCCCGCGCGAGCGGAATCAGCCGGCGCGCAATCGGTGCGAGATCAAGCACGATCGCCGCGGCATCCGTCATCGCACCGACCACCTCGCGGGGCGGATCGTCGTCGCGATCGTCGGGCGTCGCGAGGTAGAGCGAGACGCGCTCTCCCGCCGCGGTCATGAGGTTCTGGTGACGTTCGGTCGCGCCGCCGTCGTCGACGATCAGGTCGACGCCCGCCTTCGTGAGCAGGTCGTCGATGCGACGTCCAGCCTCGTCGCGGCCGAGAAGGGTATGCAACACCGTGCGCCGGCCGAGGCCCGCGAGGCTCAGTGCCTTGCCCGCCGACGTGCCGCCCATCGTCTCCCACTCGTCGAGCACGAACTGCATGTGCGGCACCGGCTCGGGAAGCCGATCGAGCAGGGTGATGCGATTCCATGAGGCGGGTCCGGCGATGAAGACGTGATCGGTCACGCGTTCATTCTCGCGTGCGGCGCGATGCGCGTGCGTGCGTGGGCGCGGCGCAATGCGCGTGCCGCATATGCACCGCGCCCGGGTCGCCTCCCGGGTCGCCGGGGAATGGTTTTCTTCCACGAGGCGGTACCGGAGTACCGAAGTACCGAGGGTTCCGTAAGGAAACTGTCGCCGCGTCGCCGGCTCGCGGGCACGCCGGTCC
Source organism: Actinomycetota bacterium (assembly GCA_030852935.1). GTDB lineage: Bacteria > Actinomycetota > Actinomycetes > Actinomycetales > Microbacteriaceae > Agromyces. The sequence goes on along the minus strand of JALYWB010000067.1, from coordinate 3,210 downwards.
GTCGGGCACGGTCACGGCGGGGTCACGGCGCGGTCGCCGCTACTCGAGCCACTCCGTCTCGAACGTCGGGTTGGCGTGAATGTTCGTCGACACGAACGGCTCGGGCCCGATCACTGCGAACTTGTGCGGCGTGAACGCCGGAACCACGAGGATCTGCCCGCCGGATGCCTCGAGCCGCTCGTCGCCCACCGTGAAGAGCGCCCGACCGCGGCGCACGACGAACGTCTCGGTGTACGGATGCTGGTGCAAGCGCGGCCCTGCGCCGTCGCGCGAGGTGTACTCCAGGATGATCGAGACCTGCGAGCCGATCGTCTCGCCCTCGATCGACTCGTTCCAGTCGATGTCATCGGCCGCGGCATCCGCCCGACGGTGCATGAGCACCATGAGACCTCCCGTGTCAGCGTGATGTGCGTTGTGAGCGTGAATGTGTGTCGTCAGCGTGCGCGCGTGGCGTCAGCGTGAATGCGCGCCACGATAACGCGGCGTCGCGGATGCCGCCAGCCCTCGCCCCGTTCGATACGCTGGGCGACGCCGCCCACCGCCCGCGCGGGCCCGCCGCGCGCTCCAGCCGAAGGAAGAGCTGTGCCCCGTTTCGATCTGCCCGCTGAAGAACTGCGGGCCTACCGCCCCGAGGTCACTGAGCCGGCTGACTTCGACGCCTTCTGGGCTGACACGCTCGCCGAGTCGCGTGCCCTTGCGCGTGAACCGCGACTGACGCGCGTCGACTCGCCACTGCGGTCATTCGAGGTGTTCGACGTGTCGTTCAGCGGCTTCGGCGGAGACCCGGTCGGTGGCTGGTTCCTCGTGCCCGCCGGCACCGAAGGGCCGCTGCCCACGATCGTCGAATACAACGGCTACGGAGGTGGGCGCGGCCTGCCGCACGAGCGGCTCGCCTGGGCGGCATCCGGTTATGCCTATTTCTTCATGGACACGCGCGGGCAGGGGAGCGGCGGCGGCACCGGTGGCACCACGCCCGACCCGCACGGCAGCGGCCCCGCAACGCCCGGGTTCATGACGCGCGGTATCGAATCGCCCGCGACCTATTACTACCGGCGCGTGTTCACCGATGCGGTGCTGGCGATCGACGCCGTGCGGTCATTCGATCGGGTGGACGCTTCGCGCGTGGCCGTCGCCGGTGGCAGCCAGGGTGGCGGAATCGCGATCGCGGCGGCCGGACTCAGCGAGCGACTCGTCGGTGCGATGCCCGAGGTGCCGTTCCTCTGCCACTTCGAGCGGTCCGTCGGCATGACCGACAACATGCCGTACGCCGAGATCGTGAAGTACCTGTCGGTGCATCGGGAAGCCGCTCCGCAGGTGTTCTCGACGCTGGCGTACTTCGACGGGGTGAACCTTGCCAAGCGCGCCACGGCACCCGCGTTGTTCTCGGTCGGTCTGCTCGATCCGGTGTGCCCACCGTCGACGGTGTTCGCGGCGCGCAATCACTGGGGCGCGCGATCCGGCGCCGCCGTGGACGGAGATGCCCCGAATGCCGACATCGTCGAGTATCCGTTCAACCAGCACGAGGGCGGCGCCGGCGCGCACTGGCCGCGCATGTCGGCCTGGCTTGCCGAGCGGCTCGGCTGACGAGCGGAGCCGAGCGTCAAGGGCGCACCAGGTACGCTTCGATGCGGTCGAATGCGCCGACCCAGACCATCGTCGAGAAGAAGTCGCGCACCTCGGGAGTCGGGAAGCCGGTCTGCTCCACGGTGACGAGCGTTCCCTCGTCGTTGGCTTCGAACGTCATGACGACGCGCGTCGTCATCTCCTGCCCAGTGGGATCACTCCCCGTCGACTCGGTCACGAGCCGGTGCGGCCGGTCGATCTCGAGGAACGTCTGCTCCTCGCGGAACAGCGTCTCGCGGTTCGGGCCCCACACGGCGACCTGCTTGCCGCCCACTCGCAGGTCGACCTCGATCTCGACGATGCCGGGTTCTTCATCGAGGATCGAATACCAGATCTTCTGCTTCTCGGCGTCGGTGTAGGCATCGAAGACGTCCTCGGGGGTGGCGGGCAGTTGCCGCGTCATCCGGAGGCCGATGGTGTCGCTCGTCTGTGTGGTGTCGGCGTCGCTCATCGTGCCGTTCCCTTCTCTTCCGTGTTCTCATCCGTGTCGTTCGCTCCGTTGCGGAGCGTGAAGTACGCCTCGAGGCCGTCGAGTCGACGCTCCCAGAGCCGCTGGTAGAAACTGATCCATGCCATCGCGTCGTCCAAGCGCTCGGTGCCGAGCTGAACCCGCCGCACGCGGCCGACCTTCTCGGTGGTGACGAGGCCCGCGGCCTCGAGCACGTCGACATGCTTGCGGATGCCCGTGAGCGTCATGCCCGAGGGCTCCGCGAGCGTGGTGATCGACGCCGGGCCGTCGCCGAGCCGAGTCAGGATCCTCCGACGCGTCTCATCGGCGAGGGCGGAGAACGCCCGGTCGAGTGCTTGTTGTTGAACCATGTGGTTCAGTGTAAGACACTGAACCGAAAAGTTCAATAACCGAGTTGACGCTTGCGACGAACACCCACTTGACCTTGACGCAACGTCAATGTTGAGACTGAGTACATGACGACTTCGCAATCATCGGTTCCTGCGCCCGGGCGCGGCGTGAAGGCGCCCGAGATCACTCGTGACATCTATGGCATGCCCGCGTTCGCGACGCTGCTCGTCGCTGACATCGACGCCACGGTGTCGTGGTACACCGACGGCCTCGGATTCATCAACCTCTTCACCATTCCCGCCCCAGATGGATCCGCCGCATTGGTGCATCTCCGCAGGTGGCGATTCCAAGACCTGCTGGTGCGGCCATCTTCCGGCCCCGTCAACCCTGGATCCGGTCCCACGTTGAGCTTCGCCGCCGTGTACGACGAAGTCGAGGGGTTGGCCGCTCGCGCTCGCGCTCACGGCGGGGGGATCGTTGAGGGACCGGTGGATACGCCGTGGAACACCCGGGACCTGACAACGACCGATCCCGACGGGAACGAGGTGATCTTCACCGCGGGCCTGCCACCTGAGCTCATGGATGCCAGGTTCTCAGATCAGATGGACAGATGGAACAGCGAGCAGGGGCTCCCCTCGGCCACGGACGAGGGACGGTAGGCGCAGACGCGCGCCACGCGGCATCCGCTCACCCCCTGCCGAGGTCGCCCAGAACGACCCGAGCCGCGTTCCGGCCGGGCATCATCGAGACCCCTGGCCCCGGATGGCTGCCGGCGCCGCAGAGGTAGA